>JABDKT010000125.1 GCA_013002065.1 Flavobacteriaceae bacterium
ACTGCCCACTGCCTACTGCCTACTGCCCACTGCATACTGCTTACTGCCCACTGCTCACTGCCTACTGCCTAAAACTCACCCCATCCGTCGTTTCATCTCCTCCACGATATTATAAGCCGCCGGGCAAATCGCTACATTTTTTAAAGTAAGGTTTGAGATTTGCTGAAACTTTTTTCTATCAGTGTGAGGGAACTCCCTACAGGCTTTGGGTCGTACATCATAAATGCTGCAATAATTGTCGGCTCCCAAAAAAGTACAAGGCACCGATTGCAGCACATAATCGTTTTCGTCGTCCACTCGCAAATAGGTTTCAATAAACTTTTGTGGTTTCATCTTAAAATGCTTCGAAATACGCTCCACGTCCTTATCGGTGAAGAGAGGTCCTGTCGTTTTACAGCAATTCGCACATTCCAAACAATCGGTTCGGGAAAATTCTTCATTATGTAATTCTACCATTAACTCATCCAATTTTTTTGGTGGTTTTTTCTTCAACTTGGCAAAGAATTTCTTGTTCTCCTTATGCTTATCTTTGGCCTGTTGTGGTAAATTCTGAAGGATTTCGTCCATAATTCAAAAGTAGGTAAATGAACGATATACTGGGCAAAGCATTGTGGGATTATTATTCCGGAAACTACTCCGAAGACATCATCACCGAAACCAACATAAGCGAAGAAGATGTCTTACCCCTTCCCTATCTGTTTCGAAGTTTTACTGAAATGCCCTCCCTCGAAAAAAAAGCGCTCCAACTGTGCAATGGTAAAGTGCTCGATGCTGGCTGTGGCGCGGGCAGTCACAGTCTGTATCTTCAAAATCAAGGCCTGGAGGTTGTAGCGATCGATCTTTCCGAAGGCGCAATACGTGTTGCCAAGGCGCGAGGTGTAACGAATGCCCAACAAAGAAATCTAACAGATATTTCCGAAGAAAAATACGACACTATTTTACTCTTGATGAATGGAACCGGGATTTTCGGCACTTTGGAAAATACTCCAAAATTCTTGAGGCATCTGAAAAGTTTACTTGCTCCCAACGGACAAATACTCATCGATTCCAGTGATTTGCAATATATGTACGATCAAACGGAAGAGGGGGCGATAATCGTTCCGGCCCATAGATATTATGGAGAATTGGATTTTAAAGTGAGGTACAAAGGCGAAACCAGTGATGTCTTTCCTTGGCTATACCTGCATGAAGCACTTTTTGAGGAGCTTTGCGATAAAGAGGCGATTAAATTTAAGGTAGTGGCGAGAGGTGAAAATTTTGATTATCTAGCCCGGCTTACTGTTTAGGTACGTAGCCGTTTTTGACCAAGGCACTCATTTTTTCTGAAAACAAATCACGACTCCAATGTCCCGAAATTTCGGCAATATCTTCAGAGAGAGCCGTTCTTTTTTCCTCTATTTTCTTACCCAAATCGCTTCCGAAGAAGGCAGCGATTTCGGCGTTTTCAGCTTCGGTGAGCGTTCCGGTTTTGTGCACCATCTTCTGTCCTGCCTTTGATTTATAAAAGGAGGTCATTTGTTGAATATCTTCTTGTGTAAAATGCTTGCGATAAGCAAAAGTCAAGAATTTCACAATCTCATCCAGAGACTCTTCTTTGTCCTTTTTCAACTCTTTTACAAAAGATTCGGGCACATTGGCCGATTCGAATTGGGGAAGCAATACATCGAACATTTTTTCATAGGCGTCGGCGTATTGAGTGTGCGTCCCATTGATATTTAAATAGTTGATGATATCTTGCTGAAAGGTATCTACCTGTGCCTGTGCAGTGAAACAAAATACTGAAAATATCGTTAAAAAAAATAGTCTCATTTTTATGAACCGTTTATAAAAGTTATGTTTGCTAAAAATACAAAAATTGGACCATGAGAAAGATTTCCCCAAAAATATTGTTCCTTCTTACTATAGTTTTCGTTTTAAGTGCATGTAAAAGCGACGATACGGAAGAGATGGTGGAAGATCCCACGGCCGAAAATAAAAAGGCTTTAGGTACTTCGGCCGAAGACATTCTATCCAATGATATTTACAGTAGTATCACTGTTGAAATTGCCTTTCCACCGGCCTTTGGCCCTACAGAAACTGCCAAAATTAATCTTCGAAACTTTTTAGAGGAGCGGGTGAATAAGCCAGGCGGCATCACCTTTATTGAAACCCCAATACCTTTACAAAGTGGTTCTCCTTTTACTATTTCTGAAATTCGCGATATAGAAGAAGATGTGAGAACGCAATACACCGAAGGCACCAATTTGGCGATATTCATATACTTTTCTGGTGGTAAATCTTCGAACGATACGCAGACGACCGTTACTTTGGGAACTGCTTATCGTAATACTTCTATTGTTGTTTTTGAGAGTACCCTAAAAGCACTTACACAATCCAATCCGGAAAACCTTCCCGTTTTGGAAAGCACGACTTTGAATCATGAGTTCGGACATATATTGGGCCTTACTAACATTCAGGAAGACGATATTCATACCGAACACGAAGACCCTGATCATCTAAAACATTGTTTCGTGGAAGAATGCCTAATGTATTTCGATGCGACAAACGTAACACGATCCATGGTGAGCAGAATGTTTTCGAAAGGAACGGTTCCGGTATTAGATCCGCTCTGCATTGAGGATTTACAGGCTAAAGGGGGATTGTAGTTACAGACGAAAGCCAAAAGTCCAAAGAAACTGTCCCCTAGAGCGCAGTCGAGAGGTCTCAAAAGCACCCACCATTAGTATGTAGGGTCGAAAGCCGGTCCACCTTCGTTACAACTTCGGTGGATGAAAAGCCGAAAGCCCAAAATGTTGTCACTTCGAGTGTCCTCCGAAATTTCAATGAAGGAGGATGTATCGAGAAACCCTTCCTAGTTATTGCTGTTCGAAGACCTTCTCCCCATTGATAAAAGTTGCGATCACCTTGGTATTCGGAATATCTTTTTCCTCACAGGTCATTAAA
>JABDKT010000149.1 GCA_013002065.1 Flavobacteriaceae bacterium
TTCGAATTTCAGAAAAACAAAATTATGCCTTTAGTCACTCCTCTTTCTCCGGAACACGATCCAGAAACCAAAAAACTCGCCGAATTCTTTAACGAAACCCTGGGTTTCTGCCCTAATAGTGTTCTTACCATGCAGCGAAGACCTGCCATTAGCAAGGCCTTTATCAACCTCAACAAAGCAGTGATGGCAAATGAAGGAAGGGTAACTTCTGCCTTGAAAAGAATGATCGCCTGGGTAAGTAGTAATTCTACCGGTTGTCGTTATTGCCAAGCACATGCTATTCGTGCCGCAGAACGCTACGGAGCCGAACAGCAACAACTTGATAATATTTGGGAATACAGAACCCATCCTGCATTTTCGGAAGCAGAAAGAGCTGCGTTGGACTTTTCATTGGCTGCTTCACAAGTTCCAAACGCAGTTGACGAAAACATCAAAAAGCGTCTTTATGAACATTGGAACGAAGGGGAAATCGTCGAAATGCTGGGAGTGATTTCATTGTTTGGATACCTCAATCGTTGGAACGACTCTATGGGTACTTCCATTGAGGACGGTGCGGTTGAAAGTGGCGAGCAATACCTCGGGAAGCACGGTTGGAATAAAGGAAAACATCTCTAATTATTTCATTTACAGGATATTTCCTATGTAAAAACAGGAAAAATCTCCCAGCCTGATCGCCTTTTTTTCTTAACTTGTTGTAAATTATAAAGTTACATCACAGTTTGGAACCCATCATTTTTATTGTTTGGACCTGCGCAGTAATTTTTGCTGCCACGGGAATCATAACCCTATTGGCCCTTACCAAAGTTATCACCATTGAAACCCGATTTCTAAACAAATTGTTTACAGCCCTAATTTTAGAGGTGATTGCCGTAACTGTTGGTTTCGGTTATACGGGTTATATCAAAGGAGATAATGGGAAGTCTGCTACAAAGGGCATTGAAGTAAGTTCTGTTGTTCATTTTGTCGATGGTGAAAATAACAGAATAGCGAATGTTTCTGAAAAAGATTTTAGAGAAAAATTAGAAATAAAGACTACCCCCGATCACAACATAAAAACCCTAAACGGCATCTCGTTTATGGTTTATGGAAAAGAAAGCTTGCCCAAAATAACCTATACTTTTAGGGGCTACGAATCACGAATGATCGACCTGAATAAATTTAAGGATAGTATTCAAGACAACAAGATCAACGTAGGTACGGTCAGGCTTAAGCAAGTAAAACAAGATTATAATCCGGAGAATTTTGAATCGGGAGATCCAAATACGCTTCCCGATTTTTTTGAGGGCCCTCCCATAACAACTGGAAACGATGGTAGCTAAAATAAAATTCATATTATTTATCGTATTCGCGACCTTGACCGTTCAAAGTGCAAACGCTCAATATCCAGGCACCAACCTTAGGGGAAAGATTGTTTCGGCCGATTACTACGGAACTCAATATCCACTCACCTATGCGAATGTCGATTTGTACTATTTGAATCCGCAAACCCAACAATGGATTATTGTACAGCAAACACTTACCGATGCTTACGGATTCTATTTCTTCAGCTATGTGCAGCCTAATTATACCTATGCTATTCAAGTAAATGGAGATCGCAATTATAATATTTCCGTCGTAATGATAGACTATAATTATTACCAATATCAGGACTTACCACTGTTTATTTATTAACTATATCCTCATGAAACCAGTCATTCTTTTTTTATTCGGAATTTTAAGTTGTAGTCTGTATTCACAAACTACCAATGATGAATATAACTACGTAACCAAAGGCTATCGTGCACAAATCGAAAACGGACTGCCCAATAAGGTGGGATATGACTTCGAAAAAATTAACAACTATGGCTATAAGTCTGCCGGAAAAGAATACAACCTCATATTTTCAAAATTAGTAAAGACCGCAACTAATACAACGGTAGCCGTAATGATTGAATACGAATTCATAGATCCTGAAGGCAAGAAGGTGGTCGCCTACTATTGTATTCCTCACTCGAGATCGGCCAATTCCATTTGGAACAAAGCAAGAAAACAAATTCAAGACACCAAGAACACCGATCTTTTAACTGCCTACGGATTTGCACTTACAAAATATGCCGCCGAATTATCGAATTAGTTAGGTAATAGCTTTTTAATTCGCGCTCTGAATTCAGGAAGTACGTTTGCATCAAACCAAGGATTCTTTGAAAGCCAAAATCGATTTCTCGGTGAAGGATGCGGTAGTGGAAAGTATTTAGGCAGATAGGCGTTGTAATTTCGAACCGTTTCGGTTAACGTTTTTTGCGCATCCGACTTTAAATAATAGTTCTGGGCGTACATCCCAATAAGAACCACCAAATCCAGTTTAGGCATTTTTTCAATCAATTCTGAATGCCATTGCGGCGCACATTCGGTTCGAGGAGGTAAATCACCGCTTTTCCCTTTTCCCGGATAACAAAAACCCATAGGAATTAAAGCAATTTTACCGGCATTGTAAAAAGTCTCATCATCCACGTCCATCCACTTCCGGAGTTGCTTACCGCTGGGATCATCCCAAGGAATCCCCGTTGCATGAACTCTACTCCCCGGAGCCTGTCCAATAATGGCTATTCGTGAAGTGGGATTGGCACTTACGATAGGTCTTGGGCCCAGAGGAAGGTGCGCTTTACAAAAATCACATTTACGTATGGAGGCAAGAAGGTTTTCCATTATTTTTTGCCGGCGACAACTACCACAATTTCACCTTTTAAAATGTTATTTTCGAAATGTGCTTTCACTTCGGAAATTGAACCTCTCACAGTTTCTTCATGTACTTTTGAAATTTCTCTGGAAACAGAAATCAAACGATCATTTCCGAAGTATTCTGAAAATTGAGTTAAGGTTTTAAGTAATTTATGAGGAGACTCATAAAATACCATGGTTCTGGTTTCTTCTGAAAGAGCTTTTAAACGAGTTTGTCTGCCCTTCTTGGCCGGTAAAAAACCCTCGAAAACGAATCGGTCGTTAGGCAGCCCACTATTAACCAAAGCCGGTACAAATGCCGTGGGGCCCGGCAAACATTCGACTTTTATCCCTTCTGAAACACAAGCTCTAGTAAGCAAAAATCCTGGGTCGCTTATGGCCGGAGTCCCGGCGTCGCTAATCAAGGCAACATTATCTCCCGACTTTAAAACCTGTACTACACCTTCGGTGGATTGATGCTCGTTGTGCATATGATAAGATTTCATGGGAGTAGAAATCTCAAAATGCTTTAATAACTTTCCGCTGGTTCGAGTGTCTTCGGCGAGGATGAGATCCACTTCTTTAAGAACTTCCACAGCTCTGAAAGTCATATCTCCAAGGTTGCCAATTGGTGTAGGTACTAAATAAAGTTTCCCCATGGTTGGTTTTATCTTAGGTTTCCGAAGAAATCAAGCTGCCGTTTAAAGTTCCACAAAGTGGAGAACTTCTCATCGGTGAATTCAATAAAATGCGTTGTTAATTGAAGCTTTTTTCGATAATCTTCATAAATCGCTTCGAATATTCTTCCTTTTGAAGCCAATAATTATAATCGGGTTTTACTTTGCCCTTGATAAAGTTTTGGGCATCCTCATAATTGTTGAACGAACTTATTTGCGAAAGTACACGTTTATAGTCTTCTGTTTTACCATCAAAAAGATGTTTTATGAACGCTAGACGGTCGTTGAGTCCAATATTCAATCCATTCCCCAGGGAGTCATTTAATGATTTTGGACGTTCTACATCGTTATGGGTATTTGTTTCATTGTTTTCAATTTCCTGCCCCGGCTCATTTTCACGAATATTTCTACCCACTACCGAACCTATTTTCTTTTCAAAAACCGGCATGTCCCGATAGTTGGAAGCGAATTCTTCCAAATCATTTTTCATGTATTCTTTTTTCGGAAGAACCTCCTCTAACAAAGCATCTACTTTATGCGACTCTTCGGGCATTTGTGCCACTATGTCTTTTATCTTCTCCATAAGTGGCTCGACGATTTCGTCTTGATTCTCGGGTTGTGGTAAGGGTTCCGGTTCTTTGAACCAGTTTTGTTCTCTAAAGCTTTTAGAATCCAGAGACTCGGAATCGGTTTTTAGTTCTTCCCCTAGAATTTGATCTTCTAAATAGTGCAATACAGACAGCTGCTCGTATAATTTACGTGCTGTTTCCTTCATCTCTTTGGTGCTATTTGCGCCTTCCTGAGCTAAAATTTCTTCTGCCAGACTTCTTATTTGCGACCGAAGTTTCTTCTTCATAACTTTTAAAATTAATCTGTCTTGCTATTTTTTGTTTTGTTAAATTTACGCATCCTTTATGTAAACGTCAAAGAATTCTTTTTTATTCTAATCGGTAGGTATGTTTCTCGAAAATACAGTTAATCAGAAAGAGCAATTCGGCTGGATCGAAGTAATTTGTGGATCCATGTTTTCGGGAAAAACCGAAGAACTCATCCGCAGATTAAAACGTGCCAAATTTGCACGACAAAAGGTTGAGATTTTTAAGCCTGCTGTGGACATTAGATACGATGATGATAAAGTAGTTTCTCACGATAGCAATGAAATTAGATCTACTCCGGTGCCGGCCGCAGCCAATATTCCCATTTTGGCAGATGGTTGTGATGTGATAGGAATCGACGAAGCTCAATTTTTCGATGATGAAATCGTAAAAGTATGTAACGATTTAGCCAATCAAGGCGTAAGAGTCATTATTGCCGGTTTGGATATGGACTATAAAGGCAATCCGTTTGGGCCGATGCCCGCTCTTATGGCAACCGCCGAATACGTAACTAAAGTGCATGCAGTTTGCACCCGAACAGGTAATCTCGCTAATTATAGTTATCGAAAAGCAAAAAGTGACGATTTAGTGTTATTAGGCGAAACCGATGAGTACGAACCTCTGAGTAGAGCCGCTTTTTACAAAGCCATGCTTCGAGAAAAAGTTCGGAAAATGGACGTAAAAGACCCGGAACAATTACCTTCTAAAAAACGCGCTTAGTATGAATAGTAACCCTAGTTCTTATGGGGAAACCGTTCTGGAGATCGACCTTAACGCCCTTGCACACAACTATCGTTTTATTACTTCCAAATTAAAACCTGAAACCAAAGTTATGGCTGTGGTAAAAGCCTTTGGTTACGGAAGTGATGCTTGCGAAGTAGCGAAGGAATTAGAACAACTGGGGGTCGATTATTTTGCCGTTGCCTACGTAAAAGAAGGGGTGGCCTTAAGAAATGCTGGGGTTAGGACCCCTATTCTAGTGCTGCATCCGCAAACGGTAAATTTTGAAGTTCTCATTGATCGATGTCTGGAGCCCACCTTATACAGTGCACGAATTATGAAGGAGTTTGTAAGGGCTGCGGAAAGTAAGGGACAAGAAAATTATCCGGTGCATATTAAATTCAACACCGGCCTAAATAGACTTGGGTTTTGGGGAAACGACTCCGACTGGATCATGGATCGGCTATCCGAAACGACTTCAATTAAAATAAAGTCACTTTTTTCTCACCTTGCTGCCAGTGAGGATGCTTCAGAAAAATCGTTCACTTTAGACCAAATTGAGCAATTCAAAGAGATTTCAGAAAAAATAATAGCTCAATTGGGGTATCGCCCTTTTCTACACCAAAGTAACACTTCAGCGATCATCAATTATCCCGAAGCAAATTTCGATATGGTTCGAACCGGAATTGGCCTGTATGGCTATGGAAACTCTAAAGAGGCCGATGAACAATTATCTCCGGTAGTAACATTGAAATCGATTATATCTCAAATTCATAAAATTGAACCCGGCGAGAGCGTTGGCTATAACAGAGCATTCAAAGCAAGCGGCTATGAAGTGACAGCTACCTTGCCTTTAGGGCATGCCGATGGTATTTCCCGTTCCTACGGTAACCAAGTTGGGCATGTCTTAGTACATGGGAAGAAGGCGCCTATTATTGGAAATGTATGTATGGATATGTTGATGATAAATGTCACAGGAATCGAATGTAAGGAAGGTGATGAGGTAATTATAATAGGTGCGTCCAATCCTGCCAGCGACCTTGCCGAATCTGCAAATAGTATTTCTTACGAACTCTTAACTGCTTTATCTCAACGTATTAAGCGTGTTGTCTGTCGAAAACAGTAGTGCTGAAAAGGGCGTTTTTTGTTAAAAACCCTCAATTTGAGTAGATTTGGTTACTATTAACTTAAAAACCATTCAACATGTTAAAAGAGTTTAAGAATTTTATAATGACCGGTAATGTGATAGATTTCGCAGTGGCGGTTATTTTGGCTGGCGCCATTGGCCTTGTAATTAATGGCTTTGTTAGTGACATCATGATGCCATTTGTTGGTAGTTTCTTAGGAGACGGACTTAATTTCGCTGATATGAAAGTTGTGTTATCTGAAGCCGTTGTTGCAGCAGATGGGACTGTAACTACACCTGAAAATGCCATTTTATATGGTAAATGGATTAATTCCATTATCAATTTAATCGTAGTAGGCTTTGTATTGTTTATGATAGTGAAGGCATACAATAAAACCAAAAAGCCGCCCGCCGAGGAGACTCCGGCAGGACCGTCAGACAATCAATTGCTGACTGAGATTCGCGATTTATTGAAAAAATAATTAAGAGTAGCGACCGCTACACTATATATATTTAACTAAACCATCCTGTTTTTCGACAGGATGGTCTTTTTTTTCGTTGTAATTTTGTAGTTCAAATAATTAAGCACTTAGATTTGATGGAAAATAGTCCCAAAATGAAAATCGCCGTTGTAGGAGCCACTGGTATGGTTGGTTCCGTAATGCTTAAACTACTTGAAGAACGAAATTTTCCCATTAGTGAAATGTTACCCGTTGCATCTTCAAGGTCGGTGGGGCGTGAATTAGTTTTCAAAAATAAACTTCATCGAATTATTGGGTTACAAGAGGCGGTAGATGCTAAACCGGACATAGCTATTTTTTCGGCCGGAGGAAGCACCTCTCTGGAATGGGCTCCTAAATTTGCTGAAGCGGGATGCACGGTAATTGATAATTCTTCAGCTTGGAGAATGGACCCTTCCAAGAAATTAGTTGTTCCTGAAATTAATGCTTCAATTCTTGGAAAGGATGATAAAATAATTGCCAACCCTAATTGCTCGACGATTCAATTGGTCATGGCATTGGCACCTCTCCACAACAAATATAAAATGAGAAGAGTGGTGGTTTCTACCTATCAATCGGTGTCTGGAACCGGAATTAAAGCTGTTCAACAATTGGAAAATGAAATCTCCGGACAGAGAGGAGAAATGGCGTATCCGTATCCCATTCATAAAAATGCACTTCCACATTGTGATGTTTTTGAAGAAAACGGATATACCAAAGAAGAAATGAAGTTGGCTCGAGAGCCACAGAAAATATTGGACGACCGCACTTTTTCAGTTTCTGCGACTGCGGTTCGTATTCCCACGGCGGGAGGTCATAGTGAAGCCGTTAATGTCGAATTTCACAACGATTTCGACTTAAAAGATGTTAGAAACCTCTTACATCAAACTCCGGGAGTCACAGTTCAGGACAATCCCGATACCAACACCTACCCAATGCCCATGTATGCCCATGACAAGGATGATGTATTTGTAGGGAGAATTCGTAGGGATGAAACGCAACCCAACACTTTAAATTTATGGATCGTGAGTGATAATCTCAGGAAAGGGGCCGCCACGAATGCCATTCAAATTGCCGAGTACTTACTTTACAATAACTTACTATCCTAATTTTTGTAAGTGTTCATGGAAGGTGGCGTCTAAATGCCCATAACCTTTCAAAAACATCTTATGAAAATTTTTCACCTCATCCTGTATATCGGACTTGGGTTAATGCTTCTCGCCTTCGGACTCAATAAATTCTTCTGGTTTATGCCCGATTTTGATTTCACCGGTTATCCGGAAGCCGAATATTTATTCAAATCTCTCAGATTTTCCGGTCCTGAACCTACCGGCAAAGGATATATAATGGGATTGGTTGGAATTACCGAAGCCGTGGTGGGGATTCTTTTAATTCTTCGGAAATGGATACCATTTGCCCTAGTGGTTCTAGTGCCTATTTCCGTGAATATTGTGCTATTTCATGCCTTCGTTAATCTTCCGAATATTGGTCCCGCCATTTTAGTAGCAGTTGCTAATGCATATTTGATCTATAAAAACTGGAATTCCTATAAGCCTCTTTTCAGCTAAAAAATAGATAAACAAGGGGTTGAGGGCGTTTCTAAAGAATCTTTTTAGTACATTTAAGGGATTTTTACGTAAGTTTGAATCCCTTTTTTAAAAAAAAATTGCTGAAGATTAAGATATATGAATAAGTCCTACTCAAAATTCATATGTATCCTAGCTCTCTTCTTTGTATTTACTGCGTGTAATAAAGATGATGGTGGCGATACCTATGTTCCCTTGGTAATCACTACTGCTCCCGATTCTGGAGAAGTTTTTCAAAATGAAACCCTACTCATTGCAATTTTCAACAATGATAATAATGTACCACAAGATGGACAACTTAGCCTGTCTACCGCTCAAACAGGAACTGTCGTAATTCTGAACAACAATACGCCAAATAATCGTTTAGACGACGTGGTAGAATATACTCCCGATGGCAGTTTTACAGGTAACGATACCTTTCAATACACTATTTGTGATGCGGCTGGAGACAATTGTGAAACTGAAGTGGTGACTGTGACCGTGTTACCATTTTCGCCAGTTATTCTTGATTTAACACAGGTTCCTTATACCAATTTATCGGATTACAACTTCTTTGAAGGCACTTTGGCAGATCAATCCCCCGTTTATGGAGTGTTACCCTATGAGCCTATTAGTCCGCTTTTCTCAGACTATGCTAAGAAAAAACGATTCTTATGGATGCCCTATGGTACGAAGGCACAATATCAAAGTGACGGTGAATTGCTGAACTTTCCGGTAGGAACTGTCTTAATCAAGACTTTTTCCTATAATAATGTTTTGCCGGACGATAGTTATAAAATTATCGAAACCCGGCTAATGATCAAAAAACAGGACGGTTGGATATTTGCGGACTATGTTTGGAACGAAGATCAAACGGAGGCCACGTATAACTTAAATGGAGGTTTTTCTCCCTTAAGCTGGATGGAAAATGGAACGGAAAAGTATGTGAATTACCGAATTCCATCGGGTAGTGAATGCTTTACCTGTCACAAAAATAACGATGCCGGTTTTCCCATAGGCGTGAAGCCGCAGAACTTAAATTCAGATTATGACTTTGCCGATGGAACTGCCAATCAGTTGCAGAAGTGGATGGACATGGGGTATTTGGATAATTCAGTTCCGTCGAATATAAACACAGTAGTGAATTATTATGATACGTCTCAGCCCTTAGATCTAAGAGTTCGTTCGTATTTTGACATCAATTGTGCGAGCTGTCATAGCGATGGTGGTCATTGCGACTATCGATCATTGCGTTTCGCATTCAATGAATCTGAAGACCCAGATAATCTTGGGATTTGTATTACGCCCGACACACCTATTGGAGGAATGCCGGACGCAAAAGTAGTAGACCCCGGAAACCCGGAAAATTCAATTTTGTATTTTAGAACGAATACTAATTTCGAAGAATATCGAATGCCGTTGTTGGGTAGAACCATACAACACGAAGAAGGCATTGCCTTAATAGAGGAATGGATTAATTCCTTATCAGAAAACTGCAATTAACTAATTAAATTAAATAATCTATTATGAAAAAAATTATCTCACTCGTACTTATAGCCTTGATCGCTCCTTTGAGCTTTGCTCAGGTTACATTTACTACGGAAAATATCGCGACAACGGGTTCCGATCGTGCCTTAGTAGATATGAATGGTGACCATTTGGACGATATCGTTTCTGTAACGAGTACGAATATTCAAATCTTCCATCAGCAGCCGGATGGTAGCTTTGTAGAAACAAATATTACCACTACTCCTGCCGATTACAATCCGTCATGGAGTTTTGCAGCAGCCGATTATGACCGAAATGGATACACCGATCTTCTTTACGGAGGAGGAAATGGAGTTACCTTTATGCGAGCAAATGAAGACGGAACTGAATATACAGAGGTCTCAGGAACAGAGTATGTTTTCTCCCAAAGATCCAATTTTGTGGATATCAATAACGACGGACATCTGGATGCCTTTGTTTGTCATGATGTAGAACCAAACGTTTATTACATCAACGACGGCTCTGGAAACTGGACATTTTTCCAAGGAGGTTTGGGAGACTATCCCACAGGAGGAAACTATGGTTCTGTTTGGATTGACTTTGACAACGATAGAGATGTTGACATGTTTATCGCCAAATGTGGTGGTGGATCGGAAAGACGTGATAATGAAATGCACCAAAATAACGGAGATGGTACTTTTAGTGAAGTAGGAGCGATTGTTGGATTAGAGGATGATATGCAAACTTGGTCTTCAGCTTGGGCAGATTTTGACAATGATGGAGACATGGACGTTTGGATTGGAGCTAGTACTTTCGCTGACGGGTTCCACAGATTAATGGAAAATAATGGTGATGAAACTTTCACCGATGTCATAGTAGGATCTGGACTAGAAGGATTCAACATCACCGGTATCGAAAATGCTTCTTACGACTTTGACAACGACGGTAATGCCGATATCATTTCAAATGGTAGCGTACTTCTTGGAAATGGAGATATGACTTTTACTAACATCGGTGGAATTTTACCAGGGAACAACGGTTCGTTTGGAGATGCTAATGACGACGGATTTATCGATGCCTTTACTGGAGGTATTCTTTACTTGAATGATGGAAATGCGAACAATTGGCTAAAGATCAACACCATTGGTGAAGAGAGTAATATCGACGGACTAGGAGCAAGAATTGAAATTGTTACTGCTTCCGGCACGCAAATGAGAGAAGTTAGATCGGGTGAAGGATTCCGTTATATGAGTACGTTAAATACGCATTTCGGTCTTGGAGCTAACGAAACTGTAGATACCATTACTATTTACTGGACATCTGGTATTATTGATACGCTTGAAGACGTTGCCTCTAATCAAACTATTACAGTGATTGAAGGATCTACTGTTCTTGGATTAAACGATAACCTTGTGAACAACTTAATTGCTTATCCTAATCCTACTCAAGATATTTTGAATTTAGGTGATATTAGTGATTTCGATAGTCCTAATTATACCGTTTTCGATAATAGTGGTAAAATAGTTATGGATGCAAAATTATCTGCTCAGTCTATAAATGTATCTCAATTGGCGCAAGGAAATTATTTCCTTAGAGTTAGTGACAACACAACCACAAAAACCCAACGATTTATAAAGAAATAAGAGTTAACATACCTGTAATTCTTAAAAACTTAAAAGTGCCACCTCCGTTATTTTAGGAGGCGGTACTTTTTTATTATATTGAGTTGCACTAATCAAACCACCAACGATGAATTCTACTTTTACTAAAATCCTCAAAATATTATTAGCTCTCGTATTGCTTGCATTCGGTTTAAATAAATTTATTGGGTTTCTTCCTTTACCCGAACTTCCGGAAAATGCTTCCAGCTTTATGACTTCGCTAGATGCCACAGGGTATGTTCTTCCTGCTATTGGAGTACTGGAAATTGTAATCGGTCTTATGTTATTGCTGAATAAATGGGTTCCATTTGCGTTAATTCTATTAGCGCCAATTTCGGTAAATATTATTCTCTTCCATCTTTTCCTGGATTTACCGGATATTGGAGGAGCATTAGTGATTACCGTTTTAAACGTTATTTTAATTTATAAATATTGGAAAGCCTATAAACCCTTATTCCATTAATTACAACCTATTCCGAAGAAGTAAACAACTCATTTTTACTACATTTACGGTCCGAAAAACTGCAACATGAATAAAATTTTTCTAATGACCTTAGCTATTGTTAGCACGATGGCCTGCAAACAAAAAGATCCTATCGTTGTGAATTACCATCAAACCAAAAAAGTAGATACTGTTGACAACTATTTTGGAACTGAAGTTAAAGATCCATATCGATGGCTGGAAGATGATATGAGTGAGGAGACCGGTGAATGGGTAAAAGCCCAAAATGCAGTAACTTTTGAATATTTAGATACCATTCCGTTTCGTTCAGAATTAAAAGAACGATTAGAATCTTTATGGAACTATGAAAAAGTGGGGCCTCCTTTCGAAGAGGGTGACTACACTTACTATTATAA
>JABDKT010000167.1 GCA_013002065.1 Flavobacteriaceae bacterium
TCCGCCACCCACGATTACCGCTCTCTTACATACCTTTTTATTGGGCGCATTTTTTTCCAGCATTTCCAAATCCTGAAAAGAATACAAACCTTGTACACCATCTAAATCCTGTCCGGGCCAGCCAAACTTGTTCGACTTGGATCCAACAGCGACGATTAATTTGTCATAGGACATGGAATCTCCTTCGGAAAAAACTAATTGTTTGTTGACGTGATCTACCTTAGATACAAATCCGCGTTTTAAGTGGATGTTATTTTTTTTCCAAAAATAGTCTTCGTAAGGTTTGGTGTGTTCATATTTCATGTGGCCCATATAGATATACATGAGTGCCGTTCTGGAGAAGAAATGGTCGGTTTCGGCAGAGATAATGGTTATTTTTTTGTCTGAAAGTTTCCTTATATGACGAGCAGCGCTTACGCCGGAAATTCCATTTCCGATAATGACAATATGTTCCATACTTTTTTGGTCTAGTTGGCTATTGTGTCGTAATGAAAGTTACGAACTTTACAGCTAGGCTCTTTTTTTGTTTAATCTTTTTTTTCTTTCTTTCCTGAAATGGTATGAATACTGGGTTTAATAAAATTTTATGAAATTAATTTGTAATCAAGGCTCAAACCCTCCGACTTAGAGCACATCAAAAATTGATAAAATGAAAAAACCAATCGCTTTTCTTACTTTCTTAGCATTAATGTTCTTTGGAATATCAAATGCTCAGATTCAACAAAAGTTTTTTGATGATGCCAATTCGTTTTTCAGCAGCTATGTCTCGAATGGGGCTGTTGATTATAAGGCGATCCATTCGGATCCTTCAGATTTAGAATCTCTTTTAAACGATGCTAAAGAAGTTTCGGTTTCGGTCTCGTCTCCCAACGAATACCGAGCCTTTTGGATTAATGCTTATAATCTTTCAGTAATAAAAGGGATAATAGACAACTACCCCATAAATTCACCCTTGGACAAAAAAGGGTTTTTTGATAAAATCAAGTACGAGGTAGGAGGAACCTCGATCACCTTGAACGATATTGAGAATAACAAATTACGAGCAAAATTTGATGATGCCAGAGTTCATTTCGTCCTAGTTTGTGGAGCCAAAGGATGTCCTCCTATTATTTCAAAAGCCTATACGCCCGAGAATGTGGAAACAATTTTGGAGCAGCAAACAATAAAGGCAGTCAACAACAGTTCTTTTATTAAAGTAAGTGCCAAAAAAGTAGCACTCTCTGAAATCTTTAAATGGTATAAAGAAGATTTTGTGAATGATAATCAGACGGAAATCGACTTTCTCAATAAATACCGAAAAGAAAAAATACAGGATAACGCCAAGATTACTTATTACTCTTATGATTGGCGGTTAAACTCTAAATAAACTAATCAGTCTTCCCGCTTGTCGACGCACTCCTCAAGTTTCGGCAAGTCGTGGAAGCACAAGACTTACCAGTCGGTAAGCAATTGTCAAAAATTTAAAACCAAACAAAATGAAAAGTTCAAAAAAACTATTTGTACTGGGATTACTATGCTTTGTTTTCACCCATACAATTGCTCAAGAAACCGAAGAAGAAACAGGATCGGTGATTCAAACACTAACACCTTCCAAATTAATCGCGAAGGGTCAATTCGATATTAAGTGGTTCAATAATTTATACACTCAGAATGAAAGTACTTTTTCTGAAGGAACCGAGCCGCGAGAAACTTTTTTCACTTCTACTTTGGAAGGATATACCGGCGTTAGCGACAACAAAAGAGTAAATGTAGGATTGATTTTGGAATTCCGAAGTAATGTGATTGCCGATCGTAGCGCCTTAGATGTTTTTAGTTTTGACGGAGAAAGAGGAACTGCCCGCAGCGGATTCACCTCTATTGCACCTTCTGTAAAAGTAGTCCCATTTGCTACGGTTAGTAATTTCTCGGTTCAAAGTTCCTTTTTTATTCCTTTGGTGGATAATGAAGTGGAAGAAGGTGTTTTTCTGGACCAAAAAGGATTTATTTGGCAGAATCGATTTTTCTATGATTATACCTTTCCGGGTGATCAATTTCAGTTGTTTAGTGAGTTAAATACCGAATTGAATTTTGGAGACAAAGATGAGAGCTTCGCCAACAACAGTTTGAATTTAACTCCGGGTGTCTTCTTTAGTTATTTCCCCTCCTCAAAATTTACCGTTTTGGCCTTAGCACAGCATTCTCAGCGTATAGATCTGGGTAATGATTTCACACAGGATTTCACAGCATTGGGTGGAGGAGTGAAATATCAATTAACCGATGAATTAAATATTGAAGGACTTTACACCAATTTTGTAAGAGGAAACAACACAGGCCTGGGAGAAACTTTTAATATTGGCTTAAGAGCAGTGTTTTAATTAAATAATTAACTTGAACGAAGTTATTACTATCGCCTATGAAAGCCTTTCAGATTCTCGTTATTGCCATTTTACTGCAAAGCTGTACAGCACAAAATTCCAAAATCGATGGAATAAGCTTTGTGGCTTCACGCCAAGAAGCTGAACAGAAACATGTGGATGCAGTCCTGAATTTGAAGGCGAATTATGCGGCGGTGATGCCTTTCGGATTTATACGAAACTTAGGGACTCCCGAAATTGTTTTTGACACAGATAGGCAATGGTTTGGCGAAACCAGCAAAGGGGCTAAGCAATACATAAGGCTACTACAAAAAAATAATATTAAAGTGATGGTAAAACCTCAGATATGGATTTGGAGAGGGGAATTTACCGGATACTTAAAAATGAAAGATGAAGCGAACTGGCAAAAACTTGAAAATGCGTATTCAGAATTCATCCTAACCTATGCAAAACTAGCCCATGAAATGAATGCCGATATTTTATGTATAGGCACAGAACTGGAACAATTCATTGTTAACAGACCGGACTACTGGAAACAACTTATTTCAGAAATAAAAATGGAGTATCAAGGAAAACTTACCTACGCCGCCAATTGGGACGAATACAAACGAGTACCGTTTTGGGGAGATTTAGACTTTATTGGAGTTGATGCGTATTTCCCAATTTCTGAAAACCAAACACCCACGGTGGAAGAAGCGGAAGCGGGTTGGATGAAATGGAAACAGGAATTGAAGGGAATTTCTGAAAGATGGGACAAGCCTATTCTTTTTACGGAATACGGATATCGATCGGTTGATTTCGCCGGAAAAGAACCTTGGATAAGCGATCGAGATATGAATGAGGTGAATTTGAAAGCTCAAACAAATTTAACTCAAGGACTTTTTAATTCTTTGTATGAAGAGGATTGGTATGCCGGCGGATTTATTTGGAAATGGTTTATCGATCACGAAAATTCGGGTGGTCTGGAAAACCCCATGTTTACTCCACAAAATAAACCGGCAGAAGCAGTAATTCGAAAACGGTTTAATAAAGCAAATTGAAAAGCGTAGTTTACATCTTTATTATTGGTTTCTGCGGAATTACCTTCGGACAGGATATTTCAGAAATAATCATTCAGGGGAATCATAAAACGCGCTCCCAGTTCATTCAAAACATCACCCAAGTTAAGGCAGGAAACTCTCTGGATTCGGCTAAGATTGAGTTGGATATTTCTCGATTAAAGCGTCTTCCCGGTATTGCACACGCTTATTACAAAGTTGAGAAAACTATCGATAATAGTTATTCGGTGACTTATGGAGTGGAGGAGAATTTTACCATTATTCCTTCGGCAAATGTATATACCACCAACGACGATGAATTTGCATATCGGTTGGGTTTGTACGAGTTTAATGGTTTGGGGCGAAATATTTTGATTGGAGGTTATTTTCAAAGAGATATTTTTAATAGCTACGGAATTAACTTTAGAGCACCTTATTTATTTTCTAACAAGCTTGGATTGGCTGTAAATCATCAAAACCTAAGTACTTTGGAACCCGTTTTTCTGGAAGAAGGTGTGGCCGATTATCGTTACAATAATACCTCCTATGAAATTTTAGGGCTTTATGAATTCAATTTTCATC
>JABDKT010000186.1 GCA_013002065.1 Flavobacteriaceae bacterium
TGAAATTCACAATGAAAAAGAGGAACTTTTGGTAACTGCCTCAACCACATTGGTATTCATAAATTCTACCACCAATAAATTGCAAAAAGCACCCGATTATTTAATCGATAAATTAACTTGATTCTCATTTTTCCGATTCATAATTTCTTGATCGAAACCTTGTACGTGTTATTAAAAATGTCTTCGATTTTCTGTGCTTCTTTTTTTCTTACTGAAATTTTAATCTCACAATTCATTTCCAGTTTTTGAGAATCGATACTTAACTTTTCGTCTTTAATAATCCTCATTACCGTATTCATTTCCGGGTAATCGAATTTCAAAAGAAATGACACATCTATGGTTCTCTCTACTATCTTTGAAGCTTCTAACGCCATTTTCGCAGCGGCCTTGTATGCTTGGATCAATCTGCCAACACCTAACTTAGTTCCACCAAAGTAGCGAACTACCACCACCAGACAATTGGTAATATCAAACGATTGTAATTGACCATAAATAGGCATTCCGGCACTGTTGGAAGGTTCTCCGTCGTCATTAGCCCTAAAGCTATCATACGACTTTCCCAATTGCCAGGCATAACACCAATGCCGTGCGTTGAAATGACTTTTCTTTAATTGATCTATGTGATTTTTGATTTCTATTTCCGAAGCAACCGGAAAGGCATACCCAAAAAACTTGCTGCCTCTATCCTTGTACAAAACTTCTTGGGAAGGCTTTACGATGGTCTTATAAGTATCTTTCTCTGTTTCCATCACAAAGTGTTTGCTGCGATAAGAAAGATGCTTACAATCGCCAAAGCAATCCCAATCCAATTTTTAAGCATAAGATTTTCTCGGAAGGCTATAATACCCACCAAGGTAGAAGTCATCACTATTGCGACATTATTAACGGTAAAGATGCCCGAGCTCTCCAATATATCACTTCGCAAGGCTTGAACCAGAAAATAAACCGAAAAGTAATTTGGAATACCAAGCACGATTCCACCAACAATATTTTTTACATTCAAATGGAATTTGCCTCTCATCGCTTGTACAACAATAGCTCCAATTCCGATCACTGCAGCCGCTAAAAAGATAGTTGCCGAAAACAACGGGACCTCATTCGTTCCTACGTAGGTGTTTTCCAAATATTTGATGCTCGTATCAATAATTCCACTTCCTAGAAACACGAGTAACGGAAGTATTAGGTTGGTTCTGGAAATTTTCACTGCGGAATGACCTTTCACCGATACGAGATAAACGGCTACCAGAGCTAAAAGTATTCCTGTAGCTTTTAAGAATCCAAGACTTTCTTTATAATACCAGAGACCAAAAACAACCGGAATCACCACGCTCATTTTGGTAGCAACCGATACCACCGATAGTCCGCTGCGCTGGGTGGTAAGAGCCATAAGGTTAAAGACTACGATAAATAACACACCCAGCAATGCCGCAAAATAAAACCAGGAAGAGGAAGTCATGGCCGAAATGGAAACATCGTCCTCAAAGGCTATTAATCCACAGCTACCCGCGGCCACATAGTTAACAACTATGGCGTTAAATGTATTCACCCTAAAACGGTCGAATAATTTGAAGACCACAAAAATAAAAGTGGAGGCCACTATGCTTAACAGGAGTGCTATCAAGGGGCAGGTTTTTTATAATGAATAAGCAAATCGTCTTCTATTTTCTCTTCGGAAATTTGAGTTCCCTCGATTTTCGGCCTTGCTACACCAGACTCAAATGAACCTTTACCCTGGAAGACGAATGCTTCATCCCAGAGGTCCATATCGATAAAGCTTTGCAGCGTTTGTGCTCCTCCTTCAACAATCACCGATTGAATACCTCGTTCGAACAAGGAATTACATATTTGGGGTGCTAAATCTCTTTCGAAATCTACCTTAATATACAGCGAATGGTTGGTGTCTTTTTTATTTTCGGAAGTAAAAACCAAAACGGGTTTCTCGTCTCGAAAGATTTTGAAATCTTCAGAAACTTTTAAATTTCTGTCTATTAAGATCTTAGTAGGTGAAGTCCCTTCCCAATCCCGAACCGTTAAACTCGGATTATCTTCTAAGGCTGTATTGGTTCCTATCAAAATGGCCTGTTCCTCTGCACGCATCTTATGCACTCGTTGTCTTGACAGTTCATTAGTGATCCAAACAGGTTTTTGTTCATCACGTTTTAAAGGAGCTATAAACCCGTCCTTTGTTTCGGCCCATTTCAGAATAATATAAGGTCGTTTCAATTGGTGATACGTAAAAAACCTTTTGTTGAGTGTATCGCATTCTTCTTTCAAAATGCCACTTTTTACCTTACAACCGGCATCGATTAATTTCTGGATGCCATTCCCTGCTACCTTCGGATTGGGATCCACACTACCAATTACAACTTTGGGTATTCCTTCGGAAATGATACGATCTGCACAGGGTGGCGTTTTCCCGAAGTGACTACAGGGTTCCAGACTAACGTAGATGGTGGCCTTTTTCAGAAGTGAATTATCCGTGACACTTTCTATGGCATTCACTTCGGCATGAGGCTGTCCGGCTTCTCGATGCCAACCTTCACCAATGATTTTTTTCTTGTAAACTATCACACTTCCTACCATCGGATTGGGATAGGTATTGCCCAATCCAAGCTTTGCCAATTCGATGCAACGGCGCATGTATTTCTTGTGTTTGCTCAAAGATTAATTGGTTATTTTTGTGAGAGAAAAAGGGACAATTCCCGAATTCAGAATGTAAAAATACAATGAATAACTTAGATGAGCGACCTTAAAATTAGACCTATCGAAAAAGGTGATGATCCCGAAATTGGTATTCTGGTGAGAAAGGTGCTTCTCGAATTTGGAGTGCCTAAAGTGGGGACGGCCTATGCAGATAAATCTTTGGATGCCATGTTCGATCATTACCAAAAACCGCGATCGGCCTATTTTATCCTTTCCGAAAACAACCAAATAATTGGCGGTGGAGGTATCGCGCCCTTGGATAATTATGAGGGCAATGTTTGTGAGCTTCAAAAGATGTATTTTTTGCCAGAGGCGAGAGGAAGAGGCATGGGCACTAAGATGATTGATATTTGTTTACAAAAGGCAGCAGAATTGAATTATGACGCCTGCTATTTGGAAACCATGTCTTATATGAAAGCCGCGACTCATTTGTACCAACGGTATGGATTCGATACGTTAAAGGGTCCTATGGGAGATACCGGGCATCACGCCTGTGGGGTTCATATGATCAAAACATTGAGTCATGAAATTGAATGAATTGAAGCGTCACTTCGCTGGCGAATTGGATTCACTTTATCCTTCGGAAGAAATTCAGTCTTTTTTTAGTTTGTTGTCGGAAGAATATCTGAACATGTCTCGATATGAAGTTGCCATAAATTCTGAAATTTCCCTTTCCGAAGAAAATATGGCAAAATTCAAAAGTGCCATTCACCGCCTTCAGCAACAGGAACCCATTCAATATATCATGGGTAAGACCGAATTTTACGGACTGCCTTTTATCGTGAACGAGCATACTTTAATACCACGTCCTGAAACAGAAGAGCTTGTATCCTGGATTTTAGAAGAAGTGAGTCAGATTAAGACCCCTCTTAAAATATTGGATATGGGTACGGGTACGGGTTGCATCGCTATTTCACTGGCCAAGAATTTGGCGAATGCAATGGTTACCGCCTTAGATATTTCCGAAGAAGCTATAAAAACGAGTCATGAGAATGCAAAAATAAACGTGGTGAAAGTCGAATTTATGCATCGGGATGTTTTAAATATTAAGGTATTAGATAGAAAGTATGATATCATAGTTTCGAATCCGCCTTACGTGAGACAACTGGAAAAACGAGAGATGAATTCCAATGTTTTGGATTATGAGCCAAGCTCGGCCTTATATGTTTCGGACGATGATCCATTATTATTTTATCAAAAGATTTCTAAGCTCGCTTTTACTCATTTAACTGAAAACGGTCGGTTATTCTTCGAGATTAATGAGTATCTTGGTAAGGAAATGGAATCCTTACTTCTTGACGAAGGCTTCACAAACGTGGAGATTCGCAAGGATATTTTTGAAAAGGATCGCATGATAAAATGTTCTCGCCATGAATCAACTTCATAAAATTTGTGTTTTCTGCGGAAGTAGTGAAGGAAACGATTCCGAAATAATTGATGCTGCCAAACATTTAGGAGAAACCCTGGCAAAACAAAATATCACCTTAGTTTACGGAGCTGCGAAAATTGGTGTTATGGGAATTATTGCTCATAGTATGCTCGAATTGAAAGGGCAGGTGATTGGCATAATTCCACAATTTCTGAAGAAGAAAGAGGTAGTTCATTTGGGACTTACCGAACTTATAACTACTCAGAATATGCACGAGCGCAAGCTGAAGATGCAAGAGATAAGTGATGGTTTTATTACACTGCCCGGTGGTATGGGTACCTTAGAAGAACTCTTCGAAATTCTTACCTGGCTTCAATTGGGCTTGCATACCAAACCTATTGGACTCCTAAATATAAACGGCTTTTTCGACCCCTTGCTTCAAATGTTAGAAACTATGGTACGGAATGGCTTTCTGACAATGGATAACTACGAATTGCTACTCGTGGACACCAATATCGACAGATTGTTGGAAAAAATGCGAGAATTTAAAGCTCCTCAAATTCCGAAGTGGTTAAGTCCGGAGCGTAGCTAAAAATTAGTATCTTTAGAGTCCTCCCCATGATAATGAGGAATTGCACCTCATATCTTTCTCCCCACTTAGTTTAATATCACAAGGAACTAAATGAGTCAATTAATGAAGAGTTCTGTCCAACTATTATATAGACTTGATTTTTTTTGATGGCTTGAACTTGAATTATGAAATATTCAACTTATAAGACCCACTATTGTATTTGATCGAATATTGGATTTAGTCTATTAAAATGTTCGATAGAATTCGTAGTTTCAGAGAATTATTTAACAAAACACTAACAAAACACTAACAAAACATGAAAAACAATTTTTTTTACCTGTCACTACTTGTGATCTCCTTGTCGTTTTCTACAAACGCGCAGGAAAACAAGGAGATGAAGGCGAACTTCGTAGGAACCGTTTCATCGGTAGAGTATGTCACCTCTATGGCATCACGTCCACAAGATCTTATCCCCTCAAACAATACTGTAAAAGAAGCAAAAGATAAACGTTCCATGGACAATCAAATCGTGACTGGGAAAGATCCCCAAACTCAGGACGATTTCTATGTAAGAAATCGACACGAAATGGAGCAGAGTATTAGAATGGCTCCGCCGAGTGTTGTATTCGACGGATATGCATCCGGTTCACAACCCACCGACCCATCATTAGCCATTGGGCCTAATCACGTTTTTGTTGTATTCAATACAGGGTTTGCAATTTATGATAAGTCGGGAAATCAATTGCAAGGTCAGACCGCTCCTAATCCTGCCATCTTTCCTTCCGGAGGATGCTGCGATCTCACGGTATCTTATGACAATGCTGCCGACAGATGGGTACTAACCTTCCTAGGAAATGGTGCTCAAATTGCGGTTTCCGATGGGCCCAATCCGTTAACTGCGGGTTGGTATGTATATAACATTGCTTCCATCAACGATTATCAAAAATTATCGGTTTGGAGCGACGGATATTACATTACCGATAATACAGGATCTTCCAACAAGGTTTGGGCTTTGGAAAGAGCTGCCATGTTGAACGGTAGCCCGAGTGCTCAAATATTAGGCTTTAATTTGCCAGGTATTGCTACTAGTGGATTTTACAGCCCGCAGGCTTTGAATATAACCGATAATAATACACCAGCTGCTGGAGGAGCAACGATAGTTTATATGCAAGACGATGCATGGAGCGGTGTTTCGAATGATCACATTAAATTGTGGACTATCGACGTAGATTGGAATAACCCCGGAAACTCAACTGTTTCTGCCGCTCAGGAGATCCCGACCACCCCATTTATTGGTGTATTTGACAATGGTAGTTTTTCAAACCTTAAGCAACCTGGAAGTGGTAGGCCTATTCGAATTGATGCACTACAGGCGACCATTATGAATCAAGCACAATTTAGAAAGTTTGCTACTCACAATTCGGCAGTTTTCAATTTTGTGGTCGATACCGACGCTTCAAATGATAAGGTAGCAGGTGTTCGTTGGTATGAATTCAGACAAAGCGGTGATAACCAACCTTGGTCATTATATCAAGAAGGAACTTATACGGCACCCAATGGAAGACATGCATGGAATGCAAGTTTAGCCATGGACGGACAAGGAAATATAGGTATGGGATATACCTCTATGTCGGGTCCAAATACTTCATCTACTGTTTATGTAAGTTCTTATTTCACCGGAAGGTTAAATGGAGATCCTTTGAATACCATGACGGTTTCAGAAGAATTAATTGCGAATGGAAATGCAAAGATTCCTGGGACCAGATACGGTGATTACAGTAAGATAGATGTGGATCCAACCGATGATCAAACTTTTTGGTTTATCAATGAGTATATGAACAATGGCCGAAAAGGAGTAGTTGGAGCATTTCAAGTACAAGCGGGACCGCCGGATACCGAGGCACCTACGACGCCTACAAATTTAACGGCAACAAATATTACATCTTCAGGGGCTACACTAAATTGGACTGCCTCTACCGATAATGTAGGAGTTGCGAGTTATAATTTATCTGTGGATGGGAACTCTGTAGGTAATACAGCAAATACAACCTTCAATTTAGCAGGTTTAGATCCCTTAACCACATATAATGTAACAGTAAATGCTCAAGATGCCGCAGGAAATATTTCCGGGAATGCAGCAACTTCTTTCACAACATTAGAGGGTGGAGGAAATAACGGCGAAATAGCAGCTTATTATTTTGAAACCGGATTCGATGGATGGACCGATGGAGGAAACGACTGTGCTCGACAAGCGACCAGCAATTCGTTTGAAGGAACGTATTCGATTCGTCTAAGAGATAACTCCAGTTCATCTAACGCCTTTTCCCCAGATATTGATTTATCCGGAAATACACAGGTATCGATAGAATTCCACACCTATGCTAAAAGTATGGAGAATGGAGAAAATTTCTTCGTAGAGTTCTACGATGGATCGACTTATGAAATTATTGGAGATTATGCAAGTGGAGCCGAATTTAACAACAATGAATTTTTCGATGACATCATAGTATTGGACGCTGCAAATTATAATTTTACTACGAATAACAGAATAAGATTTCGTTGTGATGCAAGTGCGAACAACGATCAGATTTGGTTTGATCAAGTAATTATAACAGGTGATAACGCTGCAGTACCATCCAATGTTGTTACGACTCGCAACACCTCAAATGTGGTGTCGTTTGCGCAGAATGCCGATAATATCAAATTGTATCCTAATCCGGCAAATTCACGATTAAATATTGACATTCTGGAAGGATCTTATGATCAAATTATGATCATATCGTCTACAGGGCAATTAGTGAAAACTATCAGTTCTGAAGAATCGAGTATGTCTATAGAC
>JABDKT010000192.1 GCA_013002065.1 Flavobacteriaceae bacterium
GTTGGCATTGCTAAAAAGTCCTGCATGCCCACAAACTCCACCTAGCATTGCAGCTCCTTGGTCGTGAACATAGCCATG
Source organism: Flavobacteriaceae bacterium (assembly GCA_013002065.1). Lineage (GTDB taxonomy): Bacteria > Bacteroidota > Bacteroidia > Flavobacteriales > Flavobacteriaceae > Aureisphaera. Next base: position 79 of record JABDKT010000192.1, read on the forward strand.
AACTTTCTGCATTCTGAAATATTTATCTTCTTCCGTGGGAGTTATATCCGATTTCCTAAACTTGGACAACGGATTATAGGTTGTGTAATTAGCGCCTAAATGCTGATACAAGTTTCTTTGCACTAGATAATCCAGCGAAGTTCCGTAGAAATTTTCGAGGTATTTTTTCAGTAGATAATAAGGCAAATCACTGTATTTATATCCGGAGCGTGATCTCAACTCACTTTCTTTGATAAGGTCATAAATAGTATCCTTATAATCTTTTCTCAAATAAAGGTCGTTTGCCACCTTTATTGAGAATTCGTCGTCTTTTTTATTGGAATAATATTTCTTCGAAGGCAAACCAGTAACCGTATCTATAGTCTTGATGTAAAAAGGAATCCATGCTTTAAGCCTTGCCGTATGTGATAACATCCGTTTTAAGGTGATGTTCTTTTTATTGCTGTACTTGAATTCCGGAAGCATTTCAGACAATTTAGTGTCCATATTAATGGCACCTCGATCCATTAATTCCATAGTCATTGGCAATGTGGCCAAAATTTTTGTGAGCGAAGCGACATCGTATAAATCGTCACTTCTTACTCTAATCTTCTTTTCCGGTGTGTGATATCCAAAATTCTTTTCATACACTACTTTACCTTTTTTTGCCACTATTATTTGAGCTCCGGGCATCATACCGGCCCAAAGTCCACTCCAAGCAAGGGTATCGATCTTTTTTAACTTCTCACTATCGAGACCAACGCTTTCTGGAGTGCCGTATTGAAGGCGTTTTAACGGTTTTATTTCTACGGAAGTTCCAACGGGAAAATCATCGCCTGCAGAAACCGGAAGTTGTCCCGATGCACCTCTTGCACCAAAAATAAGTTGAGCCGAAAGGGACTGTGCCACTTCACTGTTCTGATAGGAAACTATAATACTCTCAATATTTTGAGTGGATTCTAAATCGAGCAAGGCATAGGGTCTAGTGAAAACATCCAGTATGACCTTATTTTCTTCCGAAATTTTCTGAATCCATTGTACTTCTTTTTCAGTAAACTTGTACGACTTCCAAGGGTTTTCGTTGGATCTGTGAAATCCGATGACCACATAATCGTACCGCTTTAGTTTCTTTAGATAGGCCGCGAGTGATTTTTCTCTAACCCAATCAATTTTCGTGTATTTCCTTAGATAATTGAGAAATGGTTTTCCCGAATCATCACCGAAGTTTACGTACGCTATCTTGGTGTTGTGTAGATCTTTTATAGGAAGTGTCGCAGAATCATTCTTCACCACTGTAAGTGCCTTTTCCATGGCCTCTTCGTATAGCATTTCGTCAACAGGGCTGTTTAAATCTTCGATTATATTCTCGGTGCTAATTGGCTCATAGTTATGTAAACCAACTTTATATTTCGCGTATAATATTTTCTTAACCGATTTCTCTAACCTTGTTTCCAATATAACACCTTCCCTGTAAGCTCTTACTAGGATGTCATGGGCTTTGGGGACATTTTCTGAAATGAGCAACACGTCGTTTCCTGCTAGAAATGCAGCTAGGTCAATCTCTCCCGGTTTTTGGAAATCGGCCGCACCCTTCATATTTAGTGCATCGGTAAAGATAAGTCCGTTAAACCCTAGTTCTCTTTGTAATATTTGCGTCACCACATTTTTTGAAATGGACGACGGATAGCCGGTTTCCGGAATGATGGAGGGTATATTGAGATGTGCCACCATCACGCTACTCAAACCTTGTGAGATAATATTTTTGTACGGATATAGTTCTAAAGAATCGATCCTTTCCTTACTGAAAAGCAATGTGGGTAATGTTTTATGGGAATCGGTATCTGTGTCTCCATGTCCCGGGAAGTGTTTCGCATTTGCCATGACTCCTGCACCTTGCATTCCGCGCATAAAGGCGAGCGCTTTTTGGGTTACATTTTCTCTACTTTCACCGAAAGACCTATTTCCAATGATCGGATTCTTTGGATTGGTATTAATATCCACCACCGGCGCGAAGTTAAAGTGAACTCCCATGCGTTTAGAGTGCTCCCCTATTCTATTTCCAACCTTTTCGACTACTTCATTGTCTTTGATGGCTCCCAGAGTCATATTCCAGGGGTAGGCAAAAGTAGAATCCAATCTCATGGCGAGTCCCCATTCGGCGTCCATACCTATAAGCAAGGGAACTCTGGACATTTCCTGATATTCGTTATTTAATTTAGCTTGTCGTTTGGGACCTCCTTTGGAGAATATAATTCCGCCAATATAATAGTTGTCGATAAGTCCTTTAACCAGATCGGTTTTTTTGGTGGGATCGCTGGAAAAAACATCCACCATAAACAGCTGGCCAATTTTCTCCTGAAGCGACATATTGCCATAAATACTGTCCACCCATTTCTTCTGATTCTCAAGGTCGTCTATGACCATCAACGGATTAATTTGCTGAGAAAAACCTAGAAATGAAGAGAGAATGAGAAATGAGGTTACCGCAATTTGCTTCATGAAACTAAAGTAACAAAAACTATGCTAAAAAACGGCTGTGCCAACTATCTTTTGCGGGCACTTCCCAGTGTTCTAAATATTCCGCTTTGGAATTAACTAAATTGTTGAAAACCACTGTGTTTTTTGACACTGACCGGTTCTTGGCCATTTTTTTAAATTCTGAAAGTGGCTTATAAGCTATAAATTCGCCATTGTAAAAGGTAACGTTCATTTTATCGAGTAAATCCACTCCAATCTTATTTTCCAAGGATTGAATGAAATGTACTGAAGCATCAATACTACAGCCAGAAGCGGATGCGTTCTCTTGGTTGAGACCAATTACGATAAATCGGTTGTATTTTATCTCGAAACCTGCCTCAAGGTTGGCTCCATGAGCCGTCCATTCGTTTAAAAAGTGTCGGGTTTTGGCATCGATATACGCAACTTCTTCATCGGAAAGTTTTCGGTTGGATTGGTAAATCCAAACTCGTGATTCGTTGGGCAAGGTTTCAAAATCAACTAACATAACTCAGGCGTCTAATATTTCAGAATAAAGTAAATTACAAATCGGAGGCATTTGCAATCATTTCGGCAACGTCCATTACCTCCACAGAATCCTCCTTTTCTTTTCCTTTTACACCATCGGTCATCATGGTATTGCAAAACGGGCAACCGGCGGCAATAATTTTAGGTTGTGTTTCTAGGGCTTCCTCTGTACGCTCAATATTGATGTCTTTGTCTCCTTTTTCAGGCTCCTTAAACATCTGAGCGCCACCGGCACCACAACATAGTCCTCGGGACTTGCAACGTTTCATCTCTACGAGTTCCACCTCCAATTTCCGAAGTAAATCCCGGGGAGCTTCATATTCGTTATTTGCTCTTCCTAAATAACAAGGATCGTGAAAGGTAATGCGCTTTCCTTTATATTTTCCACCCTCCACTTTCAACTTCCCTTCATTGAGAAGCGATTTTAGAAATTGTGTATGATGCATCACCTCATAATTCCCGCCCAATTCGGGATACTCATTTTTTAAGGTATTAAAGCAATGAGGACAGGTGGTAACTATCTTTTTAATTTCATAGCCATTCAAAACCTGAATATTCATCATGGCTTGCATTTGAAAGAGAAATTCGTTCCCGGCCCTTTTTGCAGGGTCTCCGGTACAACTTTCTTCTGTGCCTAAAACTGCGAAATCCACGCCGGCCTTGTTCAATAACTTCGCAAACGCTTTGGTTATTTTCTTCGCCCGGTCATCAAAACTACCGGCACATCCCACCCAGAACAACACTTCCGGTTGTTTTCCCTGGGCCATGTATTCGGCCATTGTTGGTACCTTAACTGTTTCGCTCATAGAATTAAGTTTAATCCTTAAACACCTGTATCGTCACCTCTTTTTCCACTAAATCAGTGAATTTCCCTTTATAACGGGTTGCTTTTACCAAGTGATTATCTATCCAGTGATAATTTCCTCCTCTTGGCTTACCCATTAATAGAGAATGATATTTAAAACCGTGCTTATTTAACCAAAATTCGGTTACCTCACGATGATCTTCCGTTCTAGAAGTGAAGAAGCAAATAATATGTCCTTCGTCGTACCACTTGTTTAAAGTGGACAAGGCATCCGGGTACAAAG
>JABDKT010000160.1 GCA_013002065.1 Flavobacteriaceae bacterium
AAGTAAATCCTGCCGGAGTAGTTACCGAACAAGTAGCCACACCATTTAATGGTGGTACGAAGTTGTACCATACACCGTTTACACCGGCGTTGTCACAACCTGCTGGAGTTCCTGCTTCCACAGTTGCGCCTGGCATAGCCACGGCTGGATCTGTGTAAGGGAATCCAATTTCGTCTACATCAATAGAATTGGCAATCATATCGTTTGGTGGAGGCACAAGAGTACAAGACAAGCTCAACTCGAAGTTACCGGTATCACCAGCGAATCCGTGTACTAAGATGTAGTAAGTCGAACTTCCATCACTTTGGAATTCTACCTCACTCTGGAAGTCGGTACTGTTTGGAGAGTCGTCGTTACCATCCACACAAGTAAGTGGTGGTGCAGCACAGTCTCCAGTATATACTGAAATCTTAGTATCGTAATCTGTGTTCGTAGAACAAGTGGATACTAAAACATTATTAGCAAGGCCATCGGCATCCTGATACACATACCATACTCCAGGAGCAGATGTTGTAGTATTACAATCTGGAGCTACGGCAGTATCGTCGGTAGCGTTAATTGTAGTTCCTAAAATAGAATCACCACAAGAAATTGCTACAGCACCATCACACATATCGTTAGCTGGAGGAGTAGCACAAGTTACATCCAATTCGAATGCACCAGCTCCAGAGAATCCTTCAACAGCGATATAGTAAGTCGATGTTCCATCGGAGAAGAAAGTAATTTCAGAAGACAATCCACAAGAATCGTCGTTTTCGTCAATAATAGCTCCACCACAAGAATCGAATACCGATAGATAAGTATCATAAGCAGTACCGGCTCCACAAGTAGAAACAGTTACTACTTCAGGAGAACCAGAACCTGTGAAAGAATACCACTCATCTGGAGTAGTGTTCGCTCCACCCGTATCAGTATTATCGGAAGTATCTCCCAGTACTATATCTCCACAAGCAATAGGAGTTGCTCCAGAACAATTATCGTTGGTGTTAACAGGAGTAAATTGCTCCAAATTATCCCAATAATAAATTTGAGTGTTCGGGTCTTGAACATTAAAGTTCATAAAAATGGTGATAGAATCGAATGTCAAGGCCGGTTCGAAACTAAAGTCGAAAACCAACTCTTCCCACGCACTTGTTGTTGTAGTAGTTGCAGCTATTTCAGTATTCACACCTGTACCTGAATTCTCAAGTTTGAGTAATACGGGTGTGTTTGGTACTGGTGACCAAACGTCCATTCTAAAGAATTTATCGGTTGCAATATCATAATCAACCGCAACATTCACACCTGCAAAAGCGGCATTAGCGGGCACTGTGTTTTCAGCAACCGTTGCAGAAGTATTAACTCCTGTTGGATCCGGATTTGCAATCTGTTGTGTAAATGAACCATTAAAATCATTGAACGTCAATGTTTGACCTTCATGTGTAAATGGCAGCATTGGTGGAGGGGAGAATAATTCTAAGTTATCCCAGTAATAAGTTTGAGTTGCAGGATCCTGCATGTTGAAATTCATAAAGATCGTGACAGAATCGTATGTCAAAGCTCCTTCTGAACTAAAATCGAATAGGATTTCTTCCCAAGCTCCGGTAGTAGTCAAATTAGCTTGTCTTTCAATAGGTGGGTTTGGACCCCCTTCAAGTTTGAGCAATACAGGAGTTCCGGCCAATGGAGACCAAACATCCATTCTAAAGAATTTATCAGTTGTAATATCTACAGGCACTACGATGTTTACCCCGGCAAAAGCTGCATTGGCAGGAACAGTATTTTCAGCCACAGTTGCAGAAGTATTTACTCCCGTAGGATCGGGGTTAGCAATTGCTTGTGTAAATGATCCGTTAAAGTCGTTAAATGTCACCGGTTGTCCTTCGAACGTCAAAGGAAGTGCTAATGGTGGTGGACCTGGAGAATAGTTTTCCAGATTATCCCAATAATATACTTGTGTGGCAGGGTCCTGCATATTGAAATTCATAAACACAGTAACAGAATCATAGGTAAGTGCTCCTTCAGAGCTAAAGTCAAATACAATTTCTTCCCAAGCACCTGTTGTTGTCAAATTAGCCTGTCTTTCAACCGGCGGATTAGGACCTCCTTCGAGTTTCAGTAAAACAGGAGTTCCGGCCAATGGAGACCAAACATCCATTCTAAAGAATTTATTGGTAGTTATATCAATTGGCACCGGAATATTCACACCTGCAAAAGCTGCATTGGCTGGTACTGTGTTTTCAGCAACGGTAGCCGAGGTGTTAACTCCTGTAGGATCTGGATTTGCAATCGTTTGTGTAAAGGACCCGTTAAAATCGTTGAATATTAGTGTTTGACCTTCAAAAGTTAAAGGCAAAGTGGCTGGCGGAGAATACAATTCTAAATTGTCCCAATAATAAGTTTGAGTGGCAGGGTCTTGCATGTTGAAATTCATAAAGACCGTAACAGAGTCATAAGTCAACGCACCTTCCGAACTAAAATCAAATACGATTTCTTCCCAGGCACCTGTTGTTGTCAGATTAGCCTGCCTTTCAATCGGCGGATTAGGACCTCCTTCAAGTTTAAGTAAAACCGGAGTGTTTGCCAATGGAGACCATACATCCATTCTGAAGAACTTGTCAGTAGTTAAGTCAACTGCAACCGGAATATTTACCCCTGCGAAAGCAGCGTTTGCCGGCACTGTATTTTCGGCCACGTTGGCCGATGTGTTTACACCAGTAGGGTCTGGATTCGCAATCACCTGAGTAAAGGATCCATTAAAATCATTGAAGGTTGGTGTTACAACTTCAAAATCCAATGGTAACGTTGGTGTCACCGGTCCGAATGTAATATCATCGAAGTAAATGACGTTGTCCTGCGTTCTGGCATTAAAATCGGGAAAAACAATGATTTGATCCAGGTCAATGTTAGCAGGGTTTCCAATCACTCCTGAAAAATCGAACACCAATTCTTCCCACTGATTGACCAACGTATTGGCTACCTTAATTTCTCCAGTGGAGGCATTGGATGCTGTAGCGAACTTAATTCCAACATCGCTAATTACAGGCTTCCATACTTTAATTCGAACCTCTGCATTGGTGGCATCTAAAGTCCAAGTACCAATATCGGCACCGTGCATGGATTCACACCCTGCAAAAGGAGCTCCAACTTGCAAAGCCGTGAATTTAGCAACCGTAGCCGAAGTGTTGATCCCTGTGGGATCTGGATTGGCTATAATTTCTAAAGGAGGATTCGCGCCATTTTCGAACACCGTCCATGTCCAAGTTGCCCCATTCCCTCCGGCTTCGAAGTCGATTGGGACGTTTTGAGAAAATCCAATTGCACTTAGCAAAAGGAGAAAAATTGTAGTTATTTGTTTCATAACACTGTTTTTGGATGATTAAAATTTATTTTGTTGTGATTAATAATATTTATAGTTCAAATGAATTTTTATTAGTGGTCGCAGAGCTTCCGCCTACAAAGACCTCAAATTCTCCACGTTCCACGACAAACTCACCTTTGTTATTGTAAAACCCAAGTTCCGCTTGGGTAAGAGTAAATTCAATAATTTTTGACTCTCCCGGTTTTAAACTTACAAGTTCAAACCCTTTTAACTCCTTAACAGGACGCGTAACACTGGCAAACAGGTCTCGTGTGTACAACTGTACAACCTCTTTTCCCTCTACATTGCCACTGTTGGTAAGATTTACAGAGACTTTAACCTCGCCACTTACACGATAGTTATTGGTTACTTGTAGATCTTCGTATTTGAAGTTCGTATAACTAAGACCATGTCCGAAGGGATATAATGGGCTATTATCCTCATCTATATAATGAGTCCAAAAAACAAGATTAGGAGCCGGAATAGTAGGCCGCCCCGTATTTTTGTGGTTGTAATAAATAGGTACTTGACCTACGCTTCTTGGGAATGACATTGGCAATTTTCCGCTCGGATTATAATCGCCATAAAGTACTTGTGCGATGGCATGTCCGGCCTGAGAACCAAGATGCCAACCCTCTACAATAGCAGGAATATTTTCATGAGCCCAATTAAGTACCAATGGACGACCATTGTTAAGCACCAAAACGATGTTTGGGTTTACTTTATGGACCGCTTCTAAGAGGTCTTGCTGCACTCCCGGAAGGTCCAGATTCGCTCTACTTCGTCCTTCTCCACTTTGAAAACCAACTTCACCCAGAACCATTACGACCTTGTCTGCTTTTTTTGCTGCTTCGATAGCCTCATCGAATCCGCTACGGTCAGTAGTATTAATTTTGGTTTCAAAAACAAATTGTGTTTTTCCTACGGAAACATCTGCACCTTTAGCGAATGTCAATTCATTTCCTTTATAGGCTTGCATTCCTTCGAGTACCGAGATCGCCGTATTGTCGTCTGCCGCTATTCTCCAGCTACCTAACGGACTATTCTTGTCTGAAGCTAATGCTCCAATCAATGCAATTTTTTGCCCCGACTTCTTTAGTGGAAGCATATTGTTGTCATTTTTCAATAAAACGATTGACTTTTTAGCTACGTCAAGAACTGCGTCGTGGTTTTCTTTAGAATTTATTACTTCTTTCTCACGAGTTTCGTCACAATACTTGTAAGGGTCATCAAATAAGCCCAGTTCATATTTTAAGGTTAGGATTCTTCTAACCGAATCATCAATTAAAGATTCGTCCACCTTTTTTTCTCGAACTAAATTGGCAAGATGCTCAACGTATAAATAAGACTCCATGTCCATGTCTGATCCAGCAATGGCAGCTAATTCTGCCGCATGCTTTCCATCTTTAGCGTACCCATGAGGTATCATTTCTCGCATAGAACCCCAATCGGAAACCACAAAGCCGGTAAATCCCCATTCTCCTTTTAGGATATCTCTTTGCAAAAATTTATCTCCCGTAGCCGGGATACCGTTAAGGTCATTGAACGAATTCATAAAGGTTCGAACACCTGCTTCTTTCGCAGCCTTGAATGGTGGGAGAATTACATTATAAAGCGTGGACGTTCCAACATCCACTGTGTTGTAATCTCTTCCTGCTTCAGCAAAACCATAGCCGGCAAAATGTTTAGCACAAGCAGCGATGGTATAAATGTTGGATAGGTCATCTCCTTGAAATCCTTTTACCCTTGCTTCGGCAATTTTAGACCCCAAGTAAGGATCTTCGCCTCCGCCTTCCATCACTCTTCCCCATCGCGCATCGCGTGAAATATCAACCATAGGAGCAAATGTCCAATTGATCCCAGAGGCCGCAGCTTCTTTGGCCGTAACTTCTGCAGCAAGTCTTATGGCCTCCATGTCCCAGCTGGCAGATTCTGCAAGAGGGATTGGACTGGTAGTTTTATAACCATGAATGGCGTCAAACCCAATAATTAAAGGGATACCTAATCTTGTTTCTTCAACGGCGATTTTTTGAACCGCTCTAACTTCCTTCACTCCTCGCACATTCAGCATGGAGCCTACATATCCCTTCTTTAAATGTTCATATTTCTTAGCTGCATCTCCATTTTCAGGAGCTGGGCCGGTTACGTTCCAGAATCCATTGTATTGATTCATTTGCCCAATTTTCTCCTCAAGGGTCATAATGGCGAGCAATGAATCTACTTTTTTAGCAATTACTTCGGAAGGTTCAGTTTCCGAAGTGCTTTTTAAATTTAAGTCATTGTCGATTGGCCCGGTCATTGAAATGGCAACCAGCCCTAAGAATAATATGAATATGTATTTCATCGCTTTCATATTTATTGATATACTCTGATATAGTCGATTTCCATAGAGGACTCCACAAAATTTGGATCGATAGGCCCTCCAAAATTGCCACCCATAGCGACATTCAGAATTAAGAAAAAGTCACTTTCAAAAGGCAAATTGGCGTTATTCGAGAAAGTGTGGTATACATTTCCATCTACCGAAAATTGAATTTCATCGGCCGTCCATTCTACAGCGTAAATGTGGAATTCATCCGACACCCCGGGAACATTAATAGATTCTGTTGCAGCATTTCCGCCCGAGTTACCAGGATAATGTAATGACGAGAAGATTATATCTTGTTGGTTACCTACATGTTCCATGATGTCGATCTCTCCACACCCGGGCCAAGTATTTGTTTCAAAATCGGATCCAAGTAACCAGATGGCTGGCCATGTTCCTCCTCCGGTTGGAAGTTTAGCTCGTGCTTCAACTCTTCCGTAGGTAAAGTCAAATTTTTGAAAGCTTATAAGTCGTGCCGAAGTATAATTACTTCCCTGGAATGATTCAGCTTTAGCTGTTATTTTTAACACGCCGTTGGTCACTTCAGCATTTTCAGGTCGGTCTGTATAGTATTGGAATTCACCATTACCCCAACCATTGTCGCCTGTTCCAATATCAAAGGTCCAATTATCGGAACAAGGGGTGCCGTCTTCCTCAAACTCATCTGCCCAAACAAGCACGTCATTATTTCCGCTTCCAGCGTCTCCTGTGCTTCCGCCACAATCAACAGGCACTGTTCCTCCTTCAGGAACAAATGTATGATACCATGCTAATGGTGCTGCAGGAGGATCAAAAGGTTCTTGAATTCCTCTAATAGTTAATTTATTTTCAGTCAATTCGGTGATTTCATATGAAGTCGCACCCGACCAGTAAGACATAGTGCTATTGGTAACGGTTAGAATATTTGCTCCGGTGGCGTTATCCGGAACCACTACGAAGTCGGTTATGATGTCGAGTTGGTCGTCAATGAAACGGCACTCGTCCGCAAATTGAACCGGTGTGGCATCTGGGAAAAATCTTTTTACCTCCGCCCAGTTAATAAAAGTTGCCTCTGTTGTTGTTAATTCAAAGGTGTAATTTCCTTGACCATCATGACTAAAAGTTAGCACATCGTCGTATAAACATGGATCCAATTGTCCGGCACCTGCACTAAAGAAATTAGGAAAAGTTTCGGCTGGATCTCCCACGCCAAAATGTCCGGCATTCGTCGAATCCCAGATCCAACGCTTTCCTTCATTAGGATTACCGGCAAGATTTGCTAGAATCGCGGCATCAATTTCCAGTCGAACGTCCAAATCTATCACTACGGAAATGGAACTTGAAACACCTCCTTTACCGTAAGCGGTCACTACTATCTCTTGAGAATATACTCCAGATTGAGTATATCTGTAATTCGCTTGTTCTCCACTCGTAATTACTACCGGATCTATTCCTTGTTCAAAAAAGATGTGGTATGTGAGTACATTATCTGCGGAAGGCGTTAAAGTGACATTCCCCGATTGATCGTTTGCTATGTCCACACTCGCCGTTAAATTGGTGGGTGCTACTACATCGCCGAAAGTGGAGTCATCTTCCTGGCAGTTTACCGCTACTAACGCAAGCGCAACTACCGCTATAATTTTATATAAAGATTTCATTTTCATCATTTCTTTTAATTAGCATAATCTATATCGTCGAAATAGTAGGTGCTTCCGTCTCCGGGAAGATCTACGACAAACTCAAAGAACACCACAACCGTGTCAAAAGCCGGAGTTGTGTTCATTCCAGAAAAGTCCCAAACCAATTCTTCCCATTGGTTGGTAACCGTTGTATTAACATCGAGTTCAACAAATTCGCCGTTACCGTTTTCAAGTTTTAACCTTACCGGTATATCCAGCTTAGGGGACCAGACTTTCATCTTGATTTGTTCGGTTCCTGAGAAAACGATTGGCTCATCGATTGGAATAGCAGTCCCAGCAAAAAATTGTGCTCCAACTGCTTTTGTGGTACGCACCACCGTTGAACTGGTATTCACTCCGGTTGGGTCGGGATTGGCTTCTAAGGCAGAGTCTGCACCCTCAAACCCAATGATCTGATAATTTGCAATTGGATCTTCAAAATCTAATGGTAAGCCAATTCCACTTATGGCCAATTCCACATCGTCGAAATAGTAAGTAGTTCCGTCACCCGGAAGATCTACCACGAACTCGAAGAAGACCACCACCTGTGTAAATTCAATTCCGCCGGTCATCCCGGTGAAACTCCAGGTTAATTCTTCCCATTGGTTGGTCACCGTTGTGTTAACATCCAGTTCTACAAAGTCACCACTCGAATTTTCAAGTTTTAGACGCACAGGAATATTTGCTTTAGGCGACCAGGTTTTCATTGAAATACTTTCGGTTGAAGAGAAATCGATTGGCACATCCAACGGGATGGCAGTACCTGCAAAGAATTGTGCTCCTACCGTCTTCGTTGTGCGTATTACGTTGTCGCTGGTATTAATTCCCGAAGGGTCTGGATTGGCTTCCAATTCAGATTCCGCGCCTTCGAACCCAATGATTTGATAATTTAAGTTGGCATTTTCGAAATCCAATGGCAGTCCAATTTGAGTACTAGCCACCGATGTTTGCTCAATGTTATCGTAATAGAATGTGTCTCCATTACCTGCGTTTCCGAAGTCATAAAAAACAATAACTTTTGAGTATTCCTGACTTAAATCTGCGCTCGAGAAATCAAAAAATATAGATTCCCATGCATTGGTGGTTGAGGTAAGCGCATCTATTTCTGCTGAAATATTAGGGTCGTTCGCGTTTTCTAGTTTCAGTTTAACGGTACTTCCGGCTAAGGGCGACCAAGAATCCAATTTGAAGGCTTGAAATTCGGAGAAATCGATGGGGCCTCCCAACGATATAACCGTTCCTGCAAATGTTTCTGCACCGGGCTCCTTAAAAAACTCAACTACTTTCGAACTAGTGTTAACTCCCGAAGCATCCGGATTGTCAATCACAGTATTGATTGCTCCTCCAAAGTCTTCAAAAACATATTCAATTGTTTCCGATTCAAAATCGATGGGCAAAACGATAGGGTTGTCAATAACAACTGTTTCGGTTACCGAAGTTGTTTCCGCACCGCCACTTAAAGCAGTAACGGTAAGTTGGTATTCACCTACATCGGGATAAGTATGCGTAATGGTTTCATCTACCATCATAGGTGTTGGAGTTTCATCTTGAACGTCTCCAAACAACACTTCAAATCCAACAGCGAGATCTGCTTCCGCAGAAACTTCTATCGAAAAATTATCGCCTGCTACTCGATTTATAGTAACCACTAAATTTTCAGGTGGGAGAAAAGACACTTCGACTTGTTGTGTAAATTCGGTTGTCTCACCGTTTATATTTTCAGCAATGAGAGTGGCCGTATAAGAACCTTCAGAATAAATATGACTCACACTATTTCCCGGTATAATTTCTACAGTTCCCGAATTATCTCCGAAATCTAAAGTGAATAGGGAAGTCGATTCTCCAGAAGGAGTTAAAGTGGCCGTCCCGGAATTATCCTGACTTAGCTGAACTAATAATGCAATATTAGACGGAGTGGCTACCCCGTTCACGAACCCTAGGTCGTTATCGTCTTCGGCACAGCTAAAGGCTATAAAGCACAATAGTAGTGTTCCTGTTATTTTTTTCAAGTAATTCATAATCATAGTAACCTTCTTTTAATAACCTGGATTTTGTTCCCAGCGATTCCCTGTTAATTGAATTTCTATATCCGGAATTGGAAATAACTCGTGCTTTCCGGCCATAAAACCGTCAATTTCATTGGCTGCTCTATTCGTTCTAACCAAATCAAAAAAGTGATGTCCTTCACCCACTAACTCAAGTCTTCGCTCGAGATAGATAGCATCTAAAAGTGCACTTCCTGAAAGAGATAAATCGTCCAATCCTGCTCTCTCTCTAACTCGGTTTACGTATTGAAGGGCCAAACCATCGTTTCCGTTTCCTCTGTTATGTGCTTCTGCTGCCATAAGCAATACATCTGCAAAGCGAATGGCTCTGTAATTGTTAGGATTGGTTAAATTTTGATCCCCGATATTCGAATCCCCTTGTCTAGGAATGTATTTTCTATTGAAATATCCAGTGTGTTCAAAACCTTCGGTCCAACTTACACCTGCGCCATTATTGTAGTCGGCATTTTCTTGAGCGAAAAGCTCAATGTTTAGGATATAATTGTCTCTTCTTGGGTCTCCTTCTTCGTATAAATCATAAATTTCTTGGGTGGGAACATTAAAACTGAAACCCGATTCGAAAAGCGGTCCATTAAAATTTCGAGGGCCGTTAAATCCTACGGCAACGTTACCTTCACTACATTGTAAACAGCCAAATCCCGCGCCTTCCAGGTCGGTATATTGAACTTCGAACACAGATTCAGCATTGTTTTCGTTGTCATTTTCGAAAAGTGTGGTTAAATCTGAAACCAAACTATGAGGTCCGTTATTAATAAGTTCGTCCAAGACGTTTGCTGCCTCCTGAAATTTTCCTTGATAGAGATACGCTCGTCCTAAAAGACCTTGCGCCGCACCTTTTGTGATTCTCCCTGTTTCCGATTGCGTATAAGGTAGATTGTCAATGGCATACTGAAGGTCTAGTTCGATTTGTGCATAAACCTCAGATTGAGGCGTTCGGTCCAAACTTGTTTCGGTTCCGAATAAGATTCTTTCATCTACTGCCAGTGGCACATCGCCAAACCATTTTGTCAATTCAAAATAATAGTAGGCTCTTAAAAAGCGTGCCTGAGCCAACACACCATTTTTACCATCGAATTCGGTTTTATCCTGAAATTCTAAGATATAATTGGCACGATTAACACCTGCAAACATCCAGCTCCAAATATCTCGAAGCTGCTGGTTACTCGGTGTATGAATCATATCGTCTATTTGCTGAATGCCAATAACATCGGTTGCAGATTCGCCTCCTGCTAAAGTATTATCGGATGCAATTTCCCCAAGCATTACATTGATATAAGATGCTTGTAGCATATCATAAGCACCAATCAAGGCACTCTGATAGTCTTCTTCTGAATTAAAATAGTTCTCGGAGTTTTGATCCTGAGACTCAACATCTACAAAATCATCACTACAGGCGAAGAGCGATAATGCGACTATGGATACAATGAATTTAAATTTCATAGTTCTTTGATTAAAGTTTTACATTAAAACCTAATAAATAGGTTCTGGGTGTAGGATATAAACCTTGGTCAAAACCACTTCCAATGGGTGCTCCCACAGAAACGGTCGGGTCGTATCCTCTATATTTTGTTAGTGTGAAAGCGTTGCTTACAGACACATATACTCTGAATTTATCAATACCAATACTGCTTAGTGTTTTTTCTCCCATGGAATAACCCAATTGTAGGTTTTGAGCTCTTACAAAAGATCCGTCCTCTACATAAAAATCGGAGAATACAGTATTTGATGTAGCTCCAGTGGTTACCCTTGGAAAAGTGTTGGAAGTTCCGGGGCCGGTCCATCGGTCTAAATAATAAGTGGTTCTATTGGTAAACTGATTGTTTCTCTCGTAATTTCGTACGATCTCATTTCCAATGGAGGAGAAGAAATACGACTGAAAATCGAAGTTTTTATATTCGAATGAAATGTTCAATCCCATGGTGATATCCGGAATGGGGTCACCAATATTGGTGCGGTCATCCAGATTAATTACTCCATCATTATTAATGTCAACATATTTAATATCCCCGGCTGAAGCATTGGCACCTAAGGCTATTTGGGAAGGAGCGTTATTCGCTTCTTCCTGAGTTTGGAAGATACCGTCGGTTTCGAATCCTAAGAAATACCCTAATGGAAACCCTTCTTCCATTCTAGCCGGCAATTCCTGGCCAATTCCAAATCCACCACCGGGCTCAAAACCAATCCCGTTATTCACTTCGATCACTTCATTGTCTAAAGTGGTGAAATTGTAATTTATTCCGAAGGAGAATGATTCTGAAATATTATCGCGATACCCCATGGAAACTTCAAATCCCTTATTGCGAACCGATCCTGCATTGGCCGTCGGGTTACCCGATCCAGGTGCAGTCGATCCGGTCAATCCTGAAGTTTGCACTACCAATAATAAGTCTTTGGTTTCACGATTAAAGTAATCGGCCTCAATACTTAGCTTGTTATTTAAGAAACGAGTATCGATCCCAATATCTAATGTTTTCTGCTCTTCCCATTTAATTTCAGGGTTGGAGATGATTCCTTGAGCGGTTCCGAAATTTAATTCATCGTCTATTACATAAACCCCTTCTCCATTTAATAAGGATACGAATCCAAAGGCTCCAATACGGTCATTTCCTATGATACCATATGAACCTCTAAGTTTTAAGAAGTTTAGGGTATTACTGTCGGCAAGGAAGTCTTCGTCAGAAACTACCCAACCCACAGAGGCTGATGGGAAAATTCCAAATTTGTTTTCAGGTCCGAAGCTGGTAGAACCATCGCGTCGAACTACTGCAGAGAAAAGATATTTTCCTTTATAATCGTATTGTACTCTTCCGAAGTAAGACAAAAGGCGAGAATCGAAAACTCTATTGCTCACGTTAATGAAATTATCGGTAAGTATTTCGGCCGTATTAATATCGATCTGGGCGAATGGTGCCTCCTGAACATTTACACCGGTTTGACCGTAAAAATCTCCTGTTGTTTTAAAAATAGAGGTACCCAACGTTACTTTTAGGTTGTGTGCATCGGCGAAACTGTTGTCGTAATTAATAAAGGCATCGAACGTATAGTCCCGGAAGAATTGTTCTTGTTCAACGAAAGAATTCGTTCCTAAACGGTCAAAAACTTTATCGGCGATTCCCTGTACACCAAAGTCGGCTTCAGGAGAATAAAACTGCTGTCGTACTTCGGCGTAGTTCCATTGATAGTTTGCATCTACCGTAAGATTTTTCAGAAAATTATAGCTCAAACCAAAGACTCCACTAATCTTATCGACATCGTTTCTGTTAAAGGTACTTTCTATTTGTGCCAGCGGATTGATTACTTCGATAGGTAAATTTTCTGCTCTGGAAAAGCCCATGTTATTACCTGTGGTTGGTAATGTAGGATCCATATTCAAGGCATTGTATAATACGGAACCAATTCCATTTTCCTGTAGTGTTTTTCTTTTGGTGCCCGTATAAATTAAGCTCGATTTGAATCGAATTTTCTCTAACAACTCAGTGTTGTAATTGAGTCGAGCTGTATAGCGAGTGAAATTCGCTTTATCTCCTCCCACTATACCGTCTTGAGTAAGGATAGAGGCTCCACCTGAATAAGTTGACTTTTCGGTTCCCCCACGAATGGTAAAGTTGTTACTAATGATCGGAGCTTTACTGAACACTTCATCCTGCCAATTGGTTCCGGTTCCTAACTCATTAATATTATTGAATAGTGGAGATTGTCCATTGGCGACAAGTGATTCGTTCACAAGTAATGCATATTCGGTGGCGTTGAGAGCAGGCAAACTTCGTGTAGTTTCCTGAAATCCACCATAAGCTTCGTATTCAAAAGTAAGAGGAGTTCCTTTTCGTCCAGTTTTAGTAGTAATGAGAATAACACCGTTAGCTGCACGTACACCGTATATTCCAGCCGTTGCGTCTTTTAAAACGTTGATACTTTCAATATCCCCAGGATTGATTACACTTAGATCTTCAATTACGTTACCATCTACTAATATTAATGGACGGTTGTCACCATTGGTAGAAATCCCCCGAATTCTAATATTCAACCCACTACCGGGTGATCCGGATTCTGACGTAATTTGAACTCCGGCTACTTGTCCTTGAAGCGCTTGCTCGATACGAGTTGGCTTAAGTTCTTCGATAGTTTCAGCCGAGATAATAGATACCGCTCCGGTAATTTCTTTTTTCCTTTGGGTTCCGTATCCAATTACAACAATCTCATCCAACGAGGCGATATCTTCATCTAGGGAGACTGAGATATTTTGTTGACTTCCAATGGTTACCTCTTTGCTAACAAATCCCAAATAGGAAAATACCAACACATCACCCGAATTAATATTATCGATCGAGAAGTTTCCATCGAAATCGGTGATGGCTCCATTCAAAGTTCCTTTTTGAATTACAGAAGCTCCAAAAAGTGGAACATTTCCATTGCTGTTTACAACGGTTCCGTTAACCGAGAACGACTGTCCCCAAACTATGCTAACAGAGAAGATTAAAAGAGCGGATAAAAAAGCGTGCCTCATGATGTTAATCGTTTGTCACAAGGTAAAGTGTAGTGTTTATTTATTTCATAGGAAAACCTCGACAAAAAACAGACATGATAATAATTGAACGTAAAAATTATTAAATTGACACCGAAAAGCCACTGAAATTAGGGATTTCGCAATTTAATGCCAATGTCATAATATTTCTTATTTCAG
This sequence comes from Flavobacteriaceae bacterium, assembly GCA_013002065.1. Taxonomy (GTDB): domain Bacteria; phylum Bacteroidota; class Bacteroidia; order Flavobacteriales; family Flavobacteriaceae; genus Aureisphaera. Next base: position 14,111 of record JABDKT010000160.1, read on the forward strand.
AGAAAATAAACAGGGAATATTGCTAATGTTGTGGTAATGTTGTAGTAATTGTCAATAATGTTGTGAGCCTTATAGGTTAATAAAGTAGTCATTTAAGCTAATTTCCCTCTCGAGTCGTATCTTTCTGCGTAGGCGATATCTCTTGGTTTCTACGCTTCTAGGGGAAATATTTAACAGCGGAGCGATCTCCTTTGAAGACAAATTAAGACGTAAATACACACATAGCCGTAAATCATTTGGCGTAAGGTCAGGGTGCAGTGATTTTACCTTTTTGAAGAATTCTTTGTCGGCATGATTAAAGGCTACTTCAAAGAATTCCCAGTCTTGTTTATTGTTTAATCGCTTATCTATAAGTTTGATTACAGGTTTAATTTGGTGAATATCGGTTAGTTTGTTCAACTCTTCTTTTATGTTATTCAAAGTGTTGTTTTTGCTAATCATATTCATGGTTGAAATTGCCAATTCTCGATTTCTTGCGGTTATATCCTGATTCAATCTGTCGTTCTTGAGCTCAATAATCTCTTTCTGTGATGCTAGTTCTTTAAGCTTCAATTCGTTGGTGGTTTTCTCGAGTATGCGCTCTCTTTGTTTTCTGTAATACCTCTTATACAACCAATTCACTAATAGAACTAAGAGAATAGCAATAAGTAAATATATAATTAGCGCGGTGGTAGATGAGTAATATGGTTTTTCTACTTCAAAACTGTAGCTGGCGATGTTGTCGGTAATTTTACCATTCACCCTTCCACGAACGTTAAATTGGTAGGTTCCCGGATTGAGGTTTTTAATGGAGAAGCTGGTTTCATCACTCCATTCGCTCCAAGTGTCGTGTAAACCATTGAGTTGATACTGATATTCGGTAATTAAGTATTTTTCATATTCCGGAACCGAGTAAATAAACTCAAAGTTGTTTTCAGTATGTAAAAAGTTACCAACGACGGAAGGTGCAATTGCGCGGCTTTCACCATTTAATTTGTTTGAATAAACACCATCCAAAATAATCTTGTGCGAATTGGACCGTTCTTTATCAGTTTCAATTACCAAGTATCCATAAGAGGCCCCAAAGATGTAATTGTTGTTATTGTAGTTGGTAATATTTTCAAACCCTTCCATCTCATTTCTCAATACCTGCGGTATAGAAATTTTATCTATTCGGAATGAATTATCGATTTTTTCTTGGACAATGCGATACAAGAAGGATCTTGTAAATGCCCAAATACTATTTTTATCGGAGACTAATTTCCCCGATATGTACTCTTGATTCTTATAGATTTCGCTTAATTCTTGGTCTCGTGAAAATTTTGTTTCCAAGGTATCCCTTGTAAAAATTCCATCGTTGCTCGCGTAAAACAATGTGCCATTGAGAGCCGCAACAGACGAGTGGATTCCTTTTTTTAATTCCTCTATGGTTTTAGAAGAAATCACATTTTTGAATTGAGTGTCCAATTTCAATTCAAATACACCCTTATATTCATGATTTACTATTACCGAATTATTCCCTGCGAAAATTAGATGTCTTGCCGAAATGTCGAATCCGTTAACCTTCGATCGTAGTTGCCATTTGGAGTTGACCTTTTCCAATGTATAAAGTCCATCATAATTACCTTGAAGCAACAAATTGTCTTCACCGGGAATCTCAACGATCGTCCAAGTCCCCTGCACACTAGAAATAAGCTCTGCCTTTTCATTCGCTATTAAAAAGGTTCCCGAATTGTGTCCCACAAACAATTCATTATCCAATAGCGTTAAGCTCCAAACCTGACCTTCGGTTCCTTCCACAAATTCAAAATCATTTTCCGAATACACTGGGCGATAAAAAAGTCCTTGATTCGTCCCTAGGTATAATTTATCATTATAGACAGCAGATGCATAAGTCGTTCCTAAAATTCCTTTTTGATCCACATAATTTCTAAGCGGTGCTTCAGAATTTACACAATCAATACCATTATCTAGTCCAATCCATAAGTTTTGGTCTTTGTCTTCAAATAAAGACAGTGCCGTATTATTTTTAAGACCATTTGCCCTTGTAATATTATATAATAACTTTCCCTCTCGGTCCAAATGGATAAGACCGTTGGCAATGGTTCCCAAGCTAAAATTTCCATTGGTGTTTTGGACTGCACTGTAAACAGTCAATCCCTTTAGATAATCATTTGAAGCTGTGGTCCAAGTTGACACTTCATTGTCATCCAGCACATAAAAACCATTCTTTTCAGTAATAAAAGTAAGGCGATCGTTCACTTCAAACATACCAATAACCCGGTTGGATTTTACAATTTCTGAACCATTTACTAGTTCTTTCTCTCCATTTACAATAGCATATATCCCTTCATTAATTACATGGAAAAAGATCTCCCCATTTACATTGAAAATCTTAGTTATGGTGTTTTGAACATCGACATATTTGAGTTGAGCCGTTTCCGGATTGTAAAGAATGATCCTATCCAAGGACTGAAACAACAACCATTTTTGCTGTTTTATAATATTCCAAAATTGCTCATCTTCAATGATTTCTATTCCAAGTGTATCACTCAAAGACCGGTATTCCAGCTTCCTTTGCCGATTTCTTTTCCAATAGCCGAAATTCATATAACAGCCGGTAAAAATGCTATCTCCTATTACTTTTACAGAGCGCATTATACTCTCGTTGTGGGTCGGATAAAGTTTCCACCTAGCTCCTGTAAATTCAAGTAATCCTTTGTTATTGGCCACATATATGAAACCCTCCTCAGACTGGGAGATCATCCAATTCTGATTGTCGGCATCGTAAACCTCGGGAGGAAAATTAACCACCGGCGGAAGCTCCTGTGCCTGTGCTCCCGAAATGATTAGAAAAACAATTATGAAGAAATTACGAAGAATCAATTCAAATATTTTTTGATGAAGACTACAATTTAGGCTTTATTTTCCAAAAGGAGTTAAATACAATTTCGATCCCGATTTCAAACTTAAGTTATGTTTGAAAAAATAGGATTGATGTTCATCTTTGGCGTGGATAAGATAATGGTCGCCACGGAAATAACTATGATAAACTTCAACATTGATGTTGGTTATTTCTTCGGAAATTTTCAATTGATGAGGCAACAGAAATTGGTCATCGAATTGGTTTACTTCCCCAAAAAATCCGGCTAAATATTCTGAGTTTAAATTGTTGTAAATATTTTCGGGTGTTCCGAAGGTTTCGACGGTGCCTTCCTTTAATACCAAAAGTATATCTGAAAAAGCCAGTGCTTCCTCGGCATCGTGAGTCGCCGTTATACAGGCAATTCCTTTTTCCTTCAAATAGTTAAACAGATTTCTTCTAAGTTTGTTCTTTCTGAAGGTATCAATATTGCTAAAAGGTTCATCGAGCAACAGCAATTCCGGTTCTTTTGCCAATGCCTTGGCCAATGCAACACGCTGTTTCTGACCGCCACTTAGATTCTTTACTTTTTCTTCGGAAAATGGAACCAAATCAACGACTTCGAGCAATTCATTAACTCTTCGTAGATCTGCTTCTGGGTTTATGCGAGATAAATGTTCGGCGATGTTTTCAGAAACAGTAGTAAATGGCATCACATTGAATTCCTGGGCAACCAACTTAATAAA
>JABDKT010000215.1 GCA_013002065.1 Flavobacteriaceae bacterium
TATCTTTAACCAATGAAAAAGAATATGAAGCGTACTGGTTTTGTGTTTACTAAGCACAATGCAGAAGAGCAATCTCCCTTCGAAAAATTATTCGAAATTTTTCAGGAACTCATTACGCACACTTCCGGTGACTTTGATGAAGCCATAGATTGGTTGCGACAGTTGGATGAAGAATACCAATTGACCACCGATGATTACACTATTGACGATTTCATAGAAGAACTTAAGCAAAAAGGGTACATTCGAGAGGAAATACGACCCGATGGAGAAGGAGACGGAGATGGCGAGGGAAAAGGCAAATCTACCATTACGGAGAAACTGGAACGTTCACTTCGGAAACGAGCGTTGGATCAAATATTCGGTAAACTAAAGCGCAGCAACGCCGGAAACCATAAAACGAAATACACTGGTAGAGGAGACGAACAATCGGGTGAGTATCGAAACTATCAGTTTGGCGATCCATTGGAAAGAATTTCTATGACCGAAAGTTTAAAAAATGCTCAGATCAATCATGGGATTGGTGATTTGCATCTTACTGAAAACGATTTGGTGGTAGAGCAAACCATGTTCAAGGCCCAGATGAGTACGGTCTTAATGATCGACATAAGCCATAGTATGATTTTATATGGGGAAGATCGAATAACACCGGCCAAGAAAGTGGCCATGGCGCTTTCAGAATTAATCACCACTCGTTACCCCAAAGACACCTTGGATATTTTAGTCTTCGGAAACGATGCCTGGCCCATCAAGATCAAAGATTTGCCCTATTTAAATGTGGGGCCTTATCATACTAATACGGTCGCTGGTTTACAATTGGCGATGGATATGTTGAGACGAAAGCGGAATACCAATAAACAAATCTTCATGATAACCGATGGGAAACCCAGTTGTTTGCAACTTCCCGATGGACGCTATTATAAAAATAGCGCAGGCCTCGACCCGCATATTGTTAGCAAATGCTACACCATGGCGAGACAGGCCCGTAAACTGCATATTCCAATTACCACTTTTATGATTGCGCAGGATCCTTATCTCATGCAATTTGTCGATAATTTTACAGAAGCGAATCAAGGAAAAGCATTTTATACAGGAATAAAAGGGTTGGGTGAAATGATATTTACCGATTACGAAAACAATAGAAAAAAGAAATTGAGATAATCGTCACTTCTCGTTACATTCTCTATGACGAAAGCAATAGAGAATAACCAAAGTGGCTTAGCAGAAAAACTATGAATATTAAAGAAATAAAAAACTTCGGTCAACTAAAAGCTGCCGGTTATGAACACAAAACCGTAAAAGAAGAATTGAGAAGAAATTTGCTTCAGAAATTGATGCAAAAAGAGACCACCTTTGAAGGCATTCACGGTTATGAATATACTGTCATACCTGAGCTAGAGCGAGCCATTCTTTCCAAACACAATATAAATCTGTTAGGACTGCGCGGTCAGGCCAAAACACGGCTTGCCAGACAGATGGTTTCTTTGCTGGACGAATATATACCTGTGGTTGAGGGTAGTGAAATAAATGATGACCCGTTCCAACCTATTTCAAGATATGCCAGAGAACTTTTAGATGAAAGGGGTGAGGATACACCCATATCATGGTTGCATCGGGAAGATAGATTTGCAGAAAAATTGGCGACCCCAGATGTAACTGTTGCCGATTTAATTGGAGATGTGGATCCAATCAAGGCGGCTAATCTTAAACTTACGTATGCAGACGATCGAGTCTTGCATTTTGGGATGATCCCAAGAGCGAATCGCTGTATTTTTGTGATCAATGAATTACCCGATTTACAGGCTAGAATACAAGTAGCTTTGTTTAATATCCTTCAGGAAGGGGATATTCAGATTCGCGGATTTAAATTGAGGTTGCCGTTGGATTTACAGTTTGTGTTTACGGCGAACCCTGAAGATTATACCAATCGCGGTAGTATTGTGACTCCCTTAAAGGATAGAATAGGATCTCAAATCTTGACTCATTATCCCGAGAGTTTGGAAATTGCCCGAACCATCACCGAACAAGAGACTGAAGCCGCTATTTCGGAAAAACAGCATATTTACGTTCCGGAATTGGCTAAGGATATACTGGAGCAAATAAGCTTTGAGGCTAGAAAAAGTGAATTTATAGACGCGAAAAGTGGTGTTAGTGCACGATTGAGTATCACCGCTTTTGAAAATCTCTTAAGCACAGCCGAAAGAAGAGCCCTTCAGAATGGAGAAGAATCAACTTCGGTTAGGTTGGGCGATTTTATTGGCATTGTCCCGGCGATTACCGGAAAAGTTGAATTGGTTTATGAAGGAGAGCAGGAAGGAGCTTCACAAGTGGCTCATCAGTTAATTGCCGATGCCGTGAAGACCGAATTTGAGAATTACTTTCCGAAGATAGAGAAACTACAAAAGGAGAGTGATGTTGATCCATACGATGAATTGGTTTCCTGGTTTTTCGAACAATCGGGATTTGAATTGTTAGACACTTTAACCAACGAGGAATACAAGGAACGATTAGATAGTATTGGTCCTCTACAGTCGTTAATTTCCAAACATGTCCCCGACGTAGCTCCCGAAGACCGCCACTTTTTTAAGGAGTTTATACTGTGGGCCTTGGCTGAGTATAAAAAACTGAGTAAGTATCACTTGGGCGAGGGAGTACACTTTAAGGATGTTTACGGAAGCTATATTCGGGATTTATAATATTTCAGGAATAGCTTTTACGATTAAAACAATCCCACTTATCACCATAATTGCGATCAACCATCTTCGGAAGGCCAATTTGCTCATGCGCATAAGTAACCATTTACCTACTATATTACCTATAATGGCACCTAACCCTAGGGCAAGGCCAAGGACGAATAATTTATTATTCAGTAATCCGAAAAACACATAACCACTTACCTGTGCCATCCCTAAAAAGAATGATTGGGCGGCTTTAGTGCCCACCAAATATTCTTTGTCTATGCCGGCATTTATTAAAAACGGATTTAGAATGGGCCCCATACCGCCTGTAAAGGTTCCCACGATGGAAATAAACAATCCTAAGGGAATGAAGTACCATAACTCAACTTTGAAAGAACGATCCTTCTTACCAAAGCCGTATTGAAAAATTGTACTCACTAAAAAAAGTCCGACGATAATTTGTATCCAATAAATTTTTACTTCGGAAAAGAGCCAGGCCGCTAGTATGGCGCCAAGCATGGCAGGTGGGACAAAGTACCAAAATACTTTCCAGTTGATGTATTTCCAAAAAATAATGATTCGAGTGGGGCGACTAATAAAAGCTCCAAGATTTATAACCGGAGCGGTTTGAGAAGTTCCAATGAGAAAGTTGAGGACCGGTATCTGCATCATGGCTCCACCTCCTCCGCTTATCGTAGAAAGTGTAAAGGTAGAGGCGCCCAAGAAAAAAAGAGCGATAAATAACCAAACTGATATTTCAGAAAAAAATTCGGTCATAAAAAAATCCGCCACAAGGGCGGATTAAATGTACAATTTATTCGAGTTATAGATTAGGAATCACTAATTCTTGACCTGGATGAATTACATCCGGGTTACTCAATATATTTCTATTAGCTTCGAAAATAGCATTGTATTTCATGGCATTTCCGTAGTAATGTTTAGCAATTTTACTAAGAGATTCGCCGCTTTCTACCGTATGACGAGCAAAAACTGAATCGTCTGCTACTTTTATATCGGCCATGATATCACCTGGGTTTTCACCACCCACTCTTTTGATCTCATCCCAAAGTAAATTCTTTTCGTAAGGAGTCGCCGCAGTTCCCCAAACTTGTAATTTTCCATTTTCTTCTTTAACGTCTCCATCTTGAATGTTTAATTTTTCACCCAAGTCTAAAACGCTCTGATATTTAGCTCTAACCATTTGTTATAAATTTTAATTTGCAGTGTTAAAGTTACAAATTTAAAGCCAAAACTTATGAAGTAATAGTTATTAAACCGCTAAGACCGTGGTTTTCGTTGAACAGAAGAAAACAAAGGATTAAACTGCTATATAAGAGGATATGCTGAACCGGCTTAGTTACTTTTTCGCATGAAACGCTTCCAGGTCTTCGATATTGAAATCACTTTTGAAACTAAATGCATAAGGGGTTTCCCCATGTTTCTGTAAATATTCAAGGCGTTGTTTGCCTTCATTCAAAGTGGGAATATCTCCATCTTCGATAAACCATAAAACCATATGCATCTTTGGCATTTTTGAAAACCATTCCTTTTTGCGTTTGTAAATTTCTACATGAGCAGATTTATATACATAATCGAACAAACTTGTTCGATCTTTCCAAACACTCATGTTTACTAAGATAAATTTTGACTTATAAGCTTCAAGTGAAAAAAGATCTTCGCCTTCGTCATCGTCATAGCGCCAAACAAATCCAAGGCTCTTATCGGCTAGTGCATTAATACGATCGACATTTGCGACAAAATCGGCCATAATTGGACTATCGATGGAATCTAAAGCTTCTGCGATGTTAAACTGGGCGAGATTCAAAAGGTGTACGATTAAAACGGCACCTTTCTCAAGGAAAATCCAGCTGACTAAAGCTAAAAGCTTCGTCTGGGGAGACGGCTGGCATCGCTCAAAATCGGTGCCTTTATTTAAATGTGGGAAATTTTCTTTGGTTTGCTACCGTAAATATAACTCAAAGAACCGAATTCTAAAAATTGCAATAAAGGAGGTGCTAGGCCTTTTATTTTACTGGCGCGATTTCAAATTGGAATGGCAAAGTTGAATAATTTCTCTAATTCGCTTTTCACGAGTTTCAGGACGTTTGGCACTATTTAGATAACTTAAATAACCTTTGCGGTAGCCAGGAGAAAAACTTTGATAATTCTCATATGCATGTGGATTTAAATCAAAGGCTTTTTGGAGTTCGGGTGGAATGATGAGGTTTTCGACCTCGTCCATAGCAGTCCAAGTTCCACTTTGTTTTGCGATTTCGATCATTTTCCATCCGCTAGGATGTATAAGTCCGGCTTTGTCTAATTCAGTGATGTATTTCTTGTTAAGCGCGCTCCAGTTACTTTTCGGATTTCGAGGACAAAAATATTGACGGCGTTTGCCGTTCCCAAGGCTTTTTACAGTACTATCTATCCAGCCAAAACACAAGGCCACTCTTACAGCCTCTTCCCATCGCATGGTGGGAATCTTGGTTTCCAATTTATAGAATATAAGATGTATTCCCTTCGGATATTGATCGTGATTAATTTCGAGCCATTCTCTCCATTCAACATCACGTGGAAAGTACAATTCGGGCTTTTCATCCATTAGTTAAGGATTAATTCAGAATCAACATAAAAATCGGGTTTAACTTGCACCTCCTGTATCATATTGCTGAATTTTTTCGACTTCCATTCACTGGAAGGGAAGATCCATTCTTCTTCACCGTCCACAATAACAATGACAGGCATATCGAATTTTTCAATGATATTGGTATATCGGAAGGACAACTCGTTGTCGTTCCATTTGTATTCCAACTTTGGAATCATGGTAGTCCTCAAATACTGTTGCCAAAATTCGGTGAGGTCAATTCCCGATTGTTCACTTATGTATTTTTCAACCTGAGCACTCGAAACCGTTTGATGCTTAAAAGTAGCGTTGAGTCCTCGAAGTATTTGTCTCCATTTTTTATCATCTTCGAGCAATTGTCTTAGGGTATGAAGAATATTCGAACCTTTGTAATACATATCACTGCTGCCTCTTCGATTGGCGTTGTAAGTACCTATTATTGGTGAATCATTCTGAATTAACCTTCTAGTTCCCACCACATATTCGGAAGCGGCGATGTCGCTAAAGTGATAATTCAAGTACAAATTTTCGGAATAGGCCGTAAAGCCTTCATGCAACCACATATCGGCTACATCTTTGTTGGTGATATTGTTGGCAAACCATTCGTGTCCTGCTTCGTGGATAATTATGAAATCGAATTGTAATCCCCAGCCACTATCACTTAAATCGGTCCCCAGATAACCATTTTGATACCTATTTCCATAGGTTACGCTACTTTGATGTTCCATCCCCAAATAGGGCACTTCCACCAACTTGAAACTATCTTCATAAAATGGGTAAGGGCCAAACCAATATTCGAAGGCCCTCATCATCAATGGAACTTGTTCAAATTGTGTTTTGGCTTTGTCCAGATTGTCGCGCAACACCCAATAGTCGAGGTCCAATTCGCCGTTTAGACCTTCAAATTTTTCTGAAAAGTTCACGTAATCGCCAATATTGATATTTACACCATAGTTATTGATGGGGTTTACTACTTTCCAGTGCCATGTTTTCAATGCCCCCATTTCTTTCACATCGACCAGACGTCCATTTCCAACAGCTGTGAGTCCGAAGGGAGCCGTGATAAATAAATCCACTCCGCGATCGGGCTCGTCTGCCGGATGGTCCTTATTGGGCCACCATATGCTGGAACCTATGCCTTGATTCGAAGTAGCGACAAAGTGTTTTCCGTTAGCATCTTGATCCCAGGAAAATCCACCATCCCATGGAGGGCGTACAGCTTCTTTTGGTTTGCCCTCAAAGTGAATCGTAAGTGATTGTTCCGTGCCTACTTTTTGCTTCTTCAGTTTAATGAAATGTGCAGATCCTTCCGAAGAAACACTTAATTTCTTACCGTTTTGCTCCACTCTTTTAATTTTCATGGGTTTCTGCAAATCGATTTGCATCACCTTGTTTTTGGAAAGTACTTTATAGGTGATCGTATTGGTCCCCTGAATTTTCTTCTGGTCGGGGTTGACCGTTACTTTTAGATCGTAGTGCAGTAAGTCCCACCAAGCACGTTCTTCCGTAATACTTCCTCGCAGCACATCTTGTCTAGTAATCTCTTGGCCTATCATTGAGGCAGAGCTGAATAGAAATATAAATATGAATAAGATGTTTCGCATATTATCTGAATATTGAATTAGGGAATACAACTACGCTTTCGTGTCCATTGGGTCCTATTGCGGCTAGTCCGAAAAAATAATTGTCGATCACAATACCTTCAAGAGTGAATTCATTTACATCGCCCACAACTCTACTGAAATCCCAGGTAGGAGAAGTCGTTTCTCTCCAATAGATTTTATAAGCTGTTGCTCCTTCGACTTTTTCCCATTTTAGCTTTGCAGCCGGTTCAACAATTCCTCCAATAGCAACATTTTTGGGAGAAGGTGGCGCCCACGCCAAGTTTGCCATAGTTATTGCATTTACAGCCGTTAACTTGGCCGCATAATCGAAATTCACAAATTTTAATTTGTCACCGTATTCAATTCCGTCTTCCATTCTTATGTCTTGATGCTGTTGTGTGTAGTTCTCATGTGCTTCCATGATTCTGATACCCGGATACCCCATATCGTTAAATGGTCGATGGTGGCCACCACGTCCAAATCGGTCGAGCCTATAAATTAGAATAGGATTCATTTCGGGCATATAATTCTTAGTTGTTTTATGCACATAGCGTGCCAGTTGCCGGGAGATTCCATCTACCTCACCACCGTAAAACCGTCTTCTTCCTCGCTCTCTTTCAGTTTCGGTAGGAGGAACGGGTTCAGAAAAAATACGGAAATCTCTATTACTTATCACTCCATCAACGCCTGTAATATTGCCAATCATGTCGTTGTTTAAAACACCTATGATGTCCCAATCTCTGTCCTTGGCGAAATTAGCAAAACCTTTTCCCCCAAATAACCCTTGTTCTTCGCCGCTAAGTCCTAAATAAATTATGCTATTTTCAAATTTATATTGCGATAAAACCCGCGCTGCTTCGATAGCACCTGCCATACCACTGGCATTGTCGTTCGCTCCCGGTGAATCGTCTGTATAATTGTTAGGATCACTAACACGGGAATCAATATCACCACTCATAATAATATAGCGGTTGGGATATTTGGTGCCTTTTTGAATCGCAGCCACGTTCACCACCATAACATCTTTGGTAATTCGGCTGTTTTCTCCTTGCTTGACCAAATCTTTCTGAAAAAAGACTTCGAGACAATTGTTACAATTAGCTGAAATTTGATCGAATTCGCGTTTAATCCATCTTCTTGCAGCTCCAATTCCACGTGTTTCGGAAACGGTATCGCTTAATGTATGTCTTGTTCCGAAATTAGCAAGCGTCGCAATGTCTTTTTCTATTCTGTCTGCCGAGACTTCGTTGATAATGTCGTAAATACGAGCGTCAGATTGCGCATGGAGGGTGATAGAGATTATTCCGAAGAAGAATAAAGAGAAAATTTTCATGGATAATACTTTGCCTTAAAAATAAGCAAAAGAAAAGATTTTAATGCCAGGATTAAGATTACAAATCGAGTTCGGTTAAAGCCTTGTTTATCGAATTAAAACAAACGAATCCTCGGCCACGGGTGGTCGAGCAGTATTGTTTTGTAAAAGTTCATCCATAGTGGAATCCACACAACAACCTCCCACAACCGTTGTGAAGGTAAATCGCAAGGTGTCAATCACCGTTTCACTTAATTCAAGGGCATAGTCTTGTCCCGATTCCACATCACGATAAAATATAGGTAGCTGGTTGTCTGCAAAAAAGGCTCGTGGTTTAATGTATATGGTGCTTCCGGGCCTGGAAAGTTTAAATGAATCTTTTACAAATTCTGTCCCAATTAGTGGATTCCCTTGGGCATCTCTATAGGAGATAAGAAATTCATTGGCAGCACATAGTACGGTAGTGCAGTCGGGTCCTGTATCTTCATCACCTTCGCACCCAAGAAAAGCAAAGACACAAACAATTAGCAATAAGTTCTTCATAGAGGTTTTTATTTCAATTTACATAAAATTTTATAAGTTCCGCCTTTTGAGATTTTATTGTTCGATGGGTTCGGCTACAATTGAAAGTCTTTTACCATTGAGACTCACAGCCAATCGAGTGATGTTTTGAATATTTTCTCCGGAAAGATCTGCCACTTGTTTCCAATCGCCATTTCCGTAGAGATCATACCAAAAAAGTTTGTCTCCACTTCCTATCAATAGCTTAGAATCGTCCAACCAAATATGGTCTTGAATTCCAATGGGTAACTGACAAACAAAAAAACTTTCTTTCGATTCCAGATCAAATTGATATACATCCCAATTACCTTCTTCGTTTCTCGCCGTATAACTCATCGAATTGACATCCGGAACTTTATGAATGGATCGTCCCGAAGCTTCCAGTAAGGTATCCACCCTTGACGTTTTAATATCTAAAAACACCAAATCCATGTTGTTCCCAGAAAGTACCGAAGCTAAAATGGTGTTTTCGTCGGCATAGGCATAGTAAGCTACTTGCAAATCGTCATGAATTCGTGTGACTGATTTGTCGGTATTGTCTTCATATTTGTATAACCGTTGAGTGCCATCGAGATCCAATCGAACTGCCGAAACATCTTCGCTATTTGGTATTCTTTGAGGAGAATATTCGCCTCCTTCAGTTTTTAAAAACTTAAATAGGGGAGTAGTGCTTTGACCTGTGCTCATCGCGATATCGGTAGCTTCTTCTCGAGTGCCGGCAAACAATAGTGTCTCATTGTCATAAAAAGACGGCTGATTGTCATACCCCTTATTTTGTGATAGATTTTTGAGATTAGAGGTTTCTATTTTTTCTTCGGAAATAGAAAGATCCATTATAAATACGTCCGGATTGGTTTGAGAAAGGACAATTTCCGAAGTAATTAACAGACAAATTAGTAGGTGTTTATACATTAATGGCAGGGCTGTATTAATTATTTAGTTTGCTTAATAAGCTTGATATTCTGAATAAAATCGTCTTTTTTTATTTCAGCAAAATAGATGCCATCTTTTGACTGGAGTGCCAATTTATTAATTACATCTGTTTGCGATTTGTTCCAAGTATAAATGATCCAAAAAATGAAATAAAAAAAAACAACTATCGGGGAGAACATTTTAGTGGCAACGGTTTTAAAGCAAGTTACGAAAAAACCGAGGATTTAAATTTTGAATTTCTCTTGTAAAATAAAACCGCCCTCTAGGTGAGGGCGGCCTTTCAACTAACTAACCAAGATTCAAAATCACGAATCTAACTTTAAAAGGGGTACGTATTTTCAGCAGTTACTTTCTCCGCGATTAAATTACGCAAAGCAATTACATTCGGCATGTTCTGATATTTCGTAAATCGTTTTAAGCCCATAAGCATCATACGTTGCTCGTCGCCTTCTGCAAAAGAAACAATTCCTTCTTTAGCCTTGCTATTGATAGTGTCCACGGCATTGTAAAGATACAATTGAGCCATTGCAATTTGTTCTTTTTGTGCATCTTCACCGTATCGCTTTACATTCTTCTCGGTACGCAATACGGTACTTTCTGCCATATAAATTTCGATAAGGATATCGGCAGCCGCCATTAATAACTGTTGATGTTCTTCCAGTTGTGGGCCATACTTTTGGACCGCACTTCCGGCAACCATCAAGAATACTTTTTTCAATTTAGCGATCATCGCTTTTTCTTCGGAAAGCACTTCGGAATAGTCGGGAGTATCAAAAGACGGAATTCCCATGAGCTCTTGACCTACAGCAGTTGCAGGTTCCAAAAGGTTAACATGCCCTTTCATGGCTTTCTTCACCAACATACCTACGGCCAACATACGGTTGATTTCGTTGGTTCCTTCATAAATTCTTGAGATACGAGCATCTCTCCAAGCCGCTTCCATAGGAGTATCAGCACTAAAGCCCATACCTCCGAAAATTTGGATTCCTTCATCGGAACAATTCTGAATATCTTCAGAAACCGCTACTTTCAGAATAGAACATTCGATAGCGTATTCTTCAACCCCTTTCAATTCGGCTTCCTGATGCGTATTTCCTTCACTCATTCGGATCTGAATACGATCCTCAATGTCCTTGGCTGCTCTGTAACTGGCACTTTCTCCTGCATAAGCTGAAGTAGCCATATCTGCAATTTTAGCTTTAATAGCACCAAATTTTGCGATTGGAGTTTTGAATTGAATGCGCTCGTTAGCATAATTTACGGCATTATGAATCACACGGCGTTGAGCATCCAAACAGGCAGCAGCCAACTTAATACGGCCTACGTTCAAGGCGTTCATCGCTATTTTAAATCCGTTGCCTCTCTCCGAAAGCATATTTTCAACCGGCACTTTGGTTTCGCTAAAGAAAACTTGACGAGTAGAAGAGGCGTGTATCCCCAATTTGTGTTCTTCCTCTCCAAGCGTGATTCCGTTTTCAGGATCATTTTCGACGATAAATCCGGTGATGTTCTTGTCATCTTCGATACGGGCAAAAACAATAAACAGATTACAGAATCCTGCATTCGATATCCACATTTTTTGTCCGCTTATCTTGTAATGGCTACCATCTTCACTCAAAACCGCTTTGGTTTTTCCGCTATTGGCATCACTACCTGCTCCGGGTTCTGTAAGACAGTAAGCACCAAACCATTCTCCGCTCGCTAGTTTAGGAACATATTTTTGTTTTTGCTCCTCGTTTCCATACAGCGTAATGGGCATGGTTCCAATACCCGTGTGTGCACCAAAAGCGGTGGCAATAGAACCGGTCGCGCCAGAGATATAATCACAAACCAACATAGTGGTAACAAATCCCATTCCTAGTCCGCCATAGGCTTCAGGTACCGCAATTCCGAGAAGTCCAAGTTCACCGGCTTTGCGCATCACTTCTTCAGTGAGGGCGTAATCTTTTTGTTCGAAACGCTCTTTTTTCGGCCAGATTTCACGATCAACAAATTCTTTAACCGATTCGAGCATCATTTTTTGTTCTTCTGAAAAATCTTCAGGAGTAAATACATTTTCACAGTCGGTTTCTTTTACTAAAAACTGACCTCCTCTTAATAATTCTTTATTGGCTTCAGCAGTTGCACTCATAACTTTTTCTTTTTTAATTTAGGAATTCATAAATACCGGCAGCACCTTGTCCTGTTCCCACACACATGGTTACCATACCGTATTTACCTTTCATATTTTGTTTTCTCATTTCATCAAATAATTGGACCGAAAGTTTTGCTCCGGTACATCCCAACGGATGGCCTAGTGAAATGGCACCACCGTTCACATTGATGATGTCCGGATTCAATCCTAGCTCTCTAATCACTGCAAGAGATTGAGAAGCAAAAGCTTCGTTCAATTCGATGAGGTCGATGTCCTCTTGTTTCATTCCGGCTTGCTTTAATGCTTTAGGAATTGCCTTTACCGGTCCAATTCCCATGATTCTGGGCTCCACTCCGGCTGCTGCGAAGTTGACCATGCGCGCAATGGGTTCAAGATTGAGTTCTTTCACCATTTCCTCACTCATTACCATGACAAAGGCAGCTCCGTCACTCATTTGGGATGAATTCCCAGCGGTGACACTTCCGCCTTGAGCGAATACAAGTCTAAGCTTAGCTAAGGCTTCAACACTAGTACCTTTACGCGGACCTTCATCCTTCGTAACCGTATAATTTTTAGTTTCTTTTTTTCCTTCGGAATTAACGAAAGTGTGTTCTACTTCAATAGGCACAATTTGATCCTGAAAGCGATCTTCCGCCTGAGCTTTTAGGGCTTTCATATGTGAATTGTAGGCAAATTCATCCTGATCTTCTCTCGAAACATTGAATTGGTTGGCGACTGCTTCAGCGGTAAGTCCCATTCCCCAATAATAGTCTTCATGGCCTTCTTTAGCGATGGCATAATCTGGAGTAGGTTTGTAACCTCCCATGGGTATGAAGCTCATACTTTCCGAACCACCCGCGATGATGCAATCGGCCATTCCACTTTGGATTTTGGCTGTTGCCATTGCGATGGTTTCAATTCCGGAAGCACAGTATCTATTGACAGTAACGCCCGGTACATCTTCTATTTTCAGACCCATTAGCGAAATAAGGCGCGCCATATTTAAGCCTTGTTCGGCTTCCGGCATGGCGTTACCCACGATCACATCGTCGATTCGGGTTTTGTCTAGAGACGGCAGTTCTTTGATCATATATTCGATGGTTTCGGCAGCCAATTCGTCCGGTCTTTTAAATCGGAATAATCCTCTTGGCGCTTTACCAACTGCGGTTCTATATGCTTTTACTATATATGCTGTTTTCATTTTATAGGTTTCAGTTTTTAGTAATGAGTATTGAGAAAAATCTCCTCAGAAATTAATTTCTCAAGGGTTTTCCTTTTTGAATCATATGCTGCAATCTTTCCAAAGTCTTGCGTTCTCCACACAAACTCAAGAATGCTTCTCTTTCTAAATCGAGTAAATATTGTTCACTCACATAGCTTGGTTCACTCAAGTCTCCACCGGCCATTACATAGGCTAGTTTATTTGCAATTTTCTTATCGTGTTCGCTAATGTAATGTCCTGCCTCCATAGAATCGGTTCCTACCAGGAACATTCCCAAGGCTTGTTTACCCAGTACTTTTACATCTTTTCTAGGAACAGGTTTGGTGTAACCTTGATCTGCCATAAGGCGAGCTACTGCTTTGGCAGTGGCGATCTGTCGATCCTTATTCACTACCACAATGTCTTTTCCATGTTTAAGAATATCTAAATCGTAAGCTTCATAAGCTGAGGTAGATACTTTGGCCATACCAATGGTTAAAAAATATTCCTGAAGGCGATTTAATTCGACATCGTTTTTCATGAATCCGTCACTGGCTCTTAGTGCCATCTCTTTACTTCCTCCACCGCCGGGGATCACTCCAACACCAAATTCTACCAATCCGATATAACTTTCGGCTGCGGCAACTACGCGATCGGCGTGCAACGTCATCTCGCAACCTCCCCCTAGTGTCATTCCATGAGGAGCAACCACCGTTGGGATGGACGAGTATCTCAATCGCATCACTGTATCCTGGAAATATTTAATAGCCATGTTGAGCTCGTCGTATTCTTGCTCAACAGCCATCATAAAAATCATTCCAATATTGGCTCCTACCGAAAAGTTGGCTGCTTGGTTACCAACAACCAAACCATCGAAGTCTTTTTCAGCCAGATCAATTCCTTTATTAAGACCAGCAAGTACATCACCTCCAATGCTGTTCATTTTACTTTGGAATTCTACATTTAGGATTCCATCACCCAAATCCTCTACCACAACACCGCTATTTTTAAACACTTCGTTGCTTTTTCGGATGTTGTCTAAAATGATAAAGGAATCTTGTCCGGGGACTTTGAGGTGTTCCTTCTTCGGAATGTTGTAATAATACGTGGCACCTTCTTTAACTGTATAAAAAGATGTAGCTCCACTGGCTTTCATTTCTTCAATCCAAGCAGCAGGTTTTTTACCTAATTCTTTGATGAGTTCCAATCCGGTTTCCATCCCTACTGCATCCCAGATTTCGAAGGGTCCGTGTTCCCAACCAAAACCTGCTTTCATAGCGTCATCAATCTTGTAGAGTTCATCAGAAATTTCAGGAATACGATGAGTTACGTAAGCAAACATAGCACCGAAATTCTTTCTGTAGAATTCACCGGCTTTATCTTTTCCTTTTACCAAAATTGGAAAACGATCGATTACTTTGTCCACCGATTTGGTAAGCTCTAAAGTGGCGAAGGAAGCTCGCTTTTTCGAACGGTATTCCAAAGTGTCTAAATCCAAAGAGAGGATTTCACTTCTACCGTCGTCATCTTTAACTTTTTTATAGAATCCTTGTCCACTTTTACTTCCCAACCATTTATTTTCCATCAAATGATTAACGAAATCGGGCAATTTGAATAAATCGTGCTCTTCGTCGTTCGGGCAATTTTCAGCAATACCATTAGCCACATGGACCAAAGTATCTAAACCAACCACGTCGACTGTTCTAAAGGTGGCCGACTTAGGCCTTCCAATCACAGGTCCGGTTAGCTTGTCTACTTCCTCAATGGTGAGCCCCATATCTTTCACAAGGTGAAATAAGGCCTGTATTCCGAAGATACCAATGCGGTTTCCAATAAAAGCGGGAGTGTCTTTCGCAAGTACCGTAGTTTTGCCTAGGAACTTTTCCCCGTAACCGTTTAAGAAATCTAAGATTTCCGGATTGGTTTTGGGTCCTGGTATGATTTCAAATAACTTTAAATAGCGCGGCGGATTAAAGAAATGCGTTCCGCAGAAATGAGCTTGGAAGTCGTCAGATCGGCCTTCGCTCATAAATTTTATAGGAATACCTGAAGTATTCGAAGTAATTATAGTTCCGGGGGTTCTGTGTTGTTCTAGTTTTTCAAAAACCTGTTGTTTGATGTCGAGACGTTCCACCACCACTTCGATGATCCAGTCAACATCTTTCACTTTCGAAATATCGTCATCCAAATTTCCTGTGGTAATTCTGCTGGCGAAATTCTTGTGATACAAAGGTGCGGGCTTCGATTTGATCGAGGCTGTAAGAGCGTCGTTAACCAAACGATTTCTAACAACTTTGTCTTCTAAAGTGAGTCCGGCCGCTTTTTCCTTATCGGTTAATTCGCGGGGAACGATATCGAGTAACAGTACTTCGACACCTATGTTGGCAAAATGACAAGCGATTCCGCTTCCCATAATTCCCGAACCTACAACGGCTACTTTTTCAATTCTTCTATTAGGCATATTAGGCTATCTTTTCGGTAGTGTATATTTTTTTTGATTGTATCATTTCTAAAATCGTGTTGGCTACATTTTTAAATGTGTCCAGATCTTCTTCGGAAATTTTCTCCTTCACAGCCTCGTCGAAACGAAGCACTACACTCTTGGAGAATTCGCGCATCTCTTTTCCGAAAGGAGTTAGATGGATGAGCACTCCGCGACCGTCTAAAGGATTGGGCTTTCGTTCGATCAAGCCTTTGGATTCCATAGTTTTTAACGTTCGCGAGAGGCTAGTGGCCTCCATTCCCATTTTTGGTCCCAAGGCAGTAGAAGGAGTTCCTTCTTCAGGATCGATGCTAATTAATGCAAATCCGGTGGCCATGGTAGATTCTTTTTTACCTGCCTCCTCATTATACATTTTCTGCACTCCCATCCACGTGGCACGAAGGATATAATCTATTGTTTTTTCTTTCAAAAGAGATCGATTTTTGATTCGATTTCAAAGATAGAAAAAAATATTATGCACGCATAGTAAATAGTGAAAAAATTATGCATGCATTGTAAATTATTGGAATTCGAGTATTTCATAATTATTTTACTGAAAATCAAAATTGCAAAAAAAAAGAGCCCGAAAGGCTCTTTTAGATTTGTTAGGAGTTATGCTCGTAAATTTTGTTGTACAAGTCGATGTACTTTTCTTTGATCACCTTCCGCTTCATTTTCATGGTAGGAGTGAGGTGTCCGTCTTCGATGCTCCAAACATCAGGGGTTAGCTCGAATTTTTTTATTTTTTCCCATTTTCCGAAGCGCTCGTTAAACTTATCCACTTCTTTTTGGATTCGTTTAATCAATTTTGGCTCTTTTATCAAAGTGGCTGGATCATTGGGTAATCCTTTTTCTTTACGTTCGTTCCAGTCTGAGATAAATTCAAAATTAGGTTGAATTAAAGCAGCCGGCATTTTTTCTCCATCTCCCACCACAAGTATTTGTTCTATAAATCGAGATTGCTTCATGGCATTCTCGATAAGTTGAGGGGCCACGTATTTTCCACCACTAGTTTTAAACATAGATTTTTTACGGTCGGTGATTTTCAAAAATCCATCCGAATCTATCTCCCCTATATCGCCTGTATGAAAATAGCCATCCTTTAATACCTCGGCGGTTTGCTCA
Organism: Flavobacteriaceae bacterium; assembly: GCA_013002065.1. Lineage (GTDB taxonomy): Bacteria > Bacteroidota > Bacteroidia > Flavobacteriales > Flavobacteriaceae > Aureisphaera. The sequence goes on from JABDKT010000215.1 coordinate 16,651, forward strand.
GGATCTTTATAATAACCTATCATTACCTGAGGACCTTTTATTAAAATCTCACCATCCTCGGCTATTTTTACTTCTGTTTCGGCTATAGGCTTTCCAACGGTACCAATTCTTAATCCGCCATTTCGCATATCATTTACAGAGACCACAGGAGAAGTTTCGGTAAGACCGTAACCTTCAAATACCGGACATCCAGCCGCGTTAAACACTCGGGCTAATCGTGGTTGCAAGGCAGCACTTCCCGAAGCAATTGCTTTTAGGTTTCCTCCTAAAGCTTCCTGCCACTTGCTGAAAATCAATTTGCGAGCTATTTTCAGCTTAAATTCATACCAACCCCCATTTTGTCCATAGGGTTCGTATTTAAGGCCCAATTTAACAGCCCAAAAGAAAAGTTTCTTTTTAATTCCGGTAAGGTCGGTTCCTTTTGCAATAATCTTATCGTAAACTTTTTCCAACAGACGAGGCACTGCAGTCATTACTTCCGGCTTCACTTCTTTTAAATTATCACTTATGGTCTCCAATGATTCTGCGAAATGAATTTCCACTCCAGTGTATTGATACATGTATAATAACATGCGCTCATAAATATGACAAACCGGTAAGAAGCTTAGCGCTTTCGATTCCCCCAATTCGATGGGTAATCGCTGGGCACTATATTTGGCGTTGCTCGCAATGTTTTTATGAGTGAGCATGACTCCTTTGGGTCGTCCGGTGGTACCTGAAGTATATATTAAAGTAGCCAGGTCGTCTTCCTTAACTTGTGCTTTTAATTGATCAACTTGGGCCTGATTGCTCATATCTTCTCCAAGTTTCATTACTTCGGAAAAATGAGCGCAATTGCTCAAATTGTCGAAGGAATAGACACCTTTTAAAGAAGGCACCTTGTGTTTTATGGCCTCCACCTTTGCTAGTACTTCCGAACAGGAAACAAAACAATAAACGCTTTCGCTATGGTTTAAAACGTATTGGTAATCTTCTTCAGAAATGGTAGGGTATATAGGAACATCTTGCGCCCCTATTTGTAACACACCAATATCTACAATGTTCCATTCGGTTCGATTGGTCATGGAAATGATGGCAACCTTGTCGTCTGGTTTTACACCCAATTTCAATAAACCCCGACTCATGGCATTTGCTTGATCCAAATACTCTTTGGTGGAGGTTGCTTTCCAGACACCGTTGTATTTGGTAACTAAGGCTTTATCGAGAGGGTAATTTTCAAGTTGATAATAGGGGAAGTCGAATAGACGTTTTACTTCGGTCATTATATAAATTTTGTAGCAATGCAAAATAGGGAAAATATTCGATTTTTTCGATAATGAGCGCAGGTGTTGTTATTGTGAGAAGAGCGCTAATCAAACGCTTTACATTTAGCAATTCTATAAACGAACGATTTTAAATGTTTGAACGGTCTCTTCCGAAGATAAATTCAGTAAATATATACCAGAGGCTAAATTCCCACAGTCGATTTGTTTAGAGCCTGAATCGCTCTGATCTGCCAACACTAATTGACCATGTGCAGTGAAAATTTTAATCTCATAATTATCTAATGGAGTAGAAATTGTTAGAAAATCTTCCACCGGATTAGGATACACTACGAACGCATTAGTTGCAACGTCGTTCGAACTTAATATATCATCATTCACAATATTGATACTCAAATCGTCAAAGTAAAAGCCATCACCCGTTCCGGAAGGTCCTGATACTAATTGAAACCTTATCAAAATATTCTCACCCACATATTCACTCAAATCGATTTGTTCAAATACCCAATCGTTTTGAGTCCCGTCATAAATAGGTTCTCCTTGTGGCTGTACTCCTCCAGGCACACCAATGTCTGTGTAAAGTCCACATTGGGGAATCCAATTACTCCCGCCGTCGATAGAAACTTCAAATTGGACATAGTCTTCATTTTGTTCCACAAGCCATCGAGCATAAAAGGATGCACTGGCGCCCACAGCATTACTAAGATCAATAGGCGAGGAGAGTGTTATTGATGAATCTTCATTGTTCACATATTGAGAAAAAGCTGAATCGGCAATAGAGCTTGGTGCAGACACAAAAATAACATCGTTTGTTCCCCATTCTGTGGCATCAAAGTTTTGCGCCGTATCATCTCCTGAATCGAAAAGAACTGCCTCTTCAAGGCCAAACCGCTTCTCTACCAAAAGAGTACTTTCAAAAGTGCCGTTGTCAACCACTATTTCAAACGATATTAGATCACCCGCCTGAGTTCCAACCTCCAAGAAATAAGGGAACTCACCTTGAACTAACTCCATGGGTGTAATATTGCTGAAGGTTTGCGGATCACCCACAGTTTCAATGTTCGAGGAAATAGGGCGTAGGCTTACGGTGTAATCATGACTTTCGGTTAATCCAAGCCTTTTGAATTCAAATTGTTGGCTTACAGCCGCCGAATCACCGGTAAAAGGACCGCTACGGTCAAATATATTAACTCCGTTATTCGCCATTTTCGCCCCAGAAATATTTACGTACATCATGTCGAGACAGGAGGGAATAATTTGACTCGTGGGCAGCCAAAACTGACTCCCAATTTCGGGCGTAAGTGAATAAATCTTATCGTGAGTGCCTACCGTGCCATACATGAAGTCGTTGGCGGTACCGGCTATACCGTTAGTCTTTACGAAGAAGTAATCGTTTCCAGAGGTCATTTCGCCAAGGAACGCAAGATATAATTCATGTTCCGGTGTAAAAGCAGATCCGGTATAACCATAGGGAAAGAAAATACCATTTCCCGAACTATGACTATTAAGCGCCATCACAAAATTATGTTGCTCACAAAACCATTTCATGGCTTGGTTTTCCACTTCGGAAAAAGGAGCTACGCCATGGTACACATTACTTGTCGGATCGCTGGAAGTTCCTTCTCCACCCCAGATATTATTAGTCGGGTCTCCGTCGATATAATAATCGAAATTCCGATTGTTGTCCACTCCATGACCGTCTTTTCGGTTTTTACGCCAAAATCCACCGCCATTAGGGTCGGTAAATTCATTATAGAGATATCCGTCGGGATTGACCACAGGCACAAAATATAGTTCAGTATTATCAACTATTTCTTTTACTTCCCTATTGGTCTCATAATTCTCCAATAAATACCACATATAAAAGAGTGTTTGGGACAAGGAAGTAGGCTCTCTGGCGTGCGTGATAGAGTTATAGAGTATTTGCGGTTCGCCTTCTACACTAGAATTAGGATTGTCGCTAATCTTAACCCATTTAATTCCGTTTCCACCAATAGGAGGAGTAGTTGAGCTATTGGGTTCTCCCTCGGTTAGAAATGTTCCAATATTTTCTGGAGCAGTGATGAGGTTCGGGTATAGTGCGAACATGTCGTCCAACTCGTCTAGAAATTCCTGATAGGTATAATACCCTCCCATACTTCCGAAATTCCAGTTGTCGGGCACGTCATAACCATTTGTACATATCGAAGCTTCTCGGTTTATCGTTACAGCTCTATTATTCTGAAGAAAATACGCTTTGGAGTCTTCAATTAAAACTTCAACCTTAAAACCCGCGGCTTTTGCTTTCTGTACTTCGGAAATCGAAAAATCACTAAGCACATAATTTTCTCTAAAGTTGATACCGTGATCTACGGCAATTCCCAAATTGTTGAGTTCGCCGAAGCCACTCGCATCATCAAAATGAATTTTCGCACGTTGATATATCTCTTGAACCTCTTGAGAATGTAAAATCACGCTAAATAGCAATAATAGTAATAGGCTTGTTTTTTTCATTTTCTTTTTCATAACGTTGAAGTATGGCTAAGTTACGTGAATTAAGGTACTATTAAAAACAAGAAATTTTAAATTCCTTTCCACTCAGAACAGTACATAATAAAAAAGGTTCTCATTGAGAACCTTTTTTTAAGTTTTAAAAATGTTTCGATTTTATAATCGCACAATTTTGTGTGTCTTTACGGAATCTTTTGAATGTAGCTCTAAGATGTACGTTCCAGTAGAAAGACTGCTATAATCCAACTGGTGAGAACCGCTTAGGTTTTTTTCTGAAAAGATAAGTCGTCCCTTCACATCGTATAACTCAATATTATATTTTTCTAGAGGGGTAGTTATGTTTAACACATCTAGCACGGGATTCGGATAGATGATAAATAGTTTTTGTGAAACTTCGGTGGTGCTCAAAACTCCTTCTTCCACAACATTAAAAGTGAGGTCGTCGAAATAGAAGCCATCTTCACGCACCGCTCCATCTGACCTGAACTGGAATCTCGCTAAAATCGTTTCACCTAGGTAATCACTTAAATCAATTTCTTCCAACACCCATTCGCTTTGAAATCCGTCGTACAACGGTTCACCTGTTGGCTGTCCATTGTTGGTACTTCCCTCGTTGGTGTATTTTCCACATTGAGGAATCCACGTATTACCATTGTCTATAGAAATTTCAAATTGGGTGTAATCCCAGTTGTTTTCAATTTCCCATTGCGCATAAAAAGTGACGTTCGCGCCAATTGCTTCGGTAAGGTCGATCGGATCACTCAGCGTAATAGTCTCGTTTACGTTGTTCGGGTAATTTCCATTGGGACTATCGGTAATTGAGCTTGACGGTGACACAAACTCAGAATTCGTAGTGCTCCATCCATTATTATCGTAATTGTCGCTAGTGCTATCGCCCGGATCCTCAAAAATTGCCGTCAGTTCACCAAATTTCTTAGTGACTAATATTTCAGAAAGATAAGAACCGTTATCCACCACTAATTCATAAACAACATCTTCACCGGCTGTTGTACCTGCATCAAGAGTATATGAGATACTTCCGCTTTCAGTATCGAGAACGTTCATTCCATTGTATGATACCGAATTACCTACAGATGAGATATTCGCAGAAACCGCATTCATACTCACGGTAAAATCACCGGAACCTGCAACCCCTAATCTTCTCAGGTCAAAGGTGGCAACTGCCGAAACACCATCACCAATAAACAACGACGCTGTATCGGTTAATGATGCATAATTATTGACCATCTTAGCCGACGTCAAATTCAAATACATCATGCTTTTGCAAATACTTTCAATCTGTCCCGAAGACGGCCAAAACGAAGGTCCAATCTCGGGGGTAAAGGCATAAATCTTTTCATGAGTGCCTACGGTACCGTACATAAAGTCGTCACTGTCACCAGCAGCCGGGTATAAATCGGCGGAGATCTGATTAACAAATCCGTTACGAGAAACCAACTCTGCAGAAATCCCTACAAATAAATCATCTTCAGGGGTTGGGACATCTTCGGTATAACCATAAGGATACAACAATAGATTCCCGGATGTATGGTTGTTAAAAGCCATTACGAAATCGTGCTGTTCACAAAACCATTTTATCGCCTGATTTTCTACTTCGGAAAAAGGCGCAGCTCCATGATATACATCACTACCGGTATTTCCGGATGTACCTTCACCGCCCCAAACTCCATTGGAAGGGTCGCCTCCAATATAGTAGTCATAATTTCGATTGTTATCCACTCCATGCCCGTTGAAACGATTCTTTCTCCAAAAACCACCACCATTCGGATCGGTTTTTTCATTGTATAAATATCCGTCGGGATTTAGAACCGGCACAAAATATAATTCGGTGTTATCGACGATACTTTGCACTTCCGGGTCGGTGGCATAGTTCTCCAAGAGATACCACATATAGAATATTAGTTGCGAAAGAGAAGCGGGTTCTCTTGCGTGATGTATGGCTGTATAAAGTATTTGAGGTTCTCCTTCGGCCGATGAATTTGGGTTGTCACTAATCTTAACCCACTTAATACCATTACCTCCAATTGGTGGAGTAGTGGAATTATCGGGTTGTCCGTTGGTTAGAAAATTTCCAATATTTTCTTTTTCTGTTATTAAATCGGGATATTGAGCCTTCATAGCATCTAGCTGATTCAGCATTTCCTGATAGGTGAAGTAGCCTCCCATGGAACCCAATCCGAAATTCGCCGGAGTTTCATAATCGCTACTATTATTATCACAGCTAGGATTGAAAGATCTCGTCTGCGTTCCAATTCGGTTTTGCTCCAAAAAATAGGCCTTAGCATCTTCTATGATCACTTCTACTTGAAATCCGTTGGCTCTAGCTCGGTCCAATTCAGACACTGAAAACTCATTGATAATAAAATGTCCCTTTTTGTGAACGCTGTGTTCGATAGGAACATCCAAACTCACCAATCGCTGAAGATCGGCAGGCTGATTGTAAGAGATTTTCGCCTTTTGGTAAACTTCTTGGAGTTCTTGGGAAATTCCGAAGCTTGTAACCAATAAAAAGCTTAGAAGTAAAAGTTTTCTCATAGTAGGTTATTAATAGTTCTAGCTGGTCTTGAAACGAATTAATTACTTAATTATTGTCCATATTCTTTTCTAACCATTTTCGGGCATTGACAAAAGCTTCCAACCAAGGTGAAACCTCGTCCTTTCTACCTTCGGGATAATTTGCCCAGTTCCATTGGAACATAGAGCGTTCAATATGAGGCATGGTCGCTAAATGACGCCCTGTTTTATCACAAATCATTGCTGTGTTAAAATCACTGCCATTAGGATTAGAAGGATAACCTTCGTAACCGTACTTGGCTACAATATAGTAATTATCTTCCGGCATAGGCATTTTAAACTTCCCCTCACCATTACTAATCCAGACTCCCAAAGTAGTTCCCGCCATGCTCGAGAGCATCACGCTGTTATTTTCTTGGATTTTAACACTGGTAAAGGCACTTTCGTGTTTCCCCGAATCATTGAAGTCCATTTTTGCCAATTTCTCGTGTTCGGGATTGATAAGGTCTAGTTCCAAAAACAACTGACACCCATTACAAATTCCAACCGATAATGTATCTTCTCGTGCAAAGAAGTTTTTCAATGCAGTATTTGCTTTTTCGTTGTAAAGAAAGGCACCGGCCCATCCTTTGGCCGAACCTAACACATCGCTGTTTGAAAATCCGCCAACGGCTCCAATAAATTGAATATCGTCCAAATTTTCTCTACCCGAGATTAAATCGGTCATATGAACATCCTTCACGTCAAAGCCTGCCAGATACATGGCATGTGCCATTTCTCGTTCACTATTACTTCCTTTTTCTCTAATAATAGCAGCTTTGAATTTTCTTTCCGAGGTGGTAGCCGATTCCGGCAGTTTTCCATCGAAATGAGAAGGAAATTTATATTGAAGCGGCTGATTTTTATAATTTCTGAAACGCTCTTCTGGCAAAGTTCCGGCCGTTTGGTTTTTGTCGAGTAAGTATGAGGTGTGGTACCAGGTGTCTCGTAATTCCGGGATGTTCAATTCGAATCTATCCGAATGATTTTTAATGGTCATAGTACTTCCTACGGAAACGGAACCAATTTTAAAGAATTCGATGCCTTCGGAAGAAAGTTTTGACTCTAAGTGTTCGTCGTTATTGGCCTGGAAGACTATTCCGCAGTTTTCAGAAAATAACAACTTAACAGAATCACTTTCATTTAATTCCGAAACATCAAAATTTGCGGCAAGATTCACTTCAGCAAAACACATTTCCAACAAAGTTGTAATCAAACCACCCGCCGCCACATCATGACCTGCTGCAATTTGCTCCTCCAAAATAAGCTGCTGCATTGTATCAAAAACCTTTTTTACATAAATGGCGTCATTGATGGATGGAGCTTTATCTCCAATAGAATTAAGCACCTGTGCAAAAGAGGAGCCTCCCAGTTCGAAATTGTCCTGCGAAAAATTAATGTAATAAATGCTTCGAGCATTCTTCTTTAATACCGGTTCAACAACTTTTGAAATATCATGGCAATGTCCGGCACCCGAAATAACTACGGTTCCCGGTGCGATGACTTCCTCATCCTTATATTTTTGTTTCATGGAAAGAGAATCCTTCCCAGTGGGAACATTGATTCCCAATTCGATGGCGTAATCGCTAACTGCTTTTACTGCTTCATACAAACGGGCATCTTCTCCTTCATTATTACAAGGCCACATCCAGTTAGCAGACAGGGAAACACTTTTCAATCCTTTTTCCAAAGGCGCCCAAACGATATTCGTAAGCGCTTCGGTGATGGAATTTCTCGAACCGGCAACCGGATCGATCAAGCCCGAAATAGGGGAGTGCCCAATAGACGTGGCAACACCTTCTTTACCTTCGTAGTCCAATGCCATCACTCCGCAATTGTTGAGAGGTAGCTGCAAGGCACCTGTGCATTGCTGCTTCGCCACCAGACCTCCAACACATCGATCTACTTTGTTGGTAAGCCAATCTTTGCAGGCAACGGCCTCCAATTGAAGGACATTATTCAAATAATGATTGAAATTCTCAACTCTGTATTGCAAAGCAGGATATTTCGTATTCAGTGCTGTATCTTCCATGATCGTCTTCGGCGAGCTGCCAAACATGTCTTCAAGGGCAAAATCCATAGGTTTTTCACCAGTGGTTGCACTTTCAAAGCAGAAACGATCGTCTCCCGTAACTTCTCCCACTTCATACATTGGAGATCTTTCTCTATCGGCTATACGTTTTAATGTGCCGACATTTTTTTCTGAAATCACCAAGCCCATTCGCTCCTGAGATTCATTGCCAATAAGTTCTTTGGCCGAGAGTGTTGGATCGCCAACAGGTAATTTGTCTAAGTCAATTTTTCCACCGGTTTCTTCCACTAATTCACTAAGGCAGTTGAGGTGTCCTCCGGCTCCGTGATCGTGAATAGATACGATGGGATTCTCTTCACTTTCCACCATGGCTCGTATGGCATTGGCTGCTCTCTTTTGCATTTCAGGGTTGGAACGTTGAACAGCATTAAGTTCGATGCCGGTTGAAAATTCTCCCGTATCTGCCGAAGAAACCGCAGCGCCTCCCATTCCAATTCGATAGTTTTCTCCACCTAAAATCACTACTTGATCCCCGGTTGAGGGAATATCTTTTAGCGCCTGACTTTCCTTTCCGTAACCTATTCCACCGGCGAGCATGATTACTTTATCGAAGCCTAATTTTCGTGCTTCTTCCTTATGTTCGAAGGTGAGCACCGACCCGGCGATTAAAGGTTGTCCAAATTTATTTCCGAAGTCGGAAGCACCATTACTTGCCTTGATTAGTATATCGATGGGAGTTTGATACAACCAAGGTCTGGCGTCCATGCCTTTTTCCCAGGGGCGATTTTCTTCCAGACGGGAGTAGGAGGTCATATATACCGCCGTCCCGGCTAAGGGTAGCGATCCTTTTCCACCTGCCAATCGGTCGCGAATTTCACCACCACTTCCGGTTGCAGCACCGTTAAAAGGTTCGACGGTGGTCGGGAAATTATGTGTTTCTGCTTTTAAAGAGATAACGCTATCGAATTCAGTTTTGCGATAGAAATCGGGTCGATCGGTTTGTTTGGGTGCAAATTGAACTGCTTTCGGACCTTTTACAAAAGCAACATTGTCTTTATAAGCGGACACAATGTCGTTCGGATTTTCTTGCGAGGTTTTCTTAATCAATTTGAATAGGGAAGAGGGCATTTCTACTCCGTCGATCACAAAAGTGCCGTTGAATATTTTATGTCGGCAGTGCTCACTATTCACTTGGCTAAAACCAAACACTTCACTATCGGTTAGTTTGCGATTTAGTTTCTTCGCCAGATTTTCCAAATATTCAATTTCGTCTTCACTTAGAGCAAGTCCTTCTTGACTGTTATATGCTGAAATATCATCTATTTCCAAAATGGGCTCAGGATCGATATTTATGGTAAAAATGTCTTGATTGAGTTCCGAATACTTTTGGCTCAACATGGGGTCATAATCGGTGTATGATTCTGAAGCCGCTTGATATTCCTCTATTCTTACGATACCTGAAATCCCCATGTTTTGAGTAATTTCGACAGCATTGGTACTCCATGGAGTGATCATCGCTGCTCGGGGACCAATAAAAAAATCCGCTATTGCGGACTGTTCTATCTTGGGTTGGTTGCCGAACAACCATGTTAATTTTTGTATGTTTTCTTCGGAAATATTCTCGGGCGATTGGACAGCAAAAACTTTGTTTTTTACGTCTCCAAAAAAGTGAATCATTCGTACCGGTTTTAGCGCTGATTTAGAAAGTTCAAAGGTAACTAAATTTATGAAATTTCCGAAGAAATAATAAGCCTACTAATGGTGGTGTAAATCACTTTATCCCACTTATTTAATAGAATAATAATAGAAAAATTCGACGTATCTTGTTACCTCAAAAAAAATCAAGCAAAAACTAAATCTATGAAATTCAAAAAACTACTGTTTGTTTTCGCAATATTCGTTTGCGGAAATTTAATTGCACAAGAAACATTTGGTCCATCGACCGTTATTAGCGGTACTTTTAAAGGAAAAACAATTCCTTTACGTGATTTTCCTGTAATCACACCGGATGAGAGTAAACCGAATGTGATGAAAATTATTTCTAATAATCTTCGCGCGAACGAAAAATTGGACCCTACCGGTCTTCCGTTAGGTGCCGATCCATTGCGCCAAGCAGATGTTGGCGGAATAGCTAGCTACGCGTTAGAAGAAAACTTTGACG
>JABDKT010000220.1 GCA_013002065.1 Flavobacteriaceae bacterium
GTCACCCTTTTAATAATAGCTTTTTGCAGCGTTACCTTGGCACAAGCGCAGAGTGCAAAAACTTTATTAAATGAAGTTTCGGACAAGGTTCGCGCCTACGATAATATCGTGATCGATTTTAGATGGAACCTTAGTAATAAGAAGGAGAATGTAAATCAGGATACTCGCGGAGATGTTACTATTAATGGCGATAAATACCTATTGAATATGTTGGGAACTACCCGCCTGTTCGATGGTAAGAAAATCTATACCATTGTCCCAGAGGATGAGGAAGTAACTATTTCGAATTACAGTGCCCAGGATGATAAGGATATTACCCCTTCAAAACTCCTCACGTTTTACGAGAAGGGATATACCTCGAAATTGGATATAGTTCAGAATATTAAAGGAAGAAAAATTCAATTTGTAAAGCTCACTCCAATTGACTCTAGAGCCGAAATTAAAGATATTCTATTGGGAATTGATGTGCAGACCAAGCATATTTATCGATTGATCCAAACCGATGCTAATGGCACTAAATACACCTTAACTGTTAATTCTTTTAAAACCAATCAGCCTTTGTCAAAAACACTTTTTACCTTTGACAAAGCCAAATACGAAAAGGAAGGCTATTACATCGACGAGTTGGATTAATTCTTTCTGTTGAAAATATTAGACCGTTACATATTAACCGCATACTTGAAGACGTTTTTTAGCGTCTTCATTATTTTAATGTTCATTTTTGTGCTGCAGACGATCTGGCTGTACATTTCTGAACTGGCGGGGAAAGATTTGGACATTTGGGTAGTGCTGAAATTTCTTTGGTACGTTTCACCACGTCTTATTCCTCTTGTATTGCCGCTTACCATTTTGGTGACCTCTTTGATGGTCTTCGGAAGTTTTGCTGAAAAGTACGAATTCGCCGCTATGAAATCCACAGGGATTTCTCTACAACGAGCCATGCGAAGCCTTACGTATTTCATCCTAGGCTTGGCTGTTTTGGCATTTTTCTTTGCCAACAACGTTATCCCCTATTCCGAATACAAATGGCAAAATCTTCGCAGAAACATCGCGCAGGTAAGTCCGTCGATGGCGATTGTTGAAGGGCAGTTTAGTAGTATTGGAGACAATTTTAATATTAAAGTAGAAGAAAAGTTTGGGGATAAGGAACAGTTTTTGAAAAATGTGGTAATACACCAAAAAGACCCTAAAAGTCCGAGTAAAAATACCAAGGTTACCATCGCCAAGGAAGGGGAATTGGCCAGTGCAGAAGGCAGCAACACTCTATCGCTTATTTTAAAAGACGGTAACTATTACGAAGATGTGCAGGTGAAAAATGTGATGAAGCAACGCAATAGACCATTTGCAAAAAGCTACTTTGAAAAATACACGATCAATCTCGATTTAACCGAATTAAACGATACCGATATCGATAAGGAAAACGATCTCAGTAATCACAATATGTATAAGATCGATGAACTTTATTCCGAAATCGATCGTCTTTCCGAAAGCTACACGAGAGATATAAACCTGTTTGCCGATAATATGTACTATCGCGCAGGAATTACCAAAGTTCGTGACACGACACATCGAATAAGGAAACAGGATACAACCTATTTGGAATTGCTGGATTATTTTAATTCGGGCCAGAAATTACAAATCGTTTCCACGGCAATTGACAACTCCAGAGGTACTTTACAAACACTGAATGCGAAAAAGATGGAGTTTCAGCGCAAAACAAAGGCGCTCAACAAACACGAAATTGCACTACACGAAAAATACATTTTAGCCATTGCCTGTATCATTTTGTTCTTTGTGGGAGCACCCTTGGGTGCCATCATCCGTAAAGGAGGAATGGGATTGCCTATGGTTGTTGCCGTCCTGTTGTTTCTTACCTACCACTTTATTGGAATATTTGCCAAGAATAGTGCCGAAGATGGAACCATGCACCCTTTTATCGCAAGCTGGCTTAGTACGGTCATAATGTTACCTCTAGGAATTTGGCTTACCTACAGAGCCACTACAGACCAAGGGATTATCGATATTGATTCGTTTTTACAGCGAATTGGAAGGCTATTTAAGAGGTCGGAATAAAGGAACATTCCGTATCTTTGCCCACATATTAAAAGTATATGATTTCTACCGAAAAAGTGAAGACCATTCAGCTCAATACTATCTCAGAAGCCATTGAAGACATTAAAAACGGAAAGGTTGTTATTGTAGTTGACGATGAGAACCGGGAAAATGAAGGAGATTTTATCGCCGCCGCCGAATTGGTAACTCCCGAAATGATCAATTTTATGGCAACGCATGGTCGCGGACTTATTTGCGCACCGCTTACCGAAGAACGCTGCCGAGATTTGGACCTAACAATGATGGTGGAAAATAATACGGTTTTGCATCACACTCAGTTTACCGTGTCTGTTGATTTAATTGGACATGGTTGTACCACAGGTATTTCGGTACACGACAGAGCGAAAACCATCAAAGCACTCGTTAATGGAGAAACCAAGGCTTCCGATTTAGGCCGTCCCGGACATATTTTTCCTTTGAGAGCAAAAGAAGGCGGTGTTTTACGACGAACCGGCCATACCGAAGCTGCTATAGATCTTGCCAGACTAGCAGGTCTGGAACCCGCTGGAATTTTGGTTGAAATTTTAAATGAAGATGGAACCATGGCCAGACTTCCCCAATTAATGGAAGTAGCTAAGAAATTCGATTTAAAATTAATTTCTATCGAAGACTTGGTGGCTTATCGGATGGAACACGATTCCTTGATCGATAAGAAAGAGGATTTTGAAATTCAAACCAAATTCGGAGCGTTCCGTCTTAGGGCTTACGAGCAAACTACAAACCATCAAATTCATATCGCATTGACCAAAGGAACTTGGGAACATAATGAACCGGTTCCCGTGCGTGTGAATTCTACCTTGGTAAACAATGATATACTGGGAACCCTCACCAATAATGCCGACCAGAAACTGGACGATATGTTCAAGGCCGTTAATACTGAAGGCAAAGGGGCAGTGGTTTTTATCAATCAGCAGAGTCAGTCGTTTAATTTACTCAAGCGACTTTCAGCCTTAAAAGAAGCACAAACTGGAGATACTGTTGCCAAGGCACCAAGAATAGAGATGGACGCCAAAGATTTCGGTATTGGGGCCCAAATTCTACACGATTTGGGAATTTCTAAGATTAGACTTATCTCAAATTCACAGCAAACCAGACGTGTGGGTATGATTGGCTACGGATTGGAAATCACCGAATATATTCCGTTTTAAATCTTCGCACCGAAATTAATAAGAGTATTTCAAATCTTTAAAATGAAATGTTCACAAAGGGAATCACGGGACTCGTGTAAACACTCTCATCCTCATTGTACAACACATTGTACTTCGCCCCTACCGATATTTTTTCATTGATATTTATACCGGCTCCTAAAAAAAGTGCCGAATCCCAAAAATTATCCTTTTCACTTCCTTCCGGTGTGTCCACTTTTGTAGACACGTTTAATTCGGTAAATTCGACTAAAGTGGTCAAGATTTTGACCGGGGTGTAGAGCGCGATCACGTTACCACCTATAGTGGTTGTATTTTGTACATCCTTTATTGCCGTGTAGCTTCCTTGGACACCCATACCAAAACTAAACTTTTCACTGGCATTATAGATTACATTGGGCGCTAAACTCACATTGGTGCCACCAACGAAACTAAGACCAAAACCTAGACCAAATTTAAATTTATTGGGTTTCTGAGCTGTGCTATCGATTACCTTAATCTCTGTAGTTTGAGAATATATATTTTCGCAGGAAAATAGTAAAGCAATTACCAATAATAACGGGAAAAGTCCTTTCTGAAAGTTAAAATTCTTCATATAATGCGGGGGTTATTTGATATCCTGAAATTTAAGACAGGATGGGATTAAGTATTTCTATAATCACTTCTTTCATAGTTGCAGTTCTTTGGGCAACTTGTTCTTCTGTCCAACCTACTTTTACCAAAGAAGAAATAGTACGACTCATCCAAACATCGCTTTTGGAAAAGTCGGTTTCATTCAAGTTTTGAATTCGAGTTTTAATTTCCGCAGGCAGCGGCATTAAACTTTTTAAATTCCTTAAGTGCTCCCAACCGTGAATGTAATGCCAATTATTGTTAAACCAGTAGAAGCATGCATCCACTCCTTCAGCACCTAAGGCTTTATGAGCTTTTTGAGTGAGTTCGGCAGTAGGGAGGAAAAAATTCAAGAATGAATAGTTTTCCACTCCTCCTTCCGGAACTCTTCGGAAGGTTACGCCGTCGATTTCAGACAAGGCCTCTCTCATTATCGTATAGTTTTTCTTCTGAAGAGCTAGTATATCGTCAATTTTCCGAAGTTGTGCGATTCCAACCGCAGCATTTAATTCCGAAATTCTAAAGTTATAACCAAGTGTAGGATGGGTCTCGGCACCGCGATCATTTCCAACGTGGACGTGTCCATGATCCTGATATTGATCGGCATTCACTGCGTATTGCTTGTTATTCGTAATTACAGCTCCACCCTCTCCACAGGTGATGGTTTTTACAAAATCGAAGGAAAAACAACCCAAATCTCCATAACTTCCTAGTGGCTTGCCTTCGAAAGTTCCTCCTATCGCCTGACAGGCATCTTCAAGTAAAAGTAAGTTGTGTTTGTCACATATGGCTTTGAGTGCCTTGAGATCGGCCATGGAACCACACATATGAACCGGCATTACACATTTGGTATTTTCGGTAATGGCTGCTTCGACTGCTGCAGGGTCTAAGGTTAACGTATCGTCAATATCAACCAAAACAGGAATGGCTCCCAACATCATGATAGATTCGAAACTGGCCACAAATGTAAAACAAGGCATGATGACTTCATCTCCCGCTCCTACTCCTGCCGAGGCCAAGGCTACAGTTAATGCAGATGTTCCACTAGAAACCAATTGGCAATGCTCAACTTGCATTCTTTTGGCAAATGCAGCTTCAAATTCCTTGGCTTTCCAATGACCATTGCGCATACCGTCGAAACCATAGCGCATTAGCACACCATTTTCTAGCACATCGTTTACTTCTTTTCTTTCTTCATCACCAAAAACTTCAAATCCCGGCATATTTATATAAATTATGTTACAATATTCAGATACCCTGCAAAGGTAATCGTTGCGTTCTAATTAACAAGGTATGTTGAATTATTCGTAGCTTGGCTACATTAATATTTGCACTATGAAAACCATTTTGTTTTTAATCTTCTTTGTTGTCTTGACTACTTCCGTTTTATCGCAGGAACATGACTGTGACTATTTTAAAACGGGACAATTTAGAATAAGTGACAAGGAAATTGGTTACGAAGGAATGATAGAGCGAGATGATAATTTTCAAACGGAATATACCAAAGGCACCGGTTTTATCTCAAAATACAAAGTAAACTGGATAGACGATTGTAACTATGAACTACTATTGGTCGAATCGAATAATCCCGCTTCAAAAGGTAGTGAGGATACGTCCTATCTAGTGTCCATATTAGAAATTAAAGGTTTGGATGTAATTATTGAAATTGCCATCCCCGGTAATGATAATTTATATCAGTTTACCATGACCAAAATTGAGTGAGCCTTATTGAAAGTTAACGCAGCCAGGTATCGGGATTAAGGTAAAACATTTTCTTCCAACCGTGAATAGCTTCTTTATCATAACGATTTACATAAGGAAAGGGTGAAGTGATGGCATAATGCAAGTGAGGAGGTTTGCCTTTTGCGTTTCCGGTATCACCCACAGTTCCAATAACTGCCCCGCGTTTCACAGGTACAAAAGGAGTGGCTTTTATTTCGTCCAAATGTGCATAATAATGGAATCGCCATTTAGGGCCCAGAATCATGACCGACTTCCCTCCTTTTCCACCTTCATACGTATAAACCACCCAACCATGGGTAGAAGAAACCACATCGGTTCCTTTTATTTGAAATATATCAATTCCCTTATGCGTTACGGAATTTCCCCAAGGGTAGGCCCAGAATGAATTTATATCCCAGTCGGAAGTGCTAGCGCCCTTTACAGGTTGGATCATATTCTGAGGAAGAATAAATCCGATAAGTAGAATAAGTAAAGGAATGAAAGTGTATTTCCGATAGCGACGATCGAACCAAATAGTAAAAATTCCTGTGATAAGAATGGTGAGAAATCTTCGGGTGGTATTGGTGATCATGCTTTAAAAGTAGCAAAAATAGGCCAGCCTACATTTCAATAATCACTTCGGAAGTTCCTCGGCGTACTTTTTTTAATTCTGAAAAGAAATCGTCATCGGCGCGATATCCTACAGGTAACACGAGTACCGACCGAAGGCCTTTTTCAGTTAAACCAAGAATATCATCGTATTGATCGGGCACAAAACCCTCCATAGGACAAGAATCGATTTCTTCCAGGGCACAAACCGTCATTAAATTTCCTAGCGCGATATAAGCCTGTTTTGCCATCCAAAGGGAAACATCCTCCTCTTTTTTAGCTGAAAATGAATCGATTAAAGAATCTTCGAAAGGATCTAGAATTTCTCGAGGAGTGTTTCGAAGGTCTTCTACTCTATTAAAATGTTGCTTGATATATTGCGATGGCAGTTCCAATTCAATACAAAGCACCAACACATGTGACGCCTGATATACCTGCTCTTGATCCATACTGGCAGCCACCAAACGACGTTGCAATTCTTTATTCTGAATTACTACCATCTTCAGCGGTTGAAGCCCATAGGAAGTAGCCGTAAGGTTAAAGGCATCCTTTAAAATTTGTACTTTTTCTTCGGAAAGTTGCCGGGTAGCGTCAAATTTTTTGGTAGCGTATCGCCAATTTAATTTCTCAATAATATTAGAAGCCATTTTTTCGAATTACATTTATGCTGCAAAAATAAGGTGGATTGCCTCAACCGAAAGGGAGCTTCCATTGATAATTTTGATATACTAAAAGCAAAACCCTATGTCCGATCTCAACCAGCGCATTCAGAATAGCGAAACCAGAATTTTTAAGGCCGTTTTTCCCAATACCACCAATCATTACGACACTTTATTTGGCGGTACTACCCTCCATATGATGGATGAAGCGTCTTTTATCTGTGCAACTCGTTTCAGTAGAAAAAAAGTAGTAACAGTCTCTACCGAGAAGATCGATTTCACGACCCCAATACCTCAGGGAACCATTGTAGAATTAGTAGCACGGGTTGATAAAGTGGGAAATACAAGCTGTGTCGTTAAGGTTGAAATTTTTATGGAAGATATGTATAGTGAAAAACGAGATAGTGTGGTCACCGGTTATTTCACTTATGTGGCAGTGGATGAAGAGATGAATTCTATTCCAATCGCTTAAATTAAATAAAAATCCATGTTAAACTCGCGGTAATTAGGATGAGTGTAAGTATTACTTTTGCACATCCGCCTTTTTTCTTCGGATTTCTCTTTTCCTCATTCTCAAATGTCAAAGTCTTTTTACCCACCTTGGTTTGAGCCATGAGTCTTTTTATAATTTTTATAATGAGCTGCTGCGCTTTGTCATTAATATCTATATATTCTGTGGAAGGGCTACTTGCACTATCTCCGTAATGCTTATCTAAATAATCTTTATCTCGCGGATCGACCCGACTTTTAGTAGATGTCTTTCTACCTTGAATATTTGAATCCTCATAAATTTCAGTTATTTCTTTACTGAAAGGATAATTCACATCGCCACAATCTTTCTGTACATCTAATACGGCGTGAATACATTCGTGAATAATGGTATCAACCATTTCCATAGGATTGTCTCTATGTTCTTGTTTAGCCGGGTTTATAACTAACTCACCCTTCCTGCCGGCGGAATAGCCTCCAAAACGTTCTATCCCTCTAATTTTATAGCCTGGAACAGATTTCAATTCGATTACTTTCTGACAATTTTTTAGATAATTCCAAATCTTTTTGAAATCAGGATCATTGAACAATGCCTCTATAGCCTTTGTTTGATCTGGCGTCGTTTTAAGACCATTGATAAAGTCTGTTTCATTGGTAAAGGCCATACTACGAAATTTTAAGTGCTACAAAATCGGTTTCCTTTACCAGCCCCGAATCAAATTCAATGCTGTAGTAATACTGGTCGAAAGTAGAAGGATACAACCAGGTTTCGTCGTATTCAATATATGGATCACTTAGAGCGTCTCGAACTTCTTGAATAGTCATTCCCGCTCTAATATCGGTTCCATCTATTTGAATCCAAAGATCTGCCAGTTCATCCCGAACACTAACCAGATCGTCGGTACTCATATTTTTATAATTACCACTGTGGAAATGGTCCACGAGAATAGCCTTCGCTTTTGCTGTATTCGACATAATAAAACAATATTAAAAGTTGAAATCTAACCCGCTGAGATTTCAATAAGGGGAGTTATCTTACTAATATACAATTATTTACGATTTTTAGCAAGCTTTATTGGCAATATGTTCAATCAAATCTAATGCGATCTCGAATTGTCCCGTCCTGCCGATGAATAATCACATCTGCCTTCTTTTTTCTGGCAATACTCTTGGCTTTTCTAAGCGCGGTACTTTGCTTCCTGTGTTTGGAGGTAATGCGTTTGTTGCCTTCTCGTCGAACGGCCCAGCCGTCTTCATAAGGAACCACATGTTGATGCCAGGTACGCGGACGAGAATTCTTTTGGGAAGTTTCAAAGATAACTTTGATGATTTCTAAAAGGGAGCGTAACCAGGATTTGCCTTTTGCCATATTTTAATGTAGATAGAATCGAAGATACTGTTTTTTGGAAAAATTCAAATGATGCAAGGAATTTGAATAGGATTAGTTTCGTCAATACCATAAGGGAATTCTGGAAGAACGTGAAACACAAAACCACGCCCAGGGCGTGGTTTCTTGTACTTAGGAGGAGGGATTATTTTATCACATTTACTTTCCAGTTTCTACTCACTGGATTTATGCTCGATCCTTGCACATTTGCAACTCGAACCGTAACAGTATTGACAGCACTTACAAAGCAATTCCATGAGAGTCCAGGTTCAATTGCACCATTAGGAGCACATGAACAAGTATCGCCAAGAGCCGCACCTGTAACATTTATGGTTAGATCCGAATAGCTATTCGATGAAATTGATGGAAAATTCAACGAGGCTGTGTTGTTATAGCCCATCATCACCACCTGTCTGCTAGTGGTAGGCGTAAAATATAAATTGCTTCCATCGTATTCGATAGTTCCTGCCTCGGGAGTGGTTAAATTAATACCTGATGTTAATTTTAAGGGGGCAGATCCGGCTGAGGCCGTTCCCGCTCTAAGATGTAGTGTTGCGGTAGGATTGGATTCGCTCACACCCATATTACCATTGCTTCTAACAACTATTCGTTGAATTTGACTTGTAGAGCCACTAGGAACATTACTCACTACAAATTTAGATGGAACACTTCCAGGAGAAGGAGCGCCATCCATATAAAACCGAACACCTCCATTTTCTCTTACCCCTATTCCATCATGGGTTTTAATAACCATAGCTCCTATTTCCTGATTAGCTGCAAGAGCGGTAGGCAAATCTATAGTTCCACCCGTGTTGTACAAGATGAAATTGGGTGGATTCGTATTAGCGCTAGTAATTTGAAAATCGTTGTCACCTGGACCTCTGAATTCAAATCGTTCGATTGGATCACTGGTGCCAAATCCGATACGACCGTCGTGTGTGATTACCATATCCGTACCAGTACTTTTCGCTCGAGTGGCATAGATTAGATCATCTCCGCCCGCGTTCACGCCTTTTTTCCATTCTTCAGTTCCTATTCCTACCCATTGAGTATTTGGATGATCCCAATAATGAAATCCGACTTCATAAGTTCCAACGTTGGTGGTTAGAAAAACGAGCATACCATTTTGGTCTGCTCCAGGATTCGTTATTGGAAATGCATCGATACGGGGAATAAGTATACCATCGGTATTAGACGGTGTCGCCTGATTTGTAGCTGGTATATCAATTATGCTTTTAGGGGAAATTGTACCAACACCAACTTGTGAATGAATTGTAGTGCAAAAACTGAACAGCAATGCAAGTAACAAAAAAGTAGGTTTTTTCATTTTGATAGAAATTTGGGTTTCTAGAGCGCAAATCTAACTAAAACAACCAGTTATCAGCCATAATCTTTACTCTGGGGCTAAAGTATTCGATAAAGTGACTAAAATATGGGTTCAAACGTCTTTATTTTGTAAGTAAATTCCTTGATAATCAACAATTTATGTAAGTTTTTACTGCAGAAGAGGTTATGCGCTGAACTTTTAAAAGGTAATTTGAATCAGTTTTTAGTCGATAGTGGAAGTATTTCTATCATTTCATAAATTTAATCGACTGTGAGCATTATTCCCATAACCACACTCTTTTGTGATATGGTCATTTATTTCTTTTATTGCGTTGAAACAAACTTTGCTAATTTCAGAAAACACCAAACCCTATACTTTCTTTATGCGTTTCTTTTACCGGGAATGAGGGATTATCTTTTTTAATCCCTAAAAGGTGATCCTTAGCAAGCCTGCCCGAACGAACTATTCAGTGCGGGCGGGCTTAAA
>JABDKT010000229.1 GCA_013002065.1 Flavobacteriaceae bacterium
ATTTGGTGAATGGGGTAGCAAACAACAGTGTTGGAAATTCAGACGAGGCCATTGAATCGCTAGAAATCGGATTAGACTTTTTGATTGACGACCCAACTATGGAAAAA
The DNA here is from genome assembly GCA_013002065.1 of Flavobacteriaceae bacterium. Classification (GTDB taxonomy): domain Bacteria; phylum Bacteroidota; class Bacteroidia; order Flavobacteriales; family Flavobacteriaceae; genus Aureisphaera. The sequence goes on from JABDKT010000229.1 coordinate 108, forward strand.
GATTATTTTGAACAGTTAAGCGCAGCTTACTTTGCTAAAGGAAACAACAAAAAAGCAGAAGCGTTCGCAAAAAGAGCCGCTGAAATAAAACTCCCAAATTAAATGAGACTTAGACTTACATCTCTGTTGATTGTTCTGCTTTTCGCTTCTTGCGGAGGTCCGAAGGGAGTGATTATTGGTACGAGTAAGGCCGATTCCGGACTGGCGTTGAGGAGTATTGTTTCTGCACACAAAGCAGCCACCCCAAATTTTAATACACTTGCCTCTAGGGTGAAAGTTGCCTATGAAGATGAAAAGTCGAAACAAAGCATTACGGTGAGTTTACGAATGCGAAAAGATCAGACGATCTGGATAAAGGCTTCGGTTTTGGGAATAACCTTGGCGAAGGCGTTAATTACTCAAGATCGTGTAAGCTATTATGAGACGTTAGGAAATTCTTATTTCGATGGTAATTTTGAGTTGTTGAGTGATTGGCTAGGAACCGACCTTGATTTTGAAAAGACCCAAGCTATTTTATTGGGGCAATCTATCTTTGGTATTGATCAGAATTCTTATAGTTCGACCGTGACCAATAATCAATATAAGTTGGAACCCAGAAATCAACCCGAAAATTTTATTCATTCGCTTATGTTGAATCCTGATAATTTTAAGGTGAATTCCGGTACGGTTTCTCAACCACGTGATCAACGTTCGTTGTTTATTAAATATGGGGATTATCAGAAATTGGAGGGAGGGTTTTATCCTTCGGAAATAGAAATAAATTCGTTGGACGGCAATAGTAAGACCGATATTGTAGTTAATTATAGGAAAATAGATCTGAATGTGGCGGTTAGTTTTCCGTTTAATATTCCAGATGGCTACGACGAAATTCAACTCAATAAATGAAACTAACAAAACCATTAGTTTTTACATTCCTTTTTTTATTCATGGCCTTTTCGGGCGTTGCTCAATCTAAAAAGCAAAAAGAACTCGAGGCGAAGCGGCAACGAATTCTCACCGAAATTAAGGAAATCAATAGTTTATTATTTAAGACCAGAGGGGAGAAGAAATCGGTGCTGGCAGAGGTTGAGGATCTGGATCTTCGAATTGCGGCTCGAGAAAATCTTATACGTGTAACCAACCAGCAGGCCAATTTACTCACTCGAGAAATCAACACCAATCTCAATTCTATAGAACAATTAAGGAACGAATTAAGCACCCTGAAAGAGGACTATGCTTCCATGATCAATAAGTCTTTTAAAAGCAAGTCTCAACAAAGTAGGGTGATGTTTTTATTGTCTTCGGAAAATTTTCTGCAAGCCTATAAGCGCATGCAGTATATGAAACAATACACCAAGCACCGCAAGCAACAAGGGATAAGTATTCAGCAGAAAACAAAGGAATTGCAAGAATTGAACGAAAGCTTAATTCAGCAGAAAAAAGATAAACAACTACTCATTGCCGAGAACCGAAAGGCCAAAGCAGAGTTGAACAAAGAAAAGAAAGATCAGGAGGCACTTATTGCAACCTTGCTAAAAGATGAAGGAAAATTTGCTAAGCAAATTCGGTCAAAACAGCGTGAAGCCAATCGGATCGACAAAGAAATCGATAAGTTGATTAAGGAAGCTATTGCCGCTGCGAATAAAACCAGTGGAGTAAAAACTACAGCCGCGTCAAAGGCAAATACTTTTGCGCTAACTCCGGAGGCAAAGGCCTTGGCGACTAGTTTTAAAAACAATAAAGGGAAGCTCATATGGCCGGTTCAGAAAGGTAGAGTTTTAAATGCGTATGGTACACGGCAACATCCACAGTTTCCCAATGTAAAACAAACTTTCAATGGGGTAGAAATTATCACCGAAGCTAACGCAACAGCGAGAGCTGTTTTTAAAGGTGAGGTAATGCAGGTTCAGCAATTAAAAGGAGCGAATAAGGCTGTTTATGTGAGGCATGGAGATTATATCACTATTTATAACAACTTGGCGTCAGTTTCAGTAAAAAAAGGAGATAAGCTCAATGCAAAGGACCCGATCGGAAAAGTTTTTACACATCCTGTGACCAAAAGGGCCGTTTTAAAATTCTTTGTATATCAGAACACCAAAAAGATGAATCCGGCAGATTGGGTTTACCGTATGTAATTTAAGAAGAAGTACTACTTACTCCTTCTTCCAAAGAAATTGAAGTCTCTTTAATATCCTTAAATCCTCCTGCAATATCCACTAGATTATGTATCCCTCTGCTTTTCAGAATAGATGCAGCAATCACACTTCTATATCCGCCGGCACAGTGCACGTAAAAGGTTTCTTCGGAAGGGTATTCCGCTAAATGGCTGTTTAAATTATCTAAGGGGGTTAGATGTGCCCCCACAATATGTTTCGTTTCGTATTCACTCTGTTTTCGTACGTCGAATACCGGAACATCTTCAAACTTATATATCGATTCGAAATTTTCCGCAGGAATGGATTCCAAGGTATCCACTTCTTTTCCGGATGTTTTCCAAGCTTCAAAACCACCGTTTAAATAGCCCAAGGTATTGTCGAATCCCACTCTGGAAAGTCTGGTAACCGCTTCTTCTTCTCTTCCTTCGGGTGTTACTAATAATATAGGTTGTTCCACATCAGCAATTAAGGCTCCTACCCAGGGAGCGAATCCTCCGTCAAGACCGATAAAAATAGATCGAGGGATGTGACCCTCGACAAAATCTTTTTGATGTCTTACATCAAGAATTACTGCACCGGTTTCGTTGGCAGCCAATTCAAAACTTTCGGGATCAAGCGCTTTGGTACCTCGTTCGATCACATCCTGAATATCATCATAGCCTTCTTTATTCATTTTTACGTTCAGCGGGAAATAAGAGGGCGGAGGCAATAAACCTTCTGTTACTTCTTTTATAAACTCCTCCTTGGTCATATCTTCTCGAAGGGCGTAGTTCATTTTTTTCTGGTTGCCCAAGGTGTCCACTGTTTCCTTCATCATATTTTTACCACAAGCCGAACCAGCGCCATGTGCGGGATAGACGATGACAGAATCCGGTAAAGGCATCAATTTATTTCGAAGACTTTCGTATAAAGTACCTGCTAATTCTTCTTGGGTAAGATGAGCTGCTTTTTGAGCTAAATCGGGTCTTCCTACATCACCAAGAAATAAAGTATCGCCTGTAAAAATAGCGTGCTCTTTTCCATTTTTATCTTTTAGCAGGTAGGTAGTGCTTTCCATGGTATGTCCGGGAGTGTGCAGCGCCGTAATTGTTATCTCCCCTAATGGGAATACTTGATGGTCTTCTGCAATAATGGCATCAAACGACGGATTTGCGTTCGGGCCATATACGATAGGTGCTCCAGTTGCTTTCGACAGTGTAAGATGTCCACTTACGAAGTCGGCGTGAAAATGGGTTTCAAAAATGTATTTGATCTTTGCGTTGTTAGCTGTCCCCTTGTCAATATAAGGTTGTACTTCCCTTAAAGGATCAATTATGGCTACTTCACCATTGGATTCAATATAATAGGCCCCTTGCGCGAGGCATCCCGTATAAATCTGTTCTATATACATCCGTCTTTGTTTTAAGAGAAGTACAAAGATATTCATAAAAAAAAGCTATTCACGATGAGCGAATAGCTTTTTTTAATTATGGTTATTGTGAAAACTTATCGAATAATCAACTTTTTGGTCGTTGCTTCCGTCTGATTTTGAATCTTCACAAAATACAATCCTATTGAGAATGCTGAGACATCAATAACGGCTTTGGAATCGCTTCCAAAGATGGCAGCATCAAATTGCGCCACTACTTGTCCTAAGTTATTGGTGATTATGGTCTTCATATCTTCGGAAGAAATACTTCCCAAATCTATATTCAGTTCAGAATTCGCAGGATTAGGATACATTGCGATGGACTCTATTCCGAAGTCATTGGTTGCGAGGACAATAGTACCATTTATGTTGATATTATCGATGAATGTACTATTTCCGTAACCATTGATATTTACAAATCGGAAAATGGCACTCCCGCCCGTATAAGCAGATATGTCAATTTCTTCATTTCTCCACTCGTCTGGACTGGATGGCTCCCAATCGTTCGTTGTATTATAATTTGGAATGGTCGAAAGATCCAAATCCTCTTTAAAGTAAATGGTTTCAAACGTAGTTCCACAATCGATAGAGACATCAACTCTCAATCCATCAAACAATGTTGAGGAATATTGTGCTTTTGCCAAGTCGAAGGTTAAGGTACCGTTTTCAAGATTTGTAACATCAAATATTTCGGTCACCAACCAATCTTCTTCACCCGGAGCATTATAACTATAGTTATCGACCCAAGCGGCTAATGTTGCTACTCCACCGGTTCCGATTGGACCTTTCTGTTCCCAGGTAAAGAGTTCGTCTGGGTTTACAATAGACCAATTCACGTTTGGAGGGAATCCATTCGCATCGAATGGCTCTTCGAACGGTGTAGCCGTAGCTTCTACCTGAGCATTGAAATCTAATGTTTTTTCATTGTCTAAAAGATATTCATCAATCAAGTCAATTGTCGCTGTTAAAGTAAAACTACCATTGGTTGATATCACCAAAGGGGTTGTGAAATCAAAAATGATTTCTTCTCCAGAGTTCAGAGTACCGGAATACATTTCTTGTACAGCAGGTTCTCCAGATAATTGATAGGACATCATAAAGTTAGACTGGGGGTTCGACCCACCGTTTCTAACGGTTATGCTTACTATCCCATCGGAAGCTCCACAAGCAGAAGTAAAATCTCCTCCGGTATTGTTGATAGAGACAAGGTTCAAGTTGTCGACAAGGTTACAATTGAATAATCCGCCGTTGTACAATTCGGCTATAGATCGCTGGCTTTCCCATCCTTCAGTTGCATTTTTGGCAACCGCAGCATACCATATATCGTCATCTGGACTTGAAATTGGCACTGTAATCGAATTCGTATTCGTTGTTCCAACGACCTCCATGTATTGAGCTCCGAGGATGTAGAAATCATAACTTTCGGCATCTACCACCGGATTCCACGAGAATGTGGCATCGGTTAAACATGCTTCGTCTAATGTAATTCCGGTCACAGTTCTCGCGATAGAAAAGACATCATCACTTTCGTCTTGAAAGGATCCACTTGTGATTCTCACCAACGCTTGTCCAGTAATTTGAGCCGGTACTGTCCATAGGTAATTAGTTTCTGAAGCGCCTACCGTTGCGATAGGATTCCAGTTAGAACCGTTGTCGGTAGAATACTCTAAAACAAAGTCGGATGTAGTATTGATGGCATCCCAGTGCAAGTTTTCCTGACTGCCCGGAGTGAAATGCTCACCATCATTAGGGTAGGTCAAGGTTAAATTTTCAGTAATGATTTCATAAACAATGAAATATTCTTGTGGTCCTACGGGCACATTAAATCCAGAAATTTCAGCATTATAAGTTCCGGCTGCAGGATCGTTGATAAGCACCTGCTCCATATTGTTGAGGTGATCCACACCTGTCGTAGCCGGAGTATCCAAAGCTGTTGGGTCTGGTGTATGATCTAAAATCCAAGGCAGATAGTCGGTTGCCGAAGGATCTGTCACTACTAAGTCTAGGTCGTTTACCAAGGCAGGTCCCGCTCCCGGAGAAGCTGCAGCATCGCTCCAATAAGCCATAATTCTTAGTTGCTTAGTTCCGGCAGGTACTGTGATGGAATGGTTATTTGTTCCACCATTAGAAATATTCGCCGATAAGTATCTTCCGTCCTCAATTAACATTCCGGCTCTCAGACCATTAACGATTCCCCAACCGAATTTAAAGTCGGGACCAACGTTTCCATAGTCATTCGCAGTATTCAGCATCGCTGCTTTTATTAAAGCAGATTGAGGAAGTACCCCTCCATTGGCATCGGCGTAAGCTTCGTATAATTGAGCTGCTACTCCGGCAATTCCAGGGGCAGCACCTGAAGTTCCACCAAAGGACATATATTCGTTATTCTCGTCGGTTGACATTTGTCCCTGTCCGTGAGCCGTGATATCCGGCTTGATTCTTCCATCGGCGGCTGGACCGCGACTACTCGAATTGACCAGACCTCCATTAAAGAATACATTAGCTGTCGCAATTACGTTTTTACCTTGTTTGTGACCTCCTGTAATATTTCCCCATTGACTTCCCGCACCATAACCACAGTTATTGTTGTTGGAGTTTCCGGCAGAAAATACGTGTAACAAAGAAGGAATATCTCTGGTTTGCTGATCTACTGTTTGCGTAATTGTGGTATATCCTGCATTACAACCATTACTGTATGAGGAGTTGGTAATTTGAGCATCACCACTATTAATCAAGTTTTGAGTTTGAGTATCTAAAAAGTTTGCCTGATAGTTAACGATATACACATCACTTCCGGCTGCCATTCCACGCATGTTTGGGTTGAGATTTCCTGCACCGGTCATAATTCCGGCAACTCCATCTCCGTGAGTAGGACCAGATCCACTGGCTCCACTGTTATCGATTCTACCATGAAAATCGATATGTGGCCCAACAATTCCGTCGTCCCTTACCATCACGCCAACACCCACACCAGTATAATTTCTTCCTCCCGGAGTTTGCGTATCCAATCCGGCAGATCGATGTATGGTCTTACCTTGTGTATCGTCTTTCACATCGGGAGCAACAATTAGCTCTACCCATTTTACATAAGGCATGTTCGAAAGGTCTTCCAAACAGTTATCTGGAATTAATAAGTCGATATTATTCGAACCTTTGTATTGTTCTATTACTGAAATTTGCTTTTCAGCAAGATCGCTAATCACAAAATTAGGATCAATAAATTCATGATATTGTAAGGTGACCCGAATATTACTTCCACTTTGAGCATACTCGTCTATATCACCATTTTTGAGTTTTTCTGAAAGTTTAAATCTTCCTTCCACCGGAACAATGGCTCTTACCCCGCTATTTGCCAGATAACTTATAGAAGTGTTGGCTGGAAAATAAAACAAGTAAGTTTTGTGAGGAATATATTCTAAAAGTAAAAGGTTGTTCGCCTTGAACGAATCCTGTACTTCTTGGTTAGGAGTTTCGTGAAATTGAACCCATCCTACATAACCATTGTCGATTTGAGAAAATTCGGGCATTTGATTCCATTCAAAAGTTTGAATGTTCTCCACAATTTCGATAGTCTCATCCTGAAATTGAACAATGTTACCAGATTGACCAAAGGAAAATACGGTAGTAAGACCAAAAATTAGGGCGAAAAGTACGACGCTTCTTTTTGGCGAAGAAAAGAAAAATGTTTTCATGGTTGATTTTTGTTATTTGTTAAAACAGAAACAAAATAGTTTCTGAAAAAAAAGAATTTCAAATATATTTAAATGAATTCAGAAAACCTCAACGAAATGAGGGTTTTAACACCTGTAAAACCTAGTGTTTCAGTAGGGTAAAAATGGGTAAGCATTTTTCAGAAAAAAACTAAGAGAGAAATAAAGCCTTTAATTCTGTAGCTTCTTGAGGTGCTAATTTACCAGCTAAAACTAAGCTCAATTGCTTTCTCCTTAAGGCACCATCATACCTGTCTTTTTCTAAATCGGTTTCGGGTTTTAAAGGAGGAACAGGAACAGGAGCTCCCATTTCGTTGACAGCCACGAAGGTATAAATAGCTTCGTTCGCTTTAGAACGTAAACCACTTTCTCGATCTTCAATCCAAACATCGAGGTAAATTTCCATGGAACTATTAAAAGCTCGAGAAACATTCGACTCAACGGTTACTACACTTCCAAGCGGAATCATTTTATTAAAAGCCACGTGATTTACGGAAGCAGTCACCACGATTCTTCGGCTGTGTCTCCTGGCGGCAATACTGGCAGCCCTATCCATACGTGCGAGCAATTCACCTCCAAACATATTTCCAATAGGGTTAGTTTCACTGGGAAGGACCAAATCGGTAATGACTGTACGAGATTCTTTAGGAGTTTTAGCTTCCATAAATAAATTTTGAGCAAAGTTACTAATAAGGCTTTAGCTAAAAAACGTTTTTATGAAGGGCTTTAGAAAATTATTTGTTCAAGTCCTGAACTAATAACCAAGCATCCTTATTTTCGGAACGCTTTATGGTGCGAAGGGTTTGAAGAGCGTCCAACCTGTCTTCATGCGAACTGTAAACTACTTGATGCAATCCATAGCGATTTACACCAATAAGCTGAGCAGAATATCCTTTTTCCGCAAGTTGCTTGATCTTTTTGTGGGCGTTGTTTTCTATGCGGAAAGCACCCGCGACAATATGATACTTGCCACTTTGCTTCGGAATGGTGAAGTTTAAGGCCGGCAACGGATTTTCAATTACAAAAGTTGCCTCTTGTATCTGATTTTCAACCAAAACATCGGCTTTTTGCTTTTCAGCATAGTTGAATTTCTCCACTTCACCCTCGTAGATTTTAAGTCCGCTAAAACCACCCAAGGTAATTGCGATTAACCCAATCGCTGCATATTTTAGAATTGGAACAGAAGATTTTCTCTTGCTTTCCAAGATTCTCACCACTTCTTTTTCTTCGGAAATATCCACTGCCGATCGATCGATCGTTGGAGAAGTGAAAGCAGATAGACCAAAAGAATTACGACTGAAGTTTTCTTTATTAGCGGGTACAAACTGAACTGAATTCTCACTATTTAAGGAAAATTCTCCCACATTTTTCAAAGTGATCGTTTTTCCTTCGCTTAGTTGAAGGGATAAAGTCCCGGTGAAATTCCGAATCTTTTGAAGCGCAATTTCATAAGGACAAGATTCTACTGCTGCCACATAGTTGGCAAGAATACCGTCATTGGTTTGCAACTGTCGATTAAATGAAACAGATTTCCCCGGAGGATAGAAAGTTTCGGTTTCGGTATCAATTCTAGCCGATTCGTTTTGAGTTAAAAACGCACCAAAACCGGGAATGATCACACATTCGTATCGGTATAATAAGTCTTTTATATAAGTGGACAACTGCATCAAAACAAACTTAATTTTTTTTTCTTCAGCATTCAATAGATATAAGACGAACTTATCAACAACCGAAAAAATTGTATTTTTAAATTCCTTCCCGCATTACTTTTACTATGCTTTCCAAACAAGAATTGCTTTACACCTTGGCGTTACAGCGCTGTGCAGGATTAGGAGATACATTGGCTAAAAAATTAATCTATGCTGTGGGTTCGGCCGAAGGAATTTTTAAAGAAAAAAAGTCCAACCTTTTAAAGATTGAAGGAATTGGAGGCTCCAGACTTAACGGCTTAGATTCCAAGGTTTTGCTAAAAGTTGCTGAAGATGAAATTCGATTTATCGAAGAACAAAAAATCGACTGCCACTATTTTAAAGCTGCGACCTATCCTGAAAGATTGAAGCAATGTGTTGACGGCCCCATTTTAATCTTCAGTAAAGGGAATATCAATCTCAACAACAGAAAAATTCTAAGTATAGTCGGGACCAGAAGAGTGACTTCCTATGGCGTGAAATTTTGTGAAAGATTTATTGAAGAAATAAGTCCGTTGAACCCCATCATTGTCTCAGGATTTGCATATGGAGTGGATATCACCGCACAATTAGCAGCGGTGAATAGAAGACTTCAAACCATTGGTTGTCTGGCCCATGGTTTTAATGAAATTTATCCCCGAAACCATCGAAGGTATGTGGAAGCTATCGAAAATCATGGCGGATTTCTTACCGAATTTTGGAGTGATGATCCTTTCGATCGAAACAATTTTTTGAAACGCAATCGCATCATCGCCGGAATGACTGAGGCCACTATCGTCATCGAATCTGCCGAGAAGGGAGGAAGTTTGGTAACCGCCGATATCGCCAACTCATACAATCGGGATGTATTCGCCGTGCCGGGGCGTTCAACCGACAAACAAAGCATAGGGTGCAACAATTTGATTAAATCTCAACAGGCTCATTTGCTTACTTCGGCCGCCGATTTAATTTATATTCTTGGCTGGGATTTAAATCATGATCGAAAACCAACAAGACAATTGGAGTTATTTAAGGATCTTTCCGAAGAACAACATAAAATCTACCACTATTTAAAAGAGCATGATAAAAAGCACCTTGATTTAATTGCTTTAGAATGTAATTTGCCGGCTTATAAAGTAGCGTCAACGCTTTTAGAAATGGAGCTTATGGGCTTAATTCTACCCTTACCCGGGAAACAGTTTTCGTTACACTAATAACCCACTTTGGATCGAACGCGATTCAATACCTCGTCTGCGACAATTTTCGCTTTTTCTGCTCCAATTTTAAGGGCATCTTCCACTTCGGTCAGGTTTTCCATATAATGGTTGTAGCGCTCTCTTTCTGTGGAAAAGCGCTCGATAATGCATTCGAATAAGGCTTGCTTTGCATGTCCATAACCATAACCGCCTCTTTCATAATTTCCACGCATTTCTTCAATTTGTTCTTTGGTAGCTAACAATTGATAAAGTGCAAAAACATTACAGGTATCAGGATTCTTTGGTTCTTCCAACGGTGTGCTGTCGGTTTGAATTCCCATTACTTGCTTCCGAAGTTTCTTATCGGGTAAAAAGATATCGATGACGTTGTCTTTTGACTTGCTCATTTTGGCTCCGTCGGTTCCCGGGATAAGCATGGTATTTTCATGAATCTTAGCATCTGGCAATACAAAAGTCTCGCCCATTTTGGCGTGAAAACGTGAAGCTACATCGCGAGTCATTTCCAAATGTTGTAATTGATCCTTCCCAACTGGGACGATATTCGCGTCGTATAGGAGTATATCGGCCGCCATTAACATGGGATAGGTAAATAGCCCAGCATTTACATCTTCCAATCGATCGGCCTTATCTTTAAAAGAATGAGCTAGGGTAAGCCTTTGATAAGGAAAGAAACAACTTAGATACCACGATAGTTCTGTTACTTGCGGAATATCGCTTTGTCTGTAAAAGGCAGTCTTTTCGATGTCCAATCCGAAGGCCAACCAGGTTGCTGCAGTACTATAAGTATTAAACTTTAAGGTTTCAGCCTCTTTTATTTGGGTGAGTGAATGCATGTCGGCTATAAATAAAAACGAATCGTTGGATGGGTCGTTTGCCATTTCAATGGCCGGAATGATCGCACCTAATAAATTTCCCAAATGTGGAGTGCCTGTGCTTTGAATACCTGTAAGTATGCGGGACATGAAATTAATTTTTGGCAAAGGTAATTTTTTTGAGGTATATGATGGTTCCAAATGTGTATTTTTGGGAGTCAATGAAAATATTCTCGCACATATTTCATTTGTTTTACCGCATCTGGTTTTACATTTTGGTGACGGTTCCTATCATAGTGTTGTTCCCTATTTTAATTGTAAGTATTTCAAAAGAAAGTTGGTATCCGTTTTTTTTCAGGCTAGCTCGCTTTTGGGCAAGACTTATACTCATGGGAATGGGCTTTTATCCGAAGATAAAAAGAGACGTAAAATTTGAGAAAGGCAAGAGTTATATGTTTGTTTCCAATCATACCTCAATGGCCGATATCATGCTTATGCTTCACGTGGTAAGGAATCCTTTTGTGTTCGTCGGGAAAATGGAGTTAGCCAAAATCCCGCTCTTCGGATTTTTCTATAAACGCACCTGTATTTTGGTAGATCGAAGTAATCAGCGAAGCCGACACAATGTGTTTGTGGAGGCACAAAAGCGACTGCAACAGGGCTTGGGAGTATGTATATTTCCTGAAGGAGGAGTGCCCGAAGACGAAAGTATAGTGCTGGACGAATTCAAAGATGGAGCTTTTAGATTAGCTATAGAGCATCGAATTCCTATTGCTCCAATGACTTTTCACGATAACAAAAAACGATTTTCTTATACTTTTTTTAGTGGAAGTCCGGGAGTGATGCGGGTTAAAGTACATGAAATTATTCCTACCGGAATATTGGAGCTAGAGGACAAAAAAATGCTGAAGGACCAAACCCGGGAAATTATTTTTAATGAACTACAAAATCCGAGTCTATAAAAAAACCGCTTCCTGGCGAAAGAAGCGGTTTTTAACATCATTGTTTGGTATAATCTCCAAACCTAACCAACTAAAAAACTAACCTAAAACTTAAAACTTAATCCACTATAAACCCCTAAATAATAAGGTCTAAAGTTTACAGACGAATCTGAGTACGGATTAAGCTGGTACTTAAACATAGGCTCAATATTAAACTTTAATCTTTTACTTATTTTGTAGTTGAAGCCCAAACCTACATTCGTTGAAAAACTCACCGAATTCAAGTTATTGGCCTCTCCTAAAACTTCTTGGAAGTCTCCATCACGTACCGAAACTTCATTGCTTCCTAAAAACAGAGTACTAAATCCACCAATCATATTAATTCCGAAGCGGTTGTTCAGTAAAGCGTAATTCAATTCAAGCGGAACTTCGAAATAGGACAAGTTCTGCGTTAATTCGGCATTGCCGCTGGTTGACTTCGGATTTAAATTTGAAAATGGATTTCCCTCTGTAGGCGGCGGTAAGTTGTTAAGTGTTCCTTTATCGAAAGCACTTAATACATTATTTTTCCCACCGTAATCTATACTTTTTAAAGCGACATCTACAGGACCTGTTGCCAATTCTACACCGCCAGTGGTATATCCTAAATTGACGTTATTAACCCCGGAACGTACACTCACTTTTTCGCTAATATTATAACTCACCTGCACTCCATAACTAAAGTTGACATCACCCGTTTGAGTGTTATCGGCAAAGGCGGGGTCTATGGAAGAACCACCATCTATGCTATTGTAAAATACCGGTCCAAAATTAGGAGTCACTTCCCAACTCTGACTTTTAGGCACATCCAATTTTGCGACTTCCGCTTCTTTATCTTCTTCGATGGCATCGAAAATGGATTTTTTGTTTTCCGTTTTAATTTCTTCGGAAATATCCTTTTCTACTTTTTCGTTTGTAGTATTTTCGTTAGCGACCGCCTCTTTGGTTTCCGAAATAACTTCTTCTGAAATTTCTTTTTTGATTAATGGATTAGTCTCCTTTGTTTCGGTATCGACCTTTTCAGAAGTAACCTTTTCAACATTTTTTACTGCTTTATTGGTCTCTTCGGTAATAGCCACAGCATCTTTTACCTCGGCATTGTTGATTTTGGTGTCCTTCTCGATAAGCGGATTAATCTTCTTTGTTTCATTATCGACCTTTTCCGAAGAAACAGCAACCGCATCCATTTTGGATTTTTCTCTATTGATCACTTGATCTTTTAGCGATTCTGAAGGTTTATTCAAACTTTCATTATTCTGAAGGGACTCTTCAATTACTTCTTCGCTCTTGTCATTGGCGATTTCAGTATTTTGGATCAACTCATTATTATCTTCTTCCGAAGCATCTTTATCATCTGAAATATCCTCTTGGGTCAATTCGGTGGTTGACTCGTCTTTGATATTAGCTTCCGGATCTTCTTCAGAAACTATTTCGGTATTGGAATCTGTGGCGAAAGGTTGAAAGATAAAATTGCCGGTAGTAAGCAATAATGCAAGTAAGGCTGCCACACCACCTAATTTCCACCATAAAGGGAGCACTTTGCGATCGTCCTTATCCTTTTTGAGTTTGGATTGAATACCAGCCCAAACATCGGGAGAAGGAGTCGCTTCAAAGTTTTGAAGTTGCCCTTTAAAAAGCTCGTCTATGTGCTTTTTTTCTTTCATGGGATCTCACAAACGTGAGTTTTATTTAGATTCAAGTTTCGTTTTCTTTATTCTGAAAGGTTTCCACCTTCGTTTTGAGTATCATTCTGGCTCTTGCCAAATTAGATTTAGACGTTCCATCCGAGATTCCTAACATTTCTGCGATCTCTTTATGGGTATAACCGTCCAAAACATATAGGTTAAACACCAACCGATACCGATCCGGTAATTCCTGAATAATTCCTAGTAAATAATCCAGGGGAACTGCGGTGTTTTCAACTTCAACATGGGTGTCTTCAATTTGCTGCTCATTCGAAATATCAAAAACTTTCTTTTTTCTGTATTTCTGCAGCGCCGTATTGACTGCAATTCGTTTTATCCAACCTTCAAAAGAACCTTTTCCTTGGTATTGATCTATTCGCTTAAATATGGTAAGAAAGGCATCCTGCAAATTGTCTTCAGCTTCTGCCTTATTTGGGGAATACTTTAAGCAAATCCCGAACAAAACTCCCGAATACTTTCTATACAAGGCTTCTTGAGCCTTGGGGTTTTGTTTCTTACATTCTATTATGAGCTCTTGTAAAATCAAATATGGCTGGCGTGTTTTTGCAATAATCTACTAAAAAAAGTAGGCAACCATATAACCCAAGTTTCTACAATTTGTAGATACCTTAGTTTATAAAGGGTTGCGTGGAGTTAAAAAAAACTTATACAGCTACTGCGGCAATGGCTTCTTTAATTTTTTGCTCCAATTCATCCATTAATTCAGGGTTGTCTAAAAGCAGTGATTTTACAGCATCACGTCCTTGTCCCAATTTAGTGTCATCGTAGCTAAACCATGATCCACTTTTTTTGATGATTTCATAATCAACACCCAAATCAATAATTTCACCAACCTTGGAGATACCTAATCCGTACATTATGTCGAACTCGGCAGTTTTAAATGGAGGAGCTACTTTATTTTTTACGATTTTCACCCGGGTTTTATTCCCCAAAACATCGCTATTGCTATTCTTAATCTGAGTCGATCTTCGAATATCCAATCTAACAGAAGCATAAAATTTTAGAGCATTTCCACCCGTAGTGGTTTCCGGGTTTCCAAACATTACACCAATCTTTTCACGCAATTGGTTAATGAAAACAACAGTACAATTCGTCTTGCTAATGGATCCGGTAAGTTTTCTCAAAGCTTGAGACATTAATCGGGCATGTAACCCCATTTTACTATCTCCCATTTCTCCTTCAATCTCACTTTTTGGCGTTAAAGCAGCCACCGAGTCGATGATAATAATATCGATGGCTCCACTTCGAATAAGATTGTCTGCAATTTCCAATGCCTGTTCCCCATTATCGGGTTGTGAAATAATAAGGTTTTCAATATCCACTCCTAATTTTTCGGCATAATAGCGATCAAAGGCGTGCTCTGCATCAATAAAGGCGGCTATGCCTCCATTTTTCTGTGCTTCGGCGATGGCATGTAGCGTAAGTGTGGTTTTTCCTGAAGATTCAGGACCATAAATTTCAACTACTCTTCCTCTAGGATAACCTCCCACTCCTAAGGCTAAATCCAATCCTAAGGATCCGGTTGGAATTACCTCAACTTCCTGAACGGCAGTATCCCCCATTTTCATGACGGTTCCCTTACCGTAGGTCTTGTCTAATTTGTCTAACGTAAGCTTTAAAGCTTTTAATTTGGCGTCTTTCTCAGTACTCATGTATCTTAATTTATTAATAGGAAGGTCGAAGCTAAATTACTATTTCTTTAGGTTTACAGCAACAGGAAATTACTTGAAACAGTAGTTTTTGTTAACAGTAGAGAAAACAGTACTTTTGCCCAAATAAGTAGTACAAATCTTTTCATTTAAATACGTATAGCATGCAACTGTACAATACCTTAAGTGCAAAAGAAAGAGCCGAATTACTGGAGCAGGCAGGAGAAGATCGCCTCACTCTTTCTTTTTATCAATATGCCAAGATTGGCAATCCCGAACTTTTTCGAAATCATTTGTTTATCGCCTGGGACGAAATGGATGTTTTAGGCCGAATTTATGTGGCTCATGAAGGCATTAATGCCCAACTTTCTGTACCTGCAGGAAATTTCGAAAAATTTAAAAATTTTCTGGATGGAATTTATTTTCTCAAAGACGTTAGATTAAACATCGCCATCGAACACGACTTAAAGTCATTTCTCAAACTGAAGGTAAAAGTGCGTCATAAAATTGTGGCCGACGGCCTTAACGACGATACCTTCGATGTCACCAATAAAGGGATTCATGTAGATGCCGAAAAATTTAACGAGCTTATCGAGGACCCTGAAACGGTTTTGGTAGATATGCGGAATCATTACGAAAGTGAAATAGGACATTTTAAAGGAGCCATAACACCCGATGTTGATACCTTTCGGGATTCTTTAGACCTTATTGAAGAAGATTTAAAAGATCACAAAGAAGATAAGAAGTTGGTGATGTATTGTACGGGCGGAATTCGTTGTGAAAAAGCCAGCGCCTATTACAAACACAAAGGGTTTAAGAATGTTTTTCAGTTGGAAGGCGGAATTATTGAATATGCTCGACAGGTGGAAAACAAAGGATTGGAGAATAAATTCGTTGGAAAGAATTTCGTGTTCGACCATCGTCGAGGCGAGCGCATTTCCGAAGATATCATTGCCCAATGCCACCAATGCGGTCAAGCTTGTGATACACATGTGAACTGTGCAAATGAAGCCTGTCATTTGCTTTTTATTCAGTGCGAGCAATGTGCCGATAAAATGGAAAACTGCTGTAGTGCCGATTGTGTTGAGGTAATTCATTTGCCTTATGAAGAACAGAAAAAATTGCGCAGTGGGCTCCACAATAGCAACAAAATTTTCAAAAAAGGTCGCTCCGAAAAATTGAAATATAAACGATAAGTTTCGGAGGAATTACATTTCAGAAAATAAGGTATCTTTACTCGTTAAAGAAATTAAGTTTCATCTTCGTCTCTTTTTCTTCTGAAAAGGAGCTTTATATATAAAAATATGGGCTGTACCAGCTGTGCTACCGGCGCGAATGGACAACCAAAGGGCTGCAGGAATAATGGAACATGCGGCAGTGACGGTTGTAACAAACTAACGGTTTTCGATTGGCTTTCCAATATGACATTGCCGGGAAATACCGAACCTTTTAAGGGGGTTGAGGTTAGATTTAAAAACGGCCGTAAACATTTTTATAAGAACTCAGAGAATTTAACACTTGCGATTGGAGATGTAGTCGCAACCGAAGCCTCCCCAGGGCACGATATTGGAATTGTAACACTTACCGGAGAACTGGTGAGGGTTCAAATGAAGAAAAAGAAACAGCAACCTAATATAGACGACCTTCCAAAAATTTATCGAAAAGCTTCTCAAAAGGACATTGATATCTGGCAAAAAGTAAGGGGTCGCGAAGACTCGGTTCAAAAACAATCCAGAGAAATTGCAATGGCCTTAGGCTTGCAAATGAAAATTAGTGATGTCGAATTTCAGGGAGACGGATCGAAAGTAATCTTTTATTACACTGCAGAGGAGCGTGTCGATTTCAGACAACTTATCAAAGATTTTGCTCGGGCATTCAGCACGAGAATTGAAATGAAACAAGTTGGTTTTAGACAAGAAGCCGCTCGATTGGGTGGTGTAGGTTCCTGCGGAAGGGAGTTGTGTTGTTCCACTTGGCTCACAGACTTCAGATCGGTGAATACCTCGGCGGCCAGATACCAACAATTATCTTTGAATCCTCAAAAACTAGCGGGCCAATGTGGTAAACTGAAATGCTGCTTGAATTACGAATTGGATACCTACTTAGAAGCCTTGGAAGAATTTCCTAGAACCGATGTAAAACTATTGACAGAAAAAGGAAAAGCCAACTGCCAAAAGATCGATATTTTTAAAGGGCTTATGTGGTTTTCTTATGAA
>JABDKT010000245.1 GCA_013002065.1 Flavobacteriaceae bacterium
GGTGCTCTCGCACCCGTGGAAAAAGTCCTGGACGAAAACAATACCGTGAATGTCTTTATCAAGTCGGGAGGAATAGAATTGGACCAAGTAGTGGTAACCGAGGACAAAAAACGTGACCCCGAGAAAAAAGCAATTGTGGGTGGTGTAATCGCAGACAAACGCATGCAGGGATTTGCGACTTCAAAGATTGGGGAGGAAGATATCAATACCATACAAAGCAATGTTTCCGATGCGACGGAAGGGAAATTCTCGGGAGTTTCAAGAGGTACCGGTCAGGATTTGAGTCAGTCGGTGGTTCGAGGCACCAACTCTATCTTCGGAAATAATTATGCACTTATCATTATCGACGGCGCTCCGGTGGCCAGGTCTAATTCGGGAGGAAGAGTGACCGGCGGACTGCAACTCACCGACTTCATCGACCCAAATAATATTGCCGAAGTCGAAGTTTTAAAAGGCTACGCAGCGACCAACCGTTATGGTTCGGAAGGATCCGGCGGTGTAATTCTCATAACCACCAAATTAGCAGCGTCTCGCGCTGCGGCAGATGAAACAGACGATGGAAAATTAAAAGACAATATCTATGATGGGAAGGTATTGCCCAGCTCTCAAACTTTTGAAACCGCTTATCTCACACAATTGAAAACACAAAATACTGTTCAGGAGGCTTACGACTTATACTTGGAACAGCGTGAACGCTTTTGGGGTGACGAGGCCTATTTAATTGATGTTTCAGACTATTTCAGAAAAACCAATAATTCACTGGCGAATCAAATTGCCTATAACCTTATTGAGCGAGACGAAAGTACGGTGGCCAGCCTTCGAGGATTGTATTTAAAAGCTATGGCACAAGGAAACTATTCTCTTGCGTTGGATGCAGCCAATGCTCAGTTCGAAAAATTTCCACAACGCACTCAATCCTATCTCGATCTAGCCTTGGCTTATGTCGCAAACGGAGATTTTCAGTTAGGACTAGACATTCTTGCAGGTATAGAAAATGGCAGTATTAATCCGAATTTAGATTTTTCAGCATTACAAAAGATAGCCGATAATGAAATTAGGCACTTGGTAGGCAAACACAAGGCGAAGCTTGATTTGAGCAAATTAAAGGTTCAGCATTTAACAGCACCCGCATTGGATGCCCGAATTATTTTTGATTGGAGCAACACCGATGGAGAATTTGAGCTTCAGTTTGTGAATCCGTCGAAGCGATTTTTCACCTGGGAGCATAATTCCAAAGATGAGAAGCGTATTCAGGACGAATTGCTGAACGGTTACAATCAGGAAGAGTTTGAAATCGACGGCGGTGACAAAGGACAATGGCTCATCAACGTGAAATATCTTGGAAATCGAACCAAAGGAAATACGGCACCCACTTTCTTGAAATGTACGGTTTATTACAACTACGGAAAGCCCAATGAGCGATTAGAGCAAAAAGTGATACGATTGCATCAAATTGGCCGTGAAGAGCTAGCCGTGAGAGTTCTTACTCAATAATTAAATATCGCGTCGCTTTCGTTCTCGATTGATTAAATCCAACTCTCTACTCGTTTGTCCGGCGACAGAGGTGTTTTCCTCTGCTCGGCGTATGAGATAGGGCATTACATCCTTAACAGGCCCAAAAGGAATGTATTTGGCCACGTTGTAGCCTGCTTCGGCAAGATTATAGCTAATATGATCACTCATACCGTAAAGTTGTCCGAACCACACTCTAAAATCATCTTTGGCAATTTCTTTGGAATCTATTATATCCATCGCCAAATAACTACTCTCTTCGTTATGAGTTCCCAGAAACAAGGAAACATCATCTAAATGATCAAAGATATACCGCATCACCTCATTGAAGTTGTCATCGGTGGCTTGCTTTGAAGCGCAGATAGGAGTTGGATATCCGTTCTCTTCGGCACGCTCATTTTCCTTTTCCATGTATGCACCACGCACCACTTTATATCCAAGCTTGTAACCCTTTTCTTTGGCTCGCGTAAGTGCGCTTTTTAGATAATCCAAGCGGTCCCAGCGATAACATTGAAGGGTATTAAACACCACCGGCTTTTCGGTATTGTATTTTTCCATCATTTTCTCGCAGAGTTCGTCGGCGGCATCCTGCATCCACGATTCTTCGGCGTCGATGAGTAGAACAATGTCGAATTCTTTGGCGAGGCTACAAATCCTATCGTATCGAGCTACAATACGTTGCCATTCTTGTTCCTCTTCGGAAGTTAAAGGTTCCTTTTCAGTGATTTTTTGCCAGATTTTAAAACGACCAAATCCCGTTGGTTTAAAAACTGCAAACGGCATGGCATCCTTTTCCTTGGCGAAGTGAGTTAGCTGTATCACCATTTCCAACGTACTGTCAAACTGAGATTCTTCCTCCTTCCCTTCTACCGAATAGTCCAACACCGAATATACTTTCGCCTTCATCAAATCGGCCACCACCGGCAAACAGTCATCCTCATTGACGCCTCCACAGAAATGATCAAAGACTGTTGAGCGAATAAGCCCTTCGACCGGAAGGTTCACATTCAAGGCAAACTTAGTCACTGCAGTTCCAATTCTAACTAAAGGTTCTTTTGAAATCATTTTGAAAAGGAAATACGCCCTTTCCAATTGTGCATCGCTTTTCAGTTTAAAAGCGATCTCGGTATTGTCGAAAATAGGTTTTGAAGGCATTGCAATAATTATAGAACAAATATAATTAGATTTGGAATCTCAAAAGGCAGTATTTTTATCCCGTATGAAAAAAATAATCAAAGAACGTGGTTCAGTATTCGGAAATGATGAAGCTTGGAAGGAGCTGAATTCTATAGTGGATAAGTTGAACCCTTCTAAAATATTTGTGCTAACCGACACAAATACACAAAAACATTGCCTTTCTCATATCAGAACCAACACCAACTTTGGTGAAAAGTTGGTCGAAATGACCATGGTTCCGGGAGAATCGAATAAGAACATTGACAGTTGTATGATCCTTTGGGAACAATTATCTCAATTAGGCGCCGATCGTAAAAGTCTACTCATTAATGTAGGCGGTGGCGTGGTGACCGATCTTGGTGGATTTGTCGCCTGTACTTTTCAGCGCGGTATCGAATTCATTAACGTCCCTACCTCATTACTTGCCATGGTAGATGCCTCGGTGGGCGGAAAGAACGGCGTGGATCTTGGAGCACTTAAAAATCAGATCGGGATAATTAAAAATCCGAAGGCCGTGATAGTGGACACTGCCTTTCTGAATACTCTCCCTCCTGCTCATTTTAAATCGGGGGTAGCCGAAATGTTGAAACACGGGCTCATTCATTCTTCAGCTTATTTGCAAAGAGTCATGGAGATGGACGCAACGAATGAAGAGGAATTAAAAGAATTGGTTTGGGAATCGATTGAAATAAAAAACACAGTGATTACAGAAGATCCTTTCGAACAAGGATTGAGAAAAACCCTCAATTATGGGCATACGCTGGGTCATGCGATCGAATCTTTTTGTCTTCAAACCTCGAGTAAGCAAGAATTACTGCATGGTGAAGCCATCGCCATTGGCATGGTGTTGGCCAATTATATTTCCTCAAAATTGTTCGACTTTCCTCAAGATTTACTTCGAGATTTTACCGCTCACATCAAAGGCTATTATGGAAAAGTGTCTTTTTCAGAGGAAGAAATAAACGAGATCATCAAGTTGTTAATCTTTGATAAAAAGAATACCAACGGCAACATCCAGTTTGTACTATTAAACGATGTGGCGGAGGCAAAATTAGATTGTCGGGTTAACGATAATTTAATACACGAATCTTTTAATTTTTATTCTGAATTTTAAAATTTCTGTATTAACTTTATATAGTTGAACATTAACCGCTCCCCAAACAAGATGAAACGTATTATTGTTGATTTTAAAAAGTTAACTCCGGAGATACTATCGCTACTTGTGGAAAAGTATCCTGACGGCTATGATGACCATCATATCATCTACTTTAAAAACGCTCGGAATGAGAACATAGAGGCCGTTGAAGTAAAAACCGAAGACACCATTTATTTAGTAAAAGTGAGTTCTAGTTTGGTCAATTCCATGGCAAATTTTGATGAAGACGATTATGACGAAAATGAGTTGAACGAACCTATAGTTGATCTTCCCGATAAAAGTGCGATGAAAGATTAAAGATATCTGTCTTTAATTACGTTGATGTGATGCACTTCATGTCCGGCGATTATATACCCTGCAGCTCTCACCGATAAAATATGTCCGCTGGCTTCGCCCTTGCGCAGTCTATCCTCTTCGGCAATACTTTCGAACAAAGTAATTGATGCTTTACGTACAGATTTAAATTCTTCGAGTAAACTATCCATAGTTCTAGAATTCGCCTTGGAATTATTCGCGAATTCATCTTGTTCAAATCCTTGAATTACGGCATTTTCGGTACGTGCAAACCAAAGCGCACGATGCGCAAACACTCTTTCGCAATCGATGATATGAAGCAGAATATCTTTGGGCGTCCATTTGTTTGGTGCATAACTGTATTCCTGTTTCTCCTCAGGAATAGACTTAAACAAGGCTGCGGTCTCTTCCATACCCTCGATTAAGGCGCGGTCCAACGGCCGGTGGATTGCCAAATCGATATACTGTTGGTAGTATTCGTAATACTCTTCTGTTACGTTCGGAGTTTGATGACTCATGGCAAAAGTTTTTATAAAAATAAAACCCCTAACTCGAAAGAAAGGGGTTTTTCTGAAATATTATTATCATTTATATCTCGTGAAAGATAGAATGCATCAATCGTTTTTTATCGTTGATACTTTCTTCTAACGAAATCATAGTCTCGGTGCGTGTCACTCCATCGATATCATCGATCTGGTAAATGATCTCTTTAGCATGACTGGTGTCCTGTGCACGAATTTTACAGAAAATATTAAACTTACCCGTAGTTACGTGCGCCACCGTAACAAAAGGGATTTCGTTAATGCGCTCTAGTACGAATTGAGTTTGTGACGTCTTTTGTAAAAACACACCCACATATGCTATAAAGGAATAACCTAGTTTTTTATAATCTAAAGTAAGCGAAGAACCAATAATAATTCCTGCCTCTTCCATCTTTTTAACCCTCACGTGAACCGTTCCAGCAGAAATTTGAAGCTTTTTGGCGATATCCGTAAATGGGGTTCTCGTATTCTCGATCAACATGTCGAGAATATGGTGATCTGTTTCGTCAAGTTTAAATTTTGCCATGGCTGTTATTTAGTCTGACAAAAATAAAATAATTTGTGAAGAATAATTCAGGAATATTTAAAAAATATGCGATTTTCTGCGTATTTATCAACAATTATTGACACTTTCTCATTAACGAAAACGTTTTCGTAAGAATTCAATAATATTTCTGCTCCCTGAACGTCAATTTCAACATGCCCAAAATATTCTTCCAATTTGCCGATATTTTCAATAATTGGAACAAATTCCACACGCCCTTCATTTAACTCTTCTTGATACTGAATTACAATCGAAACCGGCGTCGGATCGTTGTTAATTTTTACGTTTCTCAGCACTACATCTCTCATTTTATTATGATTCTCCGGAATTTTGAAATAATCCCTATCATCTAAGTTTTTTTCATCCTGCTGAAATATCTGAAAAAGCTCCACATAGGCATAAAAGATAAGCTCCCGCGTTTTTTCACGCTCATAGTCATTCGGAAAGTGCCCTGCCTCGAATAGAATAGTGGGAATTCCTTTTGCCTGAAAGGTATCACCAACACAGTTTGGATTGAAGGAGTCGTCATATCGTCCCACACAGCTCGGAATCTTTTTCTGAAGCATTTTATTCATTCCAACGATCATTTTCATGGCCTCTTTACGCGCTGGAGTCACCGACAACTGCGAATTGGCAGCCGGTGAAAGAAAGGAGATGGTCGCCGGATTCTTCTTTAATAGCCCATAAATAGTACGTTGATCGTGTAAGTTTAGGCACAATTCCGGTTGTACCATTTGAAATAATTCGGATAGGGCTCTGCTCTCCGACTGACTTAAATCCACAGCGTCTCTATTTAAGTCAATACCATTTGCGTTTTCTCGGGTGTAGGCTTTAGCTCCGTCGGGATTTAAGACAGGAACCACGTAAAAGGTGTAATTGCCAAGAAATTGTTCAATTTCATCTTGAAAATACTCTTCATTAGTGACAAATTTTAGAAAATCGACTAAAGCTTTTGTGGTTGTGGACTCGTTTCCGTGCATTTGGGACCATCCCAAAACCACCTTTTTTCCATTTCCAATTTTCCAACAGGGGATATCGATTCCTAATTCCGATTCACCAATTGAGAATATTTCAAAAGAATTTCCGTAGGATTTTAACACAGAGAGTACTCTTGAAATTGGAAGATATCTACCCGCTAAACGGTCTTCAAAATTCTCACTATACCACTGTTCAATTGTCATTCAAAGTTTCTTGCTCCGACAAAGGTAAACATTGTCTTGTTTACAATTGTAAACATGAGAATGAACGAATTATGCGGACATTTGTAACCAAATCAGTCATTTTTCACTCTCCAGAGGGTCTATTTTTTTAACATAAATTATTATTTACACTTAATTAACTTATTTCTAGGCATTTATAATTGTTTATTTAAACTAACAATTCACTGAAATAGACTTGATTGTGTACTATTCATTGTACAGAATACGTTATTAAATTACATTTGTAAACGATTACTTCGTAAAAAGAACATTACAATGGTAAACAGCGCAGAATTTGCGAATAGACTTCAAAAAATCCTAGATTTCTACGGGTTATCTGCCGCTGCATTATCTGAAAAATTAGAGTTCAACAGGTCTACTATTTCCCACCTCCTATCGGGTCGAAATAAGCCCAGTTTGGAATTTGTGATGAAGTTGTTAAAACAATTTCCCGATGTAGAATTGTATTGGTTGTTAAATGGAAGTGGAAGTTTTCCGTCGACTCCAAAACTTGAAAAAGAAATTCCATCACCGAGTTCAAGTTCTATTTCAGAAAAAACGGAAATTTCCGAAGAAACACCGCTGCACTTAAAAAAATCGGAAAATCGAGAAGAAATTGAGCGAATTGTGATTTTTTACAAGGACGGTAGTTTTAAATCATACGAAACTTAATCTATTTGTCATTTTTTTCTGAAATTTGCACAAAAGCTGTGAATGCCGAAAATTGCTATACTTTTTTTCCTTTTTTCACTTTATTCATGTTATGAACCGGAGCGCAATTGCGACTACTTCAAAACGGGTACTTTTAAATTTGAAGCTTTGGTTGGCACCGAAATAGAAACGACGACCTTCGTGAGGAACGATTCTATTGAAATTGACTATTTTAGGGGGAAATCGGACACCTCCTCTATTCGTTGGATCAATAATTGTGAATATATTATAAAGAAGGTCAATCCGAAGAACCGAGCCGAAGAAAAGGCCGTGCATATCAAGATCTTAACCACCGAAGGCGAAACGTATAACTTTGAATACAATATTGTGGGCCAAAGCCGAAAACAAAAGGGTACAGCTCAAAAAATAAAATAAAGACCGAATATGAAAGAATCACTCGAACTGTTTAATGAAATAGTCGAAGCTTTATTAAAAGACGAACAAAGCCATCCGGTGGCCGAATTTGTCCCTTCCAATGAACTTTATGAACGCTTGGATCTCAACTTACAGGATGAGGCTGTCACCGTGGATACTTTAAAGGAGGTTTTGCAGGATTTGGTGTTTAAAACCCCTAGAACTGCTACCAATGCTTTTTTTAATCAGTTATTCGGTGGTCGCAACGATAAAGCCGTTTTAGGAGATTTACTTTCAGTGATGCTGAACAACAGCATGTACACTTATAAAGCGGCAGGACCTCAAGTAGGTGTCGAAAAAGTGATATTAAGGAAAGTGTGTGATATGATTGGTTGGGACGAACATTCGAATGGAACCTTTGCATCGGGTGGGTCTATGACCAATTTTATGGGTATGCTCATGGCGCGTGATTCCAAATTCGCCAATGTACCCTATGATGGAGCGAGAAATAAAATGACAGTATACACTTCGAGCGAATCTCATTATAGTGTGCCTAAAAATGCAGCATTTTGTGGGATTGGACGTGATCAAGTTCGTTATATCGATGTGGATTCCGAAGGAAAAATGAACGTCGAGCATTTGAAATCTGCAATAATTGAAGATATTTCAAATGGTTACAGTCCGGTATTAGTGAATGCGACTGCCGGGACAACGGTTCTTGGTGCATTCGATGATATAAACGCCATAAGCGTCGTATGTATGAAGTATGACATCTGGTTGCACGTGGATGGTGCCTACTGTGGTTCAGTGTTATTCAGTAAAAAATATAAACATTTAATTGATGGTGTAGAGAAGGTGGATTCTTTTAGCTTTAACGCTCATAAAATGATAGGAACTCCGTTGACCTGCTCTCTGCTTTTGGTCAAGGATGAAAAGCATTTATACGACTCATTCTCCAACGATGCCAGTTATTTGTATCAAACAGACCACGACGAATTTAATTTGGGTAAAACCTCCTTACAATGCGGTCGTCGAAATGACGCCCTTAAATTCTGGACACTCTGGAAAAGTGTGGGAACAAATGGTCTGGAAGCCATAGTAGATACACAATTTGAATTGGCCGATGTCGCGAGAAACTATATTAGAAATCATCCCGATTATACACTCTACAGTTACGATGATTCCATCTCGGTGTGTTTTAATTACAAAGATATTCCGGCACGAGAACTTTGTACCACCCTTTATGAAAATTCGGAATTGTTAGTGGGTTATGGATCTTTTGAAAATGAGGAATTTGTGCGACTGGTTACCATTAATAGTCAAAATGAAAAGAGGGACATTTTGAACTTCTTTAAAGTGATCGAAGAGTTTGTTGAAAATAATGAAAACGCCCTGATAAAAAGAGGCTCGATTGCCAAATAACAATTAAGAATCCTCACTTCGGAGCAATTGATTTTGCTCTTCCATAAGTCGTTCAATATTCGAAAGCAGCTCAATATTTTTGGGTGTTTCAACGGCTTCGTCGGCCGGATTTTCTGCCTTGGATTTAAAACGATTCATCGCTTTTATCACCACAAAAACCGTTAGACCAATAATTAAGAAGTCCAAAGTGGCTTCTATAAGTGCACCGTATCCAATCGCAATTTCTTTGGTGGTTTCTGTGGCTTCTTTCAGTACATATTTTTGTTCTGAAAAGTTTAGCTGCCCTGTCATTACTAGCAAGGGCGGACTAAACACTTCCTTTACCAAAACACTCACCAATTTATTAAAGGCAGTTCCCATGATGATTCCAATCGCCATATCCACCATATTTCCTTTTACGGCGAAGTTTTTAAATTCATTAAAGAAATTTTTCATGGCGATGTGTTAGAATAAAGTAATTTGTCCTTCTTCGTCATTATTCGAAGATGGATCGGTGTCATCTTTGGCTTCCGATTTTTTCGAGCTTTTCTTTTCTTCGGAAATTTCCGAAGAAACCTTCTCCTCATCTACTACTTCTATCTCCTCTGCCGGTGTGGGCTCTGGAGCTTCATACGGCAATGGTTCCTTTTCGTTGATCTCTAAAACCTTGTCTTTAGTGAGTTGGTTCCCCATGGCACTTATTCCTTTCACGGAAATAAAGGACTCTAAATCTATTTCCAGATTGTCTTTGCGATCCTTCCCTCGTTCCTTAACGAATACAACTTCGGCAACAGGTCTGTAATTGGTAAATATCCGCTCCAGGTATGACTTTGGATGATCGGTGATGATGGTTTCTTCTTTATCGGGCGAATCGATAAAAAAACGTTTTACATAAAACAGCTCTTTCTCACCTTCCCAATAAATAGCCGAAAGTGGTTTCTTGGGGTCCCACTTTTCCAGGACAATCATATCGTCGTCGAAGTGCATGGTCACCTCAGGAATTACAGTTTTGACAGTTCCATTTTGCTTCACAATGAGCAATCGGTCTTCACTGGTAAATTCACCCAACAATTCTCCTCTGTCATCAACATTTAAGCGTTGCACCGTATCGTCAAACCAAATTTTGCGTGGTTTTAATGTTGAAAGGCCTTTCTCTTTAAGCTCCACGCGTTTCACCGAATATTTGGTAACAATATTCCCTTTAGAACCTCTCCCTTTCACCAAAATATCGGCAAAATCGAGATCCCACTTTAGCTTTTTAATACTGCCCGATTGCCGTAAGAGAATAGTCACGACTTCTGCCTCACCATTCGGATTGGCAGTAAAATACAGCACTTTAGAGCCTTTGCTCCCGGCAGTGATATCGTATTCTTTGTCTCGGGTAACTCCTTTCACCGCGAATCGTTTTACATAGGTGGCCCCACGGGTTCCGTCCTTGTAAATCATATTGTAGATGGTGCGGGTGTCTTTTTTCTTAAACACCGCCACATGAATAATCCCTTTACCTACAAAGGTTTTGGTATCCACTTTCGTAACCATCATTTTACCTTCTTGAGTAAATACGATGATATCGTCTATGTCGCTACAATCGGTTACGTATTCATCACGGCGCATACTGGTTCCCACAAATCCTTCTTCTCTATTCACATAGAGCTTAGTGTTACGAATAACCACCTTGGTTCTTTCAATTTCGTCAAACACTCGAATCTCTGTCTTGCGCTCTTTACCGGCACCATAATCCTTTTTAAGTCTCTTAAAATAATCGATGGCGTATTCGATCAAATTGTCCAGATGATGCTTCACTTGTGCTATCTGATCTTCCAAAGAGTCTATTTTCTGCTGGGCTTTATCAATATCGAATTTGGATATTCTTTTGATTCGGATTTCGGTTAATCGAACAATATCTTCTTCTGTGATAGCGCGCTTTAAATGCTTCACATGCGGTTTTAATCCTTTATCAATGGCAGAAATTACTCCTTCCCAGGTTTCCTCTTCTTCAATGTCGCGGTAAATCCTATTTTCAATAAAAATTCTTTCTAAGGAAGCGAAGTGCCATTGTTCCTCCAACTCGTTTAATTGGATTTCCAACTCGCTTTTCAGCAACGCTACTGTGCGATCTGTCGATCTTTTAAGCATTTCAGTAACACCAATAAACAATGGTTTGTTATCCTCAATTACACAACCTAATGGCGAAATAGAAGTCTCACAACTAGTGAATGCATACAGGGCATCGATTGTCTTATCGGGTGAAATACCACTTGGTAAATGAATTAGAATTTCAACATCGGCTGCTGTGTTGTCTTCAATCTTCTTAATTTTAATTTTCCCCTTATCGTTTGCCTTGAGTATAGAATCGATTAAGCTGGAGGTAGTTGTACCGAAAGGAACTTCGGTAATGATCAAGGTATTCTTGTCCTGCTGATTTATCCGCGCCCGACTTCGAATCTTCCCGCCCCTAAGTCCGTCATTATAATTAGTCGCATCCATGATTCCCCCGGTTGGAAAATCGGGTAAAATCTGAAAACGCTTTCCTTGTAAATGTTTAATAGACGCATCGATGAGCTCTATAAAATTATGTGGTAAAACTTTGGTGGAAAGACCTACGGCAATTCCCTCTGCCCCTTGTGCTAAAAGCAATGGGAACATCACCGGTAAATTGATGGGTTCTTTCTTTCTTCCGTCGTAGGAGGCTTGCCAATGAGTAATTTTAGGGTTATAGACGACGTCCAAAGCGAATTTAGATAGTCTGGCTTCGATATATCGTGAAGCCGCTGCACGATCGCCGGTAAGTATATTTCCCCAGTTCCCTTGGGTGTCGATCAACAAGTCTTTTTGACCTATCTGTACCATGGCATCGGCAATACTCGCGTCTCCATGTGGATGGTATTGCATGGTATGACCTACGATGTTTGCCACTTTATTATAGCGACCGTCGTCCAGATCCTTCATGGAGTGCATGATACGACGCTGTACGGGTTTAAAACCATCTTCAATGGCAGGAACGGCTCTTTCCAGAATCACATAGCTGGCATAATCAAGAAACCAGTCGCGATACATTCCAGTGACCCTTTTTATGGTGTCTCCCGATGTATCCTCTGTATCTGAGTTGAATTCCTCCCCGTTTTGGTTAAGCTCCTCTTCCTTTTGGTTATCTTCACTCATTGATTATTCCTCAACTTTATCCAATTCAACTTTAAGGTTATTTATAATGAATTCCTGTCGGTCGGGTGTATTTTTCCCCATATAGAATTTCAGTAATTCTTCGATGCTCATTGCTTTATCGAGCATGACAGGATCTAGTCGTATGTCTTCTCCTATAAAATGTTTAAACTCATCGGGTGAAATTTCTCCAAGCCCCTTAAATCGTGTAATTTCAGGTTTGGGCTTTAGTTTTTCTATGGCGTTGACACGCTCCTCTTCAGAATAACAATAAATCGTTTCTTTTTTATTCCTCACCCTAAACAAAGGAGTTTGTAATATGTAAAGATGTCCTTCTTTGATCAATTCAGGAAAAAACTGTAGAAAGAAAGTGATAAGCAGCAATCGAATATGCATCCCGTCCACATCGGCATCGGTGGCGATCACAATGTTATTG
>JABDKT010000279.1 GCA_013002065.1 Flavobacteriaceae bacterium
GTAAACTGACTTACCACAATGGCATCGCCACCTACATCGACAAGCGAAAGATTCATCGCATCGTTTTCATCACCAAAAATACGCAGTTTCGCAATCTTTGCTGCAAGCCAATCTATGTCTTCCTGAGTATCTTCATTTTCGATTCCAAGTAAAATTAGGAGTCCCTTTCCTATTTTCGACACTTTATCAGATTCGACCGTCACAGTCGCACTACTTACCCGTTGGATTAAAGCTCTCATTCTTGGCTGTAATTATCTTTTCTGAAATGTTCTTCCTCTCCTTCAAGGATCTGAAGATAACTCTTGTACCTCGACCAGGCGATTTCTTCATTCTCCAATGCTTCTTTCACGGCGCACTTTGGTTCTTCGATGTGAAGGCAATTATTGAACTTGCATTCCGACTTTAAGCGGAAAAATTCGGGGAAATAATCCCCCACCTCTTCCTTATCCATTTGAACCAAACCAAAACCTCTAATTCCCGGGGTATCAATAATCTGAGCATCAAAACTAAGATCAAACATTTCGGCGAAAGTAGTGGTGTGCTGACCTTGTTGATGTTGCACGCTTATTTCAGAAGTCTTTAAATTTAAACCCGGCTCTAATGAATTGATGAGGGTAGATTTTCCCACACCGCTATGTCCCGAAAACATAGAAACTTTGTTTTTCATTAAGGCTTTAATCTTCTCCAGGTTTTTTCCTGTCTTTGCAGAAATACCAATACATTTGTAACCAATCTTCCTGTAAAGGGCAGCCAAATATTTGACTTCTACCAATTCATCATCAGAATAAGTATCAATTTTATTGAAAAGCAATACAGCCTTGATGTCGTATGCTTCTGCAGTCACCAAAAAACGATCAATAAAAGCGGGGAAGGTTACAGGGTTTTTTATCGTGACTAGTAAAAACGCAATATCGATATTGGCCGCAATGATGTGAGTTTGCTTGGATAGATTCACACTTTTTCGAACAATATAATTCTCCCGTTCGTCAATTTGGTTGATAATACCTACCGTTTCATCTCCCTTTGTTTCGACTTCAAAATACACATGGTCACCTACAGCCACAGGATTTGTACTTTTTATATCATCAATTCTGAACTTCCCTTTAATACGGCATTGAAAAAAGGTTCCGTTTTCAGCTTTCACCAAATACCAACTTCCTGTCGATTTATATACGGTTCCTTTCATAGAGTGTTTCAGAAAAACAAAAATAACCACTTTTGCATACAAAAGGGGTGATTCAAAGAAAAGCCTACAATTGTAAATTTTTGAGCGCAATAGCAACTGTCAGTCTTCGTATTTCGCCCTAAGAGTTTTTAGGTGTTTCTAAAAAGGGATTTTGTAACAGAAATGCCAACCGGAAACCAAATCTTACCCTTTCCCAATTATTTTTTATACACTATTTCTTGATGATTGATAGACTCCTGATGTATTGCCTTGAAAACCTTTAAGATAAATTCTTCACTTAAGTTTTGGTCTTCTCCTTGAAGAATCATTTTGCCCAATATTTCGTTCCAGCGCTTGGTTTGCAGGACAGCGACATTATTGGCTTTCTTCAACCTTCCAATGTCATCACTAATTTTCATTCTCTTACCCAACATCTCAATGAGCTGATGATCGATCACATCGATTTTAGTTCTAGCGGTGGATAATTTATTCTGAAATTCGACTGCTTCACTTTCTTCTTCTCTAATTTTTAAATCGACTGTCATTTGATCTAAAACTTCCGGTTTAATTTGCTGCTTGGCATCGCTCCAGGCATTGTCGGGATCGTAATGTGTCTCAACCATAAGTCCGTCGTAATTGAGATCTAATGCAGTTTGACACAAATCAAAAATGATGTCTCGTCTTCCAGCTATGTGAGAAGGATCCAGAATTAACGGGAGATCCGGGAAGCGATTTTGTAGATCGATAGCGATTTGCCATTCGGGATTGTTACGGTATCTGGTTTTCTCGTAGGTAGAGAATCCTCTGTGAATCACACCTAGATTTTTGACATCGGCCGAATGAAATCGCTCAACGGCTCCTAACCACAAAGAAAGGTCGGGGTTCACCGGATTTTTGATAAGAACCGGTTTATCGGTTCCTTTTAAGGCATCTGCTATTTCTTGAACTATAAATGGAGAAACCGTAGTCCTTGCACCAATCCATAGAATATCGATATCGTGTTTTAGCGCATGTTCTACATGATTTGCATTGGCCACTTCGGTGGTTAATAACATACCTGTTTCTTCTTTAGCACGCTGCATCCATTTGAGACCCAATGCCCCTACTCCCTCGAAATTTCCGGGTCTAGTTCTAGGTTTCCAAATTCCGGCACGTAACACAGTGGCGTCGGTATCCTTTAATTGATGTGCAATTTTTAGTACTTGTTCTTCTGTTTCTGCACTACACGGACCCGCAATCACCAGAGGATGTGCCAATTTCATGTTATCTAACCAAGTGCGTAGTTCTTTCTTATTCTCCATTTAATAGTACGTTTGTTAGTTCACTTGGAACATTCTCTCGATTTTGAGTGTACATTCCTAATATTTTAAACTCCTTCACAGCATCTTGTAATAAATCGACGGCATCCGATAAGTTTTTAGGATCTTGAAAAGTCAAATCCACAAAAAAGGCATATTTCCAAGGAGTGCCCAAAACCGGTAATGATTGAATTTTGGTAAGGTTAATGTTATGACTCGCCATGATTTGAAGTGCATTACTAAGAGTCCCTACTTCACTTCCTAAGACAAAACGCACAGTGGCTTTGTTGGGTTGTTTCTTGTTTAGGGTAGCACCTCTTTTCCCGATGAGAACAAATCGCGTCTGATTCTCCTTTATATCCTGAATATTGCTATCCAAAATTTTGAGATTGTATCTTTCGGCTACTTGCTTACCTGCAATCGCAGCAACACCGGTAATATTGTTTTCACGAATTCGTTTGGCCTCGCTAGCCGTATCCTTACCTTCAATTACCTTAAATTGAGGTGGAAATTTCCGAAGATAATCTTTACACTGTAATAGCGCGACAGGATGGGAATGCACCTCGAAAATATCGATGATAGACTCACTCTCCAGGGACATCAAATACATTTGGATATTTAGAAACACCTCATCAAAAATTTCAAAGTCTCCCGCTTCTACCAAGTTGTAATTTGGCAAAATTGAACCGGCAATGGTGTTCTCTATTGCCATGACACCAAAGTCGGCTTTGTTATTTTTAATACTTTGAGTTACCGCATCAAATGACTCGCATTTGACTAAATCCACTTCCTGATTCGGAAATAAAGCTTGAACCGCTTCGTCGTGGAAAGATCCTTCAATTCCCTGTATCGCAATTTTCATAATTCATTAGTTTAAAAAAATAAAAAACCCGGAAAATCAATCCGGGTTTCTCATTATATAATTATTACAATCAATTACATATTCGCCCCGGGATTCCTATTAAAATAGAAAAACCAAAAGTTGAAGTATGTAAAAAATTGCTTCATCGTTTCAAATTGTTAATGCTAAAGTACACATTACTTTAAAACAACAAAATGTTTTTTGCGTTTTTTTAAATGCTTAGCTTTACATCCTTTAATTATGTCGATAGAAGTTTCAAATATTTCTAAAAATTACGGCCAGCAAAAGGCTTTAAATAATATCTCTTTTTCCATAAAGAAAGGAGAAATTGTTGGATTTTTGGGTCCCAATGGAGCCGGAAAGTCAACTTTGATGAAAATACTCACCACTTTTTTAAATGCTTCGGAAGGTGATGCAGATGTAAATGGTCATTCGGTTATCGATGCCGAAAGCAAGGTTCAAAAGTGTGTAGGTTATCTGCCAGAACACAACCCCTTGTATTTAGATATGTTCGTACGGGAGTATTTGTCATTCAATGCCGAAGTGTATAAGGTACCAAAAGAAGGTTTGGAAGAAGTAATAGAACAAACCGGACTCACTCCAGAGGCTCATAAAAAGATCGAACAACTATCTAAAGGGTACCGCCAGAGAGTAGGATTGGCGAATGCGCTGCTCCATGACCCCGAAGTATTGATCCTCGATGAACCTACTACAGGATTGGACCCTAATCAACTAATCGAAATTAGAGAGCTTATAAAAAATGTTGGGAAAGCTAAAACCGTATTACTTTCTACTCATATTATGCAAGAGGTGGAAGCCATTTGCGATCGTGTGATCATTATCAATAAAGGTGAAATTGTGTTGGATAAGGCACTCAAAGAATTGAGCGATAGTAAAGAACAAATTGTGGAAGTTGAGTTCGATTATAGAGTAGAAGAGGTAGCGCTACAGAAAATTGACAAAGTAACAAAGGTTGAAAACACCCATGGTTTTATCTATCAGCTCTACTTTTCAACAAAAGAAGATATGCGCGGAAAAGTTTTCGATTTTGCGCATGACAACGGACTTAAAATCCTACAATTGCATCAAAAGAATACGACTTTAGAAAAGTTGTTCGTGGAATTGACTAGTCCTGAAAAATAAGCTTCCCGGTAAAGTATTCATCAACCAAAACAATTAAGGGCCGATTAAAGGAGATTACATCTCCCAACCCTCTAATTTCTCCTGTTAAGGATTCGGTTGGATGAATAAACATGGTTTGTGTACTTCGATGGAAGATATTTAAATCTTTCACGAATAAATCGGCAGCCTCTACCCGACTATCGCCATCGTATAATTCAAAACTCCCGGTTTCCGCAGTACCATTTAGATAGAAATTTGAAAGTCCGCTAGCGATTAATCGCAATTCGCCACCTTCAAAATGTATTCTGAAATCACCGTCAATATGAAACTCGTCTTCATTTTCTTGATCTTCGGAAATGAGCTCTAGTTCGGGGTAGGTTAAAGGACCAATACTTTCAACCGCCAAGCCGGAACTATTTCTAATTTGAGAGATATTGGGTGAAGTGACATACACTTTTGTCAAACCATAGTCTCGAACAATATTGCATCCATTATCATTTTTTACGACTAATGTATTGTCGAGAACTTCCACGACGATATCGTTCAATAAGTTAGCACCGGTTTCCACCACCACTCGTTGAGTGGGTCCTTCAGAAATAAATAATTGAACTCTTTGTCTCACTAATATTTTCTGAAAAGGGGCCACATTAAAATCCTCCTGAATTATATCCCCAGCGGCCTGAAAACAATTTAAGCCGTTTTCAGAATCACAACTCCATAGCACCATTACCATGAAGAGACCACTTAAAAATGTTACTGCTTTTCTCATTATTCTCTTGTTGCTTACCATAATCTTACCCCCACTCCAAATTCTACTGCTTCGGCTTTTGCCCAATGCGCCTTTACGGTGATCACAGCAAAAATCCGGTCCTGATAAAAATATCTCTTCAACCCTAAACGGTTGTAATGTCTGTTCTCAAATTCGTAGGGCCAATACACATAGTATCCCAATTGTGATACAAACGCAGTTTTATAAAATCTCAATTCGTGTCCAATAAATACACCCACTCGGCGATAATCATTATTAGCCGATAAGTTTTCTTCCGGGAATGCAATTGCACGATACTTAATAAATTCTTCTAAAAATTTAGAATCGAAATAATCAACACCCAGTTGAACTGTACTTTTATAATTCAAGCGCTTATCGGCAAAGGCAGATGCCACATAGAAGGGAAACTGGCCGGAGCCCACCACATCACTTTCGTTATACCCTGTTCTAAATGCAAAGTTGAATTTTATCTTCTCGGCGTGACTGCTACTCGGCGGATCATCAACATCGACATAATCCGGTTGATTTTCATGATCGAATAAATAACTGGCTCCCACATTGAAGGCCCAGGTGTTTGTACTGTTGTTGGGTGCTTCGAAGTTAGCATTACTATAATGAATCAACGTAACCCCTGCGTGCAGTCCAAATCCGTCCCAAATATTTTCTTTAACGTAGTTCAACTTAAGAAAGGTTGTACTCAAGAAATTGGATCCAAAGGCATTGTTCTCGAAGTTGGTTTCTGGATCATAAGGATTAGTATTATAAGCAATACCCTGCCCTATTCTGAAAACCACATTTCTATTCAGAAAATACCAATTTATATGAGCGTAAAGTCCGTAGTTTTTACCAAGAACCTCATTGTTGAAATCCTGATAAGCAAAAGTGAAACCCCAGTCCGGATAATTGTATCTTCTTTCAGCTTCTCTGAAACCATACGTCTTCCGGTTATAACTCAAATACAAGCCACTTGGATGCTGCGTAATTAAATGAGCTATGTCTGGATTGTGCTCCATAATAGTTCCGTAATACGCATCGGCTTCTAAGGAAAATAGCTGTTTTGATGTCTCCTGACTAATGGCAAGACCTCCATATAATAGGAAGGCGATAATTAAAATTGTATTTCTCATAGTTAGTTGGATGGCGTAAATATACATTAATCTTGAAAAATTAAGCGACCTGTATAAAATTCTTCTACATCTACTTCGGGCGGTCGATTTATCGAGATCACATCACCTGTCCCTCTAATCTCTCCACGCAATCTTTGTTGAGGGTTAACAATCATTTTGTTAGCACTTCGTTGCAAGATTCTCATGTCGTTGACAATGAGATCTGCACCTTCAAAACGAGGTGTTTCGTCTTCAAAACCTATGGAGGCTTTTTCTGCAAATCCGTCGATGTAAAAACCGCTAAACCCATTTGCCGCAATCCTAAAATCTTCGCAATTGACGGTTAAAGTAAAATCACCACTTTTTCTTGAATCTTCAATTCCACCGGTAGTATTGCTAATTAATTCTAAGTATGGAAAATTTAAAACACCTTCACCTATTACGTCAAACTCACTCGAATTTCTAATTTCAGTAAGTACAGGAGTGGTAACAATGGCTCGTGTAATGCCAAAACCCCTCACAAAATTGCAGCGATTGCCATCTCGAACGACTAAGGTCTCACCTTCGACCACTACAGAAACGTCATTCAACAAATTTTCTCCTGTTTCAATAATCACCTCTTGCACTTCCCCTTGTCTAATAAGTAAGGAAACATCATCTTCAATCCTAATTTTCGAGAAGAAAGAGACAGTTACATCTTCGCGGATCAAGTTTCCCTCTTTCTGAATGCAATCGAAGGCGTCCTCGCTGTCGCAACTAAAGAAGCTCATTAAAGACACTATTAAAATTATTTTTTTCATCATTATAATCGTATTCCTAACCCAAATTCTATAGCTTCCGCATTAAAGGCATGCGCTTTTATGGTCGCAACACCGAAAAATGTATCAGTAAAATATCTTTTTAATCCTACTCGAGAATAAACTCGAGTCTCGTACTCATAAGGGCGATAAATGTAATAGCCCGTTTGTATAGGCAAAGCGAAATTTCCAAGACGAAATTCGTGACCAACGAATATTCCCAACCGTTTAAAATCCTCATCTCCGCTTAACCCTCGGCTGGGAAAAGAAATGGCCACATAATCTATTTCTTTTTCAAGAAACTTAGCATAAAAAACTTCCATTCCCAGTTGGATAGTGCTTTTATAGTTGATTCGTTTATCGGCAAAAAGAGATAACACAATAAACGGATGCTGACCCAGATTAAAATATTCCCCCTCATTGACGCCTCCTCTTAAGAGAATATTGTATTTTATTTTTTCTGAAAAGTCGTTCTCCGGCAGTCTTTCGACATACTCGATAGGCGTATCATGATTAAAATTGTAAGACAATCCCAAATTCAGGGCAAGAACATTGCTTCCTAGATTTGGAGCCTTAAAACTACCGTTGGAATGGTGCACAATGGTAATCCCCGTTTGAAGCCCGAGGCCCTTTATGAGATTTTCTTTTCGATAATTAAGCATGATGTAGGTAGAACCCATTAACGAGGTACCGTAGGCCGTATTCTTAAAATTTGTCTCTAAATCGAACGGATTGGTATTGTAGGCTATTCCTTCTGCCAGTCTAAGTTGCAAGTTTCTATTCAGAAAATAAAAATTGATATGAGCATAGACTCCATAGTTTTGTTCTAGAACGCTATTCCCAAAATCTTGGTGAAGAAAAGAGAAACCCCAATCCGGATAATTATACGCTTGCTGCCAATATTTCTCACCGTTGGTCCTTTTATTGAAACTAAAAATAAACCCTTTGGGATGATCGGTGACCAGATGCGCGAAGTTTTTGTTATGTCGAAGCAACACGCCCGAATAGTACTGCGTATCCCAAAAACTTTCTCCGCCCTGTTCGTTTTGCGCCCAAAGGGGAGATTGTAGAATTAGTAATAAAATGAGCACTCGGGACATATTCCCAAATGTATAAATTTAAAATACTTCAGATGCGATCGCTTTTATATTGTCACTTTTACCCATAGAATAATAATGCAAAACCGGAACTCCGGCTTTAATAAGCTC
>JABDKT010000002.1 GCA_013002065.1 Flavobacteriaceae bacterium
ATTATTTACACCCTATTTAGCTGGAAAAAACGAAGATGTAGCATATAAGCAAGAACTTTGGTATCCACACAAGACAGGTGAAAGTATGCTTAATTTCTTGCCTGGAAATTTAACGTCAAGTTGGAATGAAGATATTGAATATTATACCCCTTTTATATCACACTTTTACGAGATAGCAGAAGAGGCAAAGCAAGCCTTTTCAGATGATAAGGTAGTGCGCACCCGTGCAAGTTTCCCCATTCCAATAGTCCGAAAAACAAAGTGCTATGAGTGCGGTGGTGATAAGAAGAAATTAGACGGGCAAGGAAAAAAGACAATTACATGCAACACATGTGACGAAACAGGACACGTATACCTCCCAGGTCCAACGGGTGTATATTTTGAAGATGACAGCGGCCCCGGTTTTATGGATGAAGGCGGCACGTCTAAATCGGTAAAAGATCCGATAAGATGGGCCGAACCTAATTTAGCATACCCGAAACAAAGCTATGAGGTAGCCTGGGATTTATACGATAAGTGCGAAAAGTCACTATGGCTGGATGTAATCGACGGGGCCGGAGCCAATGCCAGCGAAGAGGCTATTTTACAAAGACGAAAAGATTTCTTGGACGCACAACATTACAACGCGGTCAAATTATATACTTTTTGGGATCGTTTCTTATGGCATTGTGAGTGCACCCTTAACAGGCGAATGGAAAGCCAGACAAAGGATAACAGAATAAAGCCTACTCATATAATCCCGGATGAACTAAGGGTAAAAAGTGCCGAGGAATTAGCCCAAGAAGCTAAAATGGCGGCGCCTGAAAACAGATTGTCGGCCAAGTTAGAAGAGTACCGGAAAAAATACAAAGACAGTCCTATCGAGCTAAGAAAGCACGAAATATTGCTTTGTTACAGCATCGTTTATTTAAGTGACAATGATGAAATTCAGACGCTATTAGCAAAGGATATTCTATCTAAAGATGATATTCTAAAATCAAAGTTTGCCCCCGTTGTATTGAAGGATATTGCTAAAGAGCCTAATTTTTTGGAGTATAAAGATGAAAAGGTATTTGATTTGATTGATAAGGCTTTGCTTGATCGGTATGGGATAGGTGCTGAAAAAGAAGAAAATCCAAAAGAGGTTGATTTAGATACCGATACCACCAAAGAAAGCATAAAGTCTATAAAGGACGCGATTAAAAGCGAATCAATGTCAGAAAGCGAGGCCATTTCTTTAGCCATGAAACTTTTTAAGATCGACGAAGAAAAAGCCGCCGAATTATTGGAGCTTAATCTTATCGAGTGACCCTAAAACAAATACTCGAACAATACACGGAAATTATCGACAATTTCCAGGAACGTTTCTTTTCTTCCATCGTTGACAAGATCGAAAAAAACGTTCTAAAATCATTTACAGATTTCATAGATAACTTTTCGTCCAAAGATGGATTTTTCAATAGTCGTAAATCCAACGAGCGGACATTTTTATCTATTGACAAGGCATTAAAAAAGTCATGGAAGGAATCAGGCATTATTGATGAAGTAACCGAATTAATCCGTGAATTTGATTTAGCAGAAAAACTATCCAAGGAATTTTACAGGCGGACCCTCAAAGCCGCCGAAATGAAAGACCTCACGGAACTATTCAAAAAGCTACGACCTCAAAAGGCACAAATCATTGACAGGATTACAAAAAATATAATTGACTTTGACGGTGTAAGTACTCATGTATTTGCCGATTTAAGAAACGAGGTATATAATGCCATAATATTTAATTCGAGCGTGTCAGACCTAAAAGACAGGCTAAGAGACCAAATATTAACCAAGATTACAGATAATAAAGTAACAAGGTCTAAATTATTGAGATACACCCACCAAATAGCCAATGATTCACTACTGCAATATCAAAGAACGATACACCAAAGCACGGCAAACGAATTTGATTTAGGCGGGTTTATGTTTGTGCAATCGCTTATTAAGACTTCGAGACAATCATGTATATATATGGTTACGGGAACCGGCCCGGTCAAAGATTTGGCTATTCGTTCGGGGGTGTATAGAACTAAAGATATACCAAAGATTGTACAGTTATTAAAGGGGTCCAACGGATGGAACCCGGCCACAACTGCCGAGAACTATCTTGTAATGGCAAACGGATATAATTGTCGGGGTACACTTATACCTATCCGACTAACAGACGACGACATTGAGAACGATGAACTAAAGTCAATTTAGTACCTTTAAGCGTTCTATAACTTTGTTATGTTGAAATTGTTCTTCGATTTTAATGGTAAAAAAGAGTCAATTCAGTTGAATGAAAACAAATTGATACTTCAAGCCTTAATCAAAGAGTATAAAGAATTATCAGAACAAGTACCACATGGCAGAAGTGACGAAGAAAACAGTCCTAAAGGATCTACGACTAAACAAAGTGATACACCCCAAGGATGAAGGTTATCTTATCAAATTTCGCAGTTTAGCAAAACAATTACCAAGTAGATTTCAGCTTGTCGAAATATCCAAAGTGCAAGAAGTCGAAACGCTTGTAGACCCTGCAAAACCACCAGAACCAGTTAAAGCAACACCCGCCGAAAAAGTGGACGCAGTAAGTCCAGGTAAGCACGTGCCAGAGGATAAGCCTCGACGAAGGCGCGGACGTCCTAAGAAATAAGCAAAATTGAACCCTAATTTCAGAACCTTAACAACCCCTAAATGAGTAAATTTTTTGAGACCGCGAATATTAGCGGTGATCTTGCCAAAATAATCAAAGGCGAAAAAGTTGAATTGCCTGAAGGCTTCGAGAATGTAGATGCTTATGAAGCTAAATTGATCGAAGATCATCAGAAAACGCAGACGGCGCTTTATAAGGCCAAGTTGCAGCCGGAAATTGATCAGATCGTTGAGAAGAAAATTAAAGAGCAATACCAATTGTCAACCCTCTTTTAAACAGAATTAAGACTTTCGGTAATTTCAAACAAGAAGACCTGGAGGGTAAAAACCCAAAAGAGGCGCTCGAATTGCTTAACGAAACTTACACCAAGCAAATCAAAGAAGCTCAAAAGTCAGACGGTGATACAGCAAAATATGTCGAAGAGTTGAAAGCGGCAAAAAACAAGGTTGTAGAATTAACCGTACAGATCGAAGAAAAAGAAGCCGAAAAACAGGCGGCTATTCAAAAAGCGATTACCGAATCTCAAAGCAAGGCAAATCAATATATCCACGATGATCTATTC
>JABDKT010000008.1 GCA_013002065.1 Flavobacteriaceae bacterium
AAGCTGTGGAGGAAAAGCATAGAGAAGTGTTGTTCCTCAGAGAAACTAATGAGCATATTGCGATTTGGGAAGGAGAAAAACTCACCAAAGAAAAAGCGTTGGAGGTAAGCGGGATTAAAACGGTGTATTGGTTGAGTGAATTCGATAAAATTTTCTTTGAGTTGATGACTCAGAGCGAACTTATTTACTTCAACACCAACGAGCACTACAGACAAGCCGTAGAAACCGAAACACGAGAAGCACGGTTCATTAGAAATACCAAAGAAAAATTCCCTGCCCATAGTTGGGCGAAGAGTAATCCTATTCTTCAAAGGTTACGTTCCATTAAGAGTGAGGTTGAAATCGACTTGATGCAAAAGGCTTGTAATATTACTGAAAAAGGCTTCCGCAGAGTTTTGAATTTTGTGAAGCCGGAAGTTTGGGAATACGAAATTGAAGCAGAATACATCCACGAATTTATTCGAAACCGTTCCAAGGGATTTGCTTACACACCAATAATTGCTTCAGGGAATAACGCGAATGTGTTGCACTATATAGAAAACAAAGAGCAATGCAAAGCGGGTGATCTCATTTTGATGGATGTGGGAGCCGAGTATGCCAATTACAGTAGTGATATGACCCGTACCATTCCAGTGAGTGGAAAATTCACTTCCAGACAGCGAGATGTTTATAATGCGGTGAATCGAGTGAAGGATGATGCGACGAAAATGTTAGTTCCTGGTACACTTTGGAAAGAATATCACATAGAAGTTGGAAAATTAATGACCAGCGAATTATTAGGTCTTGGTTTAATCGACAAAGCCGATGTACAAAACGAAGATCCGGAATGGCCGGCATATAAAAAGTATTTTATGCATGGTACGTCTCACCACATTGGTTTGGATACTCATGACTATGGTATCCTGTGGGAACCTATGAAGGCCAATATGGTCTTCACAGTGGAGCCTGGAATTTATATTCCTGAAGAAGGTTTTGGTATTCGACTCGAGGATGATGTAGTGATTCAGGAAAATGGTGAGCCATTCAATCTTATGAAGAACATCCCAATTGAAGCGGATGAGATTGAAGATATCATGAATTCATAAAAAAGGCTTCCCGAGGGAAGCCATTCACAACAAAACTTACTTGGAGATTATACGTTAACTACAGAATTCTCTGCCCACGCAAAATCATTCCAGGCATAACCGTCGGCTTGATCTTCGTTTACGTAATTTCCGTCAACTAGGTAACGAAATTCGTAAGACTGATCTTTATCCAAATTAACCGTTCCTTTAAAGTTTCCGTTTTTTAATTTTTTCAGTGGAGTCTCTTCGGTATTCCACTCGTTGAATGTACCAACCACTTTTACTTCATTCGCCTCTGCAGCGGGAACTGTAAAAGTAACTTTACACACAGGTTTGCTTTTCAAATATTGTTTTGTAATAGCCATTTTTATAAGTGTTTAGTTTACACCAAATCTATATAAGAAATACATTGAAACAAACACTTAAATGCTAAAATATCAGCTATTTAAGAATATGATAAAAAAGGGTGAAAGAAATTGAATTATTCAAACAAAAGCAGAGTCAAAATTTCGAATTATTCAAAAAAATGTGTCACTTTTTAAGGTCTATTTTTTCTGAAATTTGAACTACAACGTTTGAGGATTTTTCGGAAAATTTGGAATATGTCCAAAAAACGTCAGATTTAGGCTTCTCTCTGTTTCAAAAAGTAATTTTCTATCACATTAAAGATCACAAAAATGATGATGGCAGGAAGTACCCATCCCATATTTTCATGAGCCAACGGAATGGCATTTTTTATGCCGGCGAGTTTCTCTTCAGAAATAATAAACGCTAAAAAATCGGGAATGCTGAAAATAAATGTGGTAAAAACCACCGCACGAAATACCAATTTTGAGGCGTACTTTTCAGAGAGAACATTCAGCAAAATAAGGACAATGGTGATGGGGTAAATAAACATCAATGAAGGAAGTGCCACATCAATAATATAATGTACATCGAATTGACCCATTAAAACTCCTAACACACAACCTAATATTCCCGTGAGCGCATAAGCCATTTTTGAATTTCCAAACAGACCTTTTACGAAATCGGCGGTACCGGTTACGATCCCAACTGCCGTTGTAAAACAAGCCAGCGCAACCAAAACTGCTAAGAATGCTGTTCCAATATTTCCCAAGGTAGAAACGCTTAGTTGAGTGAGAAGTTCGGTTCTATTCTCGATTTCGAGAGTACCGCTGTTTACAGCGCCCAATGCGATAAGTCCGGCGTAAATGGCAAACAATCCCGTACCTGCCAGCAAGCCAGCTTTCCCAATCATTTTTCTTTTTGCTTCGTAATCGTATGTACCTTGTAAAGAAAACGAGATAACGATTACGCCTCCTACCACTACGCCTCCAATAGCATCGAAAGTTTGATAGCCCTCTAATATTCCGGCAGTGAATGAATTATTAAAAAGGGAATCCCGCATGGGTTCCACATCCATAAATAAACCTATGAAAATAATCCCCAATAAAATAAGGATGATTAAGGGGGTTAAAAATTTTCCAATGATGCTCAATATTTTGGTCCTGTTTAAAACAAAAACCAAAACCAAAGCAAAGTAAATTGTGCTTAACCAAAGTGAAGAAATCTCGAAATAAGGTTCGATGGACATCTCATAAGTGACCGACGCCGTGCGCGGGGAAGGTAAAGCACTTGAAATCGCATACACAATAATGGAATAAACTAATGCGAACAGTGGTGAGACCTTTTTTCCGAAATCCAACATGGTTCCCTGAAGTCGGGCGTGACCATAAATGGCAAGAAT
The DNA here is from genome assembly GCA_013002065.1 of Flavobacteriaceae bacterium. Taxonomy (GTDB): domain Bacteria; phylum Bacteroidota; class Bacteroidia; order Flavobacteriales; family Flavobacteriaceae; genus Aureisphaera. The sequence continues at coordinate 2,812 of JABDKT010000008.1, forward strand.
AGGAATGACCACTGCCGAAATCGCAAATCCCAAACTAACCCATAACCAATCATCGCCTGCATTATACCCTAAAAATGGAGGTAAAATTAGATTCCCAGCACCAAAGAAAAGTGAAAAAAGGGCAAAGGCCGTGACAAAGGTTTGTTTGCTTTGATTCATTGGTGGATATTTGTGATCGAATATAGACAAATGATTTATCACTATAATAATGTTCCAATTTTTTACGAACAGCAGGGGGCGGGTCCTTGTCTTATTCTCTTGCATGGATTTCTGGAAAGCTCCGCGATTTGGAAAAAAATAATCCCGCAATTAACCGAAAAATTTCGTGTGCTTGTCATTGATTTCCCGGGTCATGGTTTGAGTGCCGACTTGGAGGAACCATTATCAATGGAGAAAGGAGCCGAAATACTTAATTCAATTTTAGAGCATTTGAATATAGATGAAATGTTTATGGTGGGACATTCGATGGGTGGATATATTGCGTTGGCCTTCTTGGAGCAATTTTCAGAAAAAGTAAAAGGTGTGGTATTAATGAATTCAACAACTTTTGCAGACTCCCCCACAAGAATCCTAAACAGAAAAAAGGCTCTTGAATTGGTCGAGCAAAATAAAGATTCATTTGTTAGTTTGACGATTCACGGACTCTTCTCTAAAAGTGACAAGGTTGAATTTTCTTCTGAAATAGAAATGTTAAAAAAGGACGTTATTCAATATTCAAAAAAGGGCATAAAAAATGCCATCAAAGGAATGATGGCGAGGAAGGACAGAACAAATATATTGCGAAAATACCGAGGAAAGAAACTCATAGTCGCCGCTACCGAAGATCCTATTATTCCATTAGAAATAAGCCAAGATATCTCCAAACAAACTGATTCTGAATTGTTTACACTTCCTGGCGGACATATGAGCTGGCTAACTCAAGATAAAGAAATTGTAGAAATTTTACATTTAATCGAATAAATTTGCTTTTTATCGATTTTATTCAATTTTTTTTCTATATTTATTGCAACCAAATCAAGAAAGCCATGAACAACTCATCCCCAAAGAAGTCGCTCTCCCTTTCTGGTATCGTTTGCAGTACGTTAGGTCACGATTATGTGATCTCTCGTAAAATTACCAATCACATAAACGAGTACCGATGTGCTCAATGTGGAAAAGAAGTTACAGATAACTTCAATGGAAATATTGAAAATCTAACCTTTAAAACCCGAGAAATCAACACCTCACTTGCTTTATTCTTTCAAAAGAAAATGAGGCGTAGATTACCTGCTTAAGAATGAAGAAATTAATTTGCAAAATCAAGGGGCACAGTTTTATCCCTGTCAAGAAATCGGTTGCACCTATCAAAGAGTACACCTGTTCTTGTTGTAAGCAACGTTATACGGAAGATGGTTATGGACAAATAGTTCGACTCACCAAATATTGGGAAATGAACAATTTGTTATTTGAAAAACATTTTCAGAATCAACAGGCGGTCTAATTATTCTTCTTTCATCGAATTCCAACCCCGAGCAATCAAAGGAATCTTTGTATCTGCTCTCGTAATTAAGTGCATCCCCTCTTTTTTATTTGTGATGTGTCCAATGACTGTGAGATTTGGGTTTGCCTTGATCTTCGGAAAATCTTCGGTGCTTATTGTAAAAAGTAATTCGTAATCTTCTCCACCACTCAATGCAATAGTGGTGCTGTCGAGTTCAAATTCTTCACAAGTTGAGATCACCTGTGGATCTAATGGAATTTTATCTTCGTATAAATTACATCCCATTTCCGAACTTTTACACAAATGAATAATTTCGGAGGAAAGGCCATCACTAATATCGATCATTGATGTAGGCACCACCTCTAAATCTTCCAACAATTTCGGGATATCTTTTCTCGCTTCCGGCTTTAATTGGCGCTCCACCAAATAGGTATAATTATCCAATTCGGGTTGAGCATTAGGGTTGGCTTCAAAAACTTGTTTTTCACGTTCCAACACTTGCAAGCCCAAATACGCCGCTCCCAAATCTCCGGTCACCACTAATAGATCGTTTTCTTTCGCACCATTGCGATACACAATCTTTTCTTTAGTTACCGTACCCAAAGCCGTAATGCTTATCACCAAACCTGAGGTAGAAGATGTGGTATCTCCACCTACTAAATCGACATTATAGATTTTCGTGGCAGTTTGAATTCCGTCGTACAATTCTTCCAAAGCCTCCACCGGAAATCGATTGGAAACTGCAATGGAAACAGTGATCTGCTTAGCTTCAGCATTCATCGCATAGATATCGCTCAAATTTACCATCACCGCCTTGTAGCCCAAATGCTTCAAGGGCATATAGCTAAGGTCAAAATGAACGCCTTCGACAAGTAAGTCGGTAGAAACTACTTGAAGCATATCCTTTTCCGAAGAAATCACAGCCGCATCATCGCCTATACCCTTCACGGTGGTAGCTTGATTAATCTTCACATTTTTAGTGAGATGCTCGATGAGGCCGAATTCTCCTAAATCGGAAATTGGTGTTCTTAACGGATTTTTACTTTCAAACATTTTAATTCTTTGAGAATGCAAAAATAATCCTTCAATATTTAAAAACCCTAGTTTTTTGTAGAATATGAAATATGACAATCGTCATTTTTTAAGAAAGAAGAGTTCAAAATTTGCCATATCCTCAATGATTACGGTGTTTTTAACATAAAACTTCTAATAAATTTGTTAGATTTGACAGCATTTTAAAAAAATTACAAAAAATGAAAAATTCTCTACTTGTTTTAGCACTTTTTGCAGGTGGTCTTTTTGCGTTCGCACAGACCCCTTGTGTTGGTGGTAGTGCTGCTGGATATCCGTGTAGCGGCTATGATTTAATGTCACATATTCCGCTTTCTGTTTTTAATTCATCTGGCGCCAATGACTCTTGGGGTTGGACCGATCCACAAGACGGAAAAGAATATGTTTTAATGGGCTTGGAAAACGGCGTCGCATTTCTTGATATTTCCGATCCTGTGAATCCCGTTTATCTTGGAAAATTACCTACTCAAACAAGTGCCACTACTTGGAGAGATATTAAAACGTATAGTGATCATGCATTTATAGTGAGTGAAGCTAGCGGACATGGAATGCAGGTTTTTGATCTTACCCGATTGAGAAACGTAAGTAGTCCTCCGGAAACTTTCACTGCCGATGTGGTTTATAACGGTTTTAGTAATGCTCACAATATTGTGATCAATGAAGATACTGGGTATGCCTACGCAGTAGGAACCAACACCTTCAACGGAGGTGCTCATTTTATTGATATATCCGATCCTTTAAATCCTGTTGCGGCAGGAGGTTTTGCGACTGATGGATATACACATGATGCTCAAGTAATCACCTATAATGGTCCTGATTCTGACTACACCGGGAGAGAAATATATATTGGAAGTAATGGGGGTGAACAATTGATTTCAATTGTGGATGTTACCGATAAAAATAATCCTGTTGGAATTTCAACATTAACCTACACCAATGTTGGGTACACACACCAAGGATGGTTTACTGAAGACCACAGATATTTCTTGTTAGGAGATGAATTCGATGAGAGTAATGTTGGATTTAACACCAGAACAATAATTTTTGACCTCAATGATCTTGATAATCCTGTTCAACATTTTGAATACTTTGGGCCAACCTCGGCGATAGATCACAACGGATACATTTTGGGAGACACTTACTATCTCGGAAACTACTCTGCAGGTTTGAGAGTGATTGATGTAAGTGACATTGGAAATCAAAACATGACTGAAATAGGATATTTCGATACTTATTTAAACAACAACGACGCTAATTATAGTGGTGTATGGAATGTTTACCCATATTTTGCCAGTGGAGTGGTTCAAATAAATGACAGAAGCGGTGGTTTCTTCCTTGTTAAAGCATCTTCCTTGGGTACTTCGGAATCTGAACTAGCTCAAAATCTGTCTATTTACCCGAACCCGGCAAGTACAACTCTAACGGTTGAAACCAACGAAATTCAAATTTCAGAAATTACCTTAATCGACGTAGTTGGAAAAGTTTTACTTTCAGAAGAAAACTTGGACGTAACTCAAAAAACCTTAGACATTTCAAGCTTGTCTAAAGGAATCTACTTCGTAAATGTGAACAACGATACAACCAAAAAAATAATCAAAAATTAATTTGCTAAAAAACCTTAAACTAAAAGAAATCCCAATGAAAAACCTACTTTTAATCGCTGCCTTAATAAGCATGCAATTCGCTATTTCACAAACCCCTTGTTCTGGCGGAACTGCCGGAGTTTATCCATGTGATGGTTACGACCTTCAATCTAGAGTTACCCTTGGTACCATGAGTGCCGGTAGTGGTAATGATTCTTGGGGTTGGACCGACCCACAAGATGGTAAAGAATACGCAATTATGGCACTCGATAATGGAACTGCCTTTGTTGATATTTCAGACCCTGTAAATCCAGTTTACCTCGGTAAGTTGCCTACTCATACCAGCAGTAGCACATGGAGAGATGTGAAAACGTATAACAATCATGCATTCATCGTAAGTGAAGCTAACGGACACGGAATGCAAGTATTCGATCTTACACGTTTGAGAAATGTGAGTAATCCTCCGCAGACGTTTAACTCGGATGCACATTTCAACAATTTTGGAGATGCTCATAATATTGTGATCAATGAAGATACCGGATATGCATACGTAGTTGGATCCGACTTCTACAATGGTGGCCCTTATTTTATCAATATTCAAGATCCCGTAAATCCTATCGATGAAGGTGGATATTCAATTGACGGCTACAGTCATGATGCTCAGGTTGTAACTTATAACGGACCCGATAGTGACCACACAGGGAAAGAAATCTTAATTGGAAGTAATGCCAATGAAGTGGTGATTGTAGATATTACAAATAAAGCCGCTCCTGTTCCAATTTCTACGATTTCATACGGAAATGTTGGGTACACTCACCAGGGTTGGTTCACTGAAAATCAACGTTATTTCATACTTGGAGATGAAACCGATGAATTGGATTTTGGTTTTAACACTCGTACCATCGTATTTGATTTTGACGATTTGGATAATCCAACCATTCATTTTGAATATTCAGGACCTACTTCTGCGATCGATCATAATGGATACGTAAAAGGAAACAAATACTATCTTTCTAATTATCGTGCCGGGCTCAGAGTATTGGACATTACCGATATTGCTAGTGGAACTATGGTTGAGGAAGGATACTTTGATACTTATCCTAATAATAACAATGCCAATTTTAGTGGAGCATGGAGTGTTTATCCTTACTTCGGAAGTGGTAATATTGTGATAAGTGATATCAACCGCGGATTATTCATAGTAAAATCGGCCAATTTGGATACAACAGATCCTATAGCGGTTTGTCAAAACATCACCGCTCAATTGGACGAAAACGGCGAAGTAGTCGTAAGTGGAAGCGAAGTAGATGGCGGATCTAGTGACAATAGTGGTTCATATACGATCACGTTAAGTCAAAACAGTTTCGACTGTTCAGACATTGGAACTAATAATATTACCGTTACTGTTACAGACCCTTCAGGAAACACCGACACATGCTCGGCAACCATTACTATAGAAGATAATATCGCACCTGTACTCGATTGTTTGGGTAACCAAAGTGTGACTTTCGATGAAGGTGAAGCTTTTTACACTTTGCCGGATTATGTAGCGTTAGGAGAGGTGTCTGGAACTGATAATTGTACCACAAGCTTGTCTATAACTCAAAATCCTCCGGCCGGAACTCAATTGGCTGAAGGAGTTTACGGAATTAGTTTTGCGACCACAGATGACGAAGGTAATTCAGTTGACTGTTCTTTTGAGCTCACAGTTTCTGAAATTCTTTCAGTTGAGACCATCTTGGCACAAGGGTTAGTACTATATCCAAATCCAACTCAAAGTGAACTTGTTATTTTCTCCGGAAATGTAAACTTAGAATCAATCTTCGTTACCGATATTTCAGGAAAGAGATTGATGGATGTAAACAATATTAATTCTGAAAGATTAAATTTAGATATGTCATCCCTTTCAAAAGGAATCTACTTTATAAACATTAACAACCTTATAACGAAAAGAGTAATAAAGAATTAAGCTTTTGGTCGTATTTTTGTTAATTAAGCTATTGATCGAACTAAACCATAGCTTTTAACCGTTATGGTTTAGTTGGTTCATGATTTATAATTAAAAAACAACTAAATGAAAAAAATTACCTCACTATTAATGATTTTTTCCACAGCAATTGCCTTTGCACAAACTCCGTGTAGTGGTGGAAATGCAGCTGGATACCCTTGTAACGGATACGATCTACAATCCAATATTCCTCTTGGCATCATGGGTGCTCAAGGAGGAAATGACTCTTGGGGATGGACCGATCCACAGGATGGAAAAGAGTACGCGATCATCGGTCTTAACAACGGAACTGCTTTTGTTGACATCGACGATCCTAATAACCCTATCTATCTTGGAAAACTGCCAACCCATACTTCAAGCACGATTTGGAGAGATATGAAGGTGATTGGAAATCACGTATACATTGTAAGTGAGGCTGGTGGTCATGGAATGCAAATTTTCGACTTAACTCGACTTAGATCGGTTGCATCTCCGCCAGAGACATTTACTGAAGATGGTCACTACAACGGTTTTGGAAGTGCACACAATATTGTATCCAACCCGGACACAGGATATGTTTATCCCGTTGGAACTAGTTTGTTCAATGGTGGTCCGGTATTTATAAATGTAAATGACCCATTAAATCCAATTTTGGAAGGTGGTTACTCTATGTCTGCCTACAGTCATGATGCTCAAATTGTAACTTATAATGGTCCCGATACCGAACATGTTGGTAAAGAGATTATGATTGGTAGTAATGAAGATGAAGTCGTTATTGTAGATATTACCGATAAACTAAATCCAGTAGAATTAGGATCTACAAACTACCCAAGTGTTAGTTACACACACCAAGGATGGTTTACCGAAGATCAACGTTATTTTCTTGTTGGTGATGAAGGTGATGAATTGGATTTCGGGTTTAACACCAGAACCATCGTATTTGATCTAGAAGATTTGGATAACCCATTCTACGATTTTGAGTATTTAGGACCTACAGGAGCGATCGATCACAACGGTTATGTTGTTGGTGACAAGTATTATCTAGCAAATTACGCTGCGGGATTACGCGTACTTGACATTAGTGATATTGCAAATCAGAACATGACAGAAATTGGATTCTTCGATTCTTATCCGCAAAATAACAATACCAATTATTCCGGAGCTTGGAATGTATATCCATTCTTTGCCAGTGGAAATATTATCATTAGTGGTGATAGTGGAATGACTATCGCAAAAGTGGCTTCTCTAGGAACAGACGATTTCGCAAATTCGAAATTTGCCATGTATCCTAATCCGACAGAAAATATAGTTACCATCTCTTCGGAATCTGAAACCATTTCAAAAATTGACATTTATAACATCTTAGGACAAAATATTCTAAGCAGAACCTTTGGAAGCAACCTTTCAGAAACACTAAATATTTCAGAATTGAATTCAGGGGTATATCTGGTTACGATAAATGATAACACTACTAAAAGACTGGTAGTGAAATAAAAAAGAAAATGCTATTGAAAAAAGAAAAATGGATCACATTCACCTTGTTTTTGGCAGTTGCTATGCTGCTTCTAATAGGGTGCAATAAAGACGACGGTGGTGTGACGCCTACAGACGACACCATTGTTGACCCAGTAGATGACATCACTAATCCTCCCCAAGGCTTTCTTGGGGAATTGGATTTTGTACTCACCTATGGTGGAAGTGGTACAGATACGGCCTCCGATATGGTAGAAGCTACCGACGGTAGTTATGTAATCGTTGGAACCACCGAAAGCACAGATGGGGATATTACCGACAAAACCGAAACCAGCAAAGATGTATGGGTCCTAAAAGTGGATGCCCAAGGGCAAAAAATTTGGAGCAAAACCTATGGTGGGACTAATAACGATGTTGGTAACAGTATCAATCACACTAGTGATGGTGGATATATCATTTCGGGATATAGCCGAAGTACCGATGGCGATGTAAGCGGAAATGAAGGCTTTCAGGACTATTGGATTCTTAAAATAGACGCCGACGGAAATGTGCAGTGGGATAAAAACTACGGCTTTCTTGGAGGAGAACAGGCTTTCAATACCTTTCAAACTGAAGATGGTGGATATTTCGCCGGAGGATTTCTCGATGTAACCGGAAGCGGTGGAGCGGGAAATGATGATGGGCGATCTTCCAGACATGGCGTTGGAGAATTTTGGGGAATCAAAATGAATTCGAACGGTGATAAAGTTTGGAGACGTTATTTTGGTGGATCCAATAACGACCGCTGCTATGATGCACTCCAAACTGAAGATGGAGGTTTCCTAATGATTGGAGCTTCCGAAAGTTTCGACTTCGATATCACAGACGATAAAGGTTCATACGATTATTGGGTAGTTCGAGTGGATGACGCAGGTAATCTCTTATGGACAAAGTCGTTTGGCGGATTGGAAATAGACATCGCTTATGGAGTTACCCATTCTAAAGATGGCAATTACATAATCGTTGGAGACGCAAGAAGTACCGACCAAGATGTGTCCAATCCAATTGGAAATGCCGACTTATGGGTGGTTAAATTCAGAGACGACGGAAGTATGATCTGGGAAAAATCTCTCGGAGGTACAGCCTTTGATTCGGCTAAAAATATTTATCCGTTGGATAGTGGTAGCTATGTTATTTCTGGCTCTTCCAGAAGTTCAGATGGAGATGTTTCAGAAAACAAAGGAGAAAACGACGCTTGGGTACTTATTATCGATAGCAACGGAGCCTTACAATTTGAAATGAGTATTGGTGGTGCAGGCCTCGACTTTGGTAACCACGCCATGGAAACCTCGGACAATAAAATTATTCTCGTCGGAGATTCTACTAGTAACGATGGAAATATTCCTCAAAATAGAGGAAGTTCCGATTTTATGGTAGTTAAAATAAAGTAAACCTTAACCTTTAAACCTAATTATTTACACAATGAAAAAAATTGCATTGCTATTAAGTCTATCTATCGCTTTTGTTAGCTGTAACAACGACGATGATTCTACGCCAGACAATGTCTCCGTAGAATTCACCTTCACTCATAATTGGGATGGAGATGAAATCACAAATGCCGATTTTGATCAAATTCAATACACCAATGCAAATGGTGAACAACAGAGTATTTCAAAGTTGGTATATCTTATTTCAGATATAACATTTACAGATGCGAATGGAAATTCATTCGATGCCGGAGATTATAATCTAGTAGACGTACGAGCGAACACTAACATAAATTTTACGCCTAATATTGAAATTCCACCTGGAGATTATACGGTTAGTTTCACCTTCGGATTTGACGATGAAGACAACGAATCGGGAATCTATGTGGATTTAAATTCTGCCGATGGCGGATGGAATGTTCCGGAAGCGCTTGGTGGTGGTTATCACTATATGAGATTGGAAGGCATGTTTATTGACGCTGCTTCCAATCCGGTAGGGTATCAATATCACGCCATTCGTGCCAACGATAATACGACCACTCCAATCACTTTACAAGACACTTCTTTTGAAGTAGCTTTGGGTGAGGTTTCAGTGGGTTCAACAACTAATGTTGAAGTTCAGATGAATGTTGCCGAATGGTTTAAAAACCCGAATACTTGGGACCTAAACGTTCTTAACTCTGTCTTAATGCCCAATTTTGACGCTCAAATTATGATGAGTGAAAATGGAGCTGCCGGAGTATTTGATTTAGGTGTAGTAACAACAGTAGAATAAAAATTATGAAAATCAGGTTATTTATCGGTGTATTTTCTTTACTCTTTGTGAGTTGTTTTTCAGACTCCGACGATGAAGGAGGGTACACCGGCACGCCTGTAACTTTAGAAGTTCCTCAATTATTTGAGCAAAATATACTTCCTCCGGTAATTCCGGAAGACAACCCCTTAACCGAAGAAGGTATTGCCCTTGGTAAAAAACTCTTCTTCGACCCTATACTTTCAGCGAACAATACGCAAGCTTGCGCCGATTGCCATCGTCCTGAGAATGCCTTTACAGATCCTAGACGTTTTAGCGCGGGAATCGATGGCACCTTCGGAACCAGAAACTCTATGCCCTTATTTAATTTGGCATGGAACTATGGCGAAAAGTTCTTTTGGGATGGTAGAGCAAGTTCTTTAGAAGAACAAATTTTTGAACCGGTTACCAATCCGATAGAAATGGCCAATACATGGCCCAATGCGGAAAGTTCTTTGCAAGCTAACAACGAATATCCACAGCTCTTTGAACAAGCCTTTGGTACTTCGACCATTGATTCCACTTTAGTCACAAAAGCCATCGCACAATTCTTAAGAACCTTAGTTTCTTCAAATTCTAAGTTCGATAGATATCTTTTGGGTGAGGAAGAATTGACCCCCTCCGAATTAAACGGATTAGACGTTTTTATGGATGAAGCCAGAGGAGATTGTTTTCACTGTCACGGAAACCCAAATAATCCATTGTGGGGAGATAATATATTTCACAACAACGGTTTGGATGAAACCATCACCGACCTCGGATTAGGCGGATTTACAGGTGACCCTCGAGAGTTTGGTCTATTCAAATCCGGTTCCCTTCGAAATTTAGCGTACACTGCACCTTATATGCACGATGGACGTTTCGAAACACTCGATGAAGTCATTGATCATTACAGTGAAGGCTTAGTGTATTCTGAAACAATAGACCCACTAATGAAAAATGTGGCCGAAGGAGGTGCACAGCTCACTGAAGAAGATAAAGCCGACTTAAAAGCATTTTTATTATCCCTTTCCGATCCCAGCTTTATCAATAATCCCGACTTTCAGAACTAAAATCACTTGGTTTTTTGCTGAAAAGCGCCTGCAAACCGCCTAAAATCGGGCCTGTTAATTATTACTTAAATCTATCGTATTATCAGCTTTAATTGTGTCTTTAATATGGTTTAAAACCCTATTTGCAGTATATTTGCAGTCCTAATTTAGAACTAATCTATATAAATGATTAAAGTTAGTGACACCGCTAAAAGCAAGATTTCCCAGTTAATGATGGAGGAAGGCTTCAACATTGAAGGAGATTTTGTGCGTGTTGGCGTAAAAAGTGGAGGTTGTTCGGGCTTGTCTTACGAATTGAAATTCGATAATAAGCTTGAAGAACAAGACAAACTATTTGAGGACAATTCAGTAAAAATACTTGTCGATAAAAAAAGCTTTTTATACCTGGTAGGCACTACTCTGGAATACAGTGGTGGCCTCAATGGAAAAGGATTTGTTTTTAATAATCCGAATGCGAATCGCACCTGCGGATGTGGAGAAAGTTTTTCTCTTTAAAAAATGCTGAAAGAAATGGGGAAATTTACAGAAGACGATTTAAAGAAAGAACTCGAAACTAAAGAATACGAGTACGGATTCTATACCGATATTGAATCTGATACCTTTCCGGTGGGCTTAAACGAAGATATCGTACGCGCGATATCAATGAAAAAGGAAGAGCCCGAATGGATGACCGAATGGCGCCTCGAAGCTTTTAGAGGCTGGCAGGAAATGGAAGAACCCGAATGGGCCAATGTCACTTACAAAAAGCCCGACTTTCAAAATATATCTTACTACTCTGCTCCCAATAAGAAACCCAAATACGATAGTATCGATGAGGTAGATCCCGAATTATTGGAAACCTTCAATAAATTGGGTATTTCACTGGAAGAGCAGAAAAAACTCGCTGGAGTAGCCGTGGACATTGTCATGGATTCTGTTTCCGTGGCAACCACGTTTAAAGATACTTTAGCGAAAAAAGGAATTATTTTCTGTTCTATTTCCGAAGCAATTAGAGAACACCCGGAATTGGTAAAGAAATACATCGGTTCAGTTGTGCCTCAAAAAGATAATTTCTATGCTGCTCTAAACAGTGCCGTATTTAGTGATGGTTCTTTTTGTTACATTCCAAAAGGAGTTCGTTGTCCGATGGAACTTTCTACTTACTTCAGAATTAATCAGGCAGGAACCGGACAGTTCGAAAGAACGCTTGTTATTGCCGATGAAGGAAGTTATGTGAGTTATTTGGAAGGTTGTACAGCTCCGTCAAGAGATGAAAATCAGTTGCACGCCGCAGTGGTTGAACTTATCGCTCTCGACGATGCCGAAATAAAATATTCTACGGTTCAAAACTGGTTCCCTGGGGACAAGGAAGGAAAAGGAGGAGTTTTCAATTTTGTGACCAAGCGGGGAATTTGTGAGCGCAATGCCAAAATATCCTGGACGCAAGTGGAAACCGGAAGTGCAGTAACCTGGAAATATCCTAGTTGTGTGTTGAAAGGTGACAATTCGATTGGAGAATTTTATTCGATCGCCGTGACTAATAACTATCAGCAGGCCGATACCGGAACTAAGATGATTCATTTGGGTAAGAATTCCCGAAGTACGATCATTTCTAAAGGAATTTCGGCAGGAAAGTCTCAATATAGTTTCCGTGTCTTGGTGAAAATT
>JABDKT010000009.1 GCA_013002065.1 Flavobacteriaceae bacterium
AAATAAACATGACCGGACAAAAGCAAACGGTTATTGTAAGAAATATTAAACGACAATAAATGTTTCTGAAATTTGCTTCAAATATTATCTTGACTGCAGCCTTTTGCCTTCTAGCTTTTGGTGTCCAAGCACAAATCCACAATACTAAAGTTGCAGGTAAAATTGATGTCGAGGCGAATTCAGATCTAATTAAAATAACCGCTTCCGCCTATAACAAAACCTCGATTAGCGAAAGTTTAAAATACGTACTTTCAGTAATAAAAACTGATCCCGAAACTGGAAATCGAAGTAAAAATGATCAATCCGGAAGATTAGTTTTAGGTGCTGGACAAAAGCAAAACTTGTCTCAAACTACAATAAGCGCCAATGAAACTGCTCGTATAATTATCCTTTTATTGATTTACAATATCGACAACGAAATTATAGGTAAGGATCGCGTAATTATTAATGGCAACGATGCCGACATGGAACTCGCTGCTAAAACAAAAGAACAGGTATACGTTTCTCCGGACGCTCAGTACGTCAAAGCCGATGGAGTAGAATTACGCGGCATCATACTGGAGGAAACTAAAACCCGTCCCGGCCGAGAATTTTATCGCATGTACACCGATAGTTACCAGTACTATAATATTGATGGAGAGCAAGTGGTTCTTATCAAAGAAACACTTTCGATCGCCAACAATACGAAAATTGAGATCACTATCGGCAGTGTAAAGATTTTAGAGTTTATAGTGCGTCCGCAGAATGATTTCCTCAAGCAACTTGCAGAGATAGCAATTAAAAGAACCAATAAATATTTTAATGACTTAAGAAGCGGTAAATATACCGTGACCCAATATTAACCTAATTGATATGAAAACCACTTTATTATTATTATTCTTAGGTGTGAGCAGTTACTGTGTTGGACAGCAGCTGGTGTACACGCCCACAAACCCGGCCTTTGGAGGAGACCCATTTAATTACACCTGGCTGTTAAACTCGGCGAATGCCCAGAATCAATTCGAAGATGATTCCTTAGGTGGCTTGGATGCTTTGGGTGATTTCAGTTCGTTCGATAGCACCTTGAACAATCAATTCTTTAACCAAGGAGTTGGCGGGAACCAGGTGCCGCAAGTAGGTTCTTCAACCGATGGAAATCTCAATTACGAGGTTTATGAATCCAATGAAGGTTTGGTCATCAATATCCTCGATATAACAACCGGTGAACAAACACAGATAATAGTCCCTAACTAGCTTAATTCAGTATGATCAACCTAATCAAAATAACCCTTTGTTCATTATCTGCCTTACTACTCGCAGGTTGTGGAGCGTATTGGAATCAACCACTCGCACCTCAAGAAGCGCGTATTGCCGAAATGACAGAGCAAACAAAAAAACTAAGTGAGTTGCCGTTGCCCGCAAAACCAATTGTGGTAGGGGTCTATAACTTTAAAGACCAAACCGGACAATATAAAAATATTGAAACCGGGAGTACATTCAGTACAGCGGTCACACAAGGAGCAACCACAATACTCATTAAAGCGTTGGAGGACTCAAAATGGTTTCGACCCATAGAGCGAGAAAATCTTCAAAACCTTCTAAATGAGCGAAACATAATTAGAACCACCAGGGATGAATATCGTCGCGCCAACGAATCACCACAGCGGTTAAATCCGTTGTTGTTCGCCGGAATTCTCTTGGAAGGAGGAGTTATTTCATACGACTCCAACCTTCTAACAGGGGGAGCTGGAGCTCGTTATTTTGGTGTGGGAGGTTCTACCCAATACCGACAAGATAGAATTACGGTCTATTTGAGAGCCGTCTCGACAAATTCAGGTGAAGTTCTCAAAACCGTGAATGTTTCTAAAACAATTTTATCACAATCTGTAGATGTTGGAATTTTCCGTTATGTGAATTTCCAGAGACTATTGGAAGTTGAAACTGGGTTCACCAAAAACGAACCCACTCAGTTGGCGGTGCAAGAGGCGATTGAAAAGGCGGTTGAAGTACTCATTCTCGAAGGTATCAAAGATGAATTATGGAGCACTCAGGAAGGGCCCGAAAAGGATAAAGAAATTGTAGATGCTTATTTATTGGAAAAAGAACTGGAAGAGTCCACTGGATTGTATGAGCGTAAGTATCTCAATCATGATTTCCGACATGTAGCTAATGCAAACTTCGGATTAGCCTTGATTGATGGTGATCTCACTTCCGGAATCTTAGATTATAAAGCCGGACTTAATTACAAATACCGATTATTTCCTAGTTTAAGTTTAGGTGCCGATTTCCAGATATTCCGACTTAATTCCACAGCGAGGACAAATCATTGGTGGCTTAGTCAGAACTTTCTAATAGAATACAATATTCTACCGCACGACAAATTATCTCCTGTAGTTTTTGGAGGTCCCGGTGTTCTGCTTTTTGCCGATGATTCACCTGAGCTCTTCCTACAAAGATGGGATTCATATTTTGTGCTGAAATTCGGTGCGGGTGTTGAATATAGCGTTTCCGATAGACTTTCTATCACATTGAATGGAGAGTGGAACCCGACCTTTTCAGATAAAATTGATAATGTGATCAACGGAAGAAGAGACGATTATTATTTCAGCTTCGGTGCTGGATTGAATTACCATTTCGGATCGAAAAAAACCAAATTAAAAACTAACCAATAAAAAAAGTAATGAAAACAGGAAAAAACATATTTTACAGTGGGTTCGCAGTGTTATTCGCGATACTATTGTTTTCTTGCAATGAAGATCGAATTGGTGAAAATGACTATGGAACCATTAAAGGAAAAGTGGTAGTAAGTGGCAATAATACCCCAATACCCAATACAAGAATTTCTACTCAACCCATAACAAGTACCGTTTTTACAGATAGCTCCGGTAATTTTAGAATAGAAAACGTTCCAGTGGGAGACTATTCGGTGGAAGCACGGGTAGAAGGATATATTACCGATTTTGAACCTACAAGTGTGGTAGCCAATGCTGCAGTGAATGTAGTATTCGAAATGGAAGTTTCAACAGCGAACAATCGTCCGCCGGCAGCACCCGAGTTAGTGGCGCCTGCAGAAAATGAAGTGTTACAAAGTATTGAAGCGGTCTTTCAATGGTCTGCATCCGATCCGGAAAATGATCCGCTCACCTTTACTTTGGAGTTGAGAAACGATCAAAACGAAGAGGTGATGCTATTTGAAGATTTAACAGATTCGACACTTACTTATTCTCCTTTAATGCTTGGTGCAAAATATTTCTGGCAAGTATCTGCAACCGATGGAATCAACGAACCGGTTTTAAGTCCGTTAGGAACCTTTGAAGTTATTCCTGCACCTATTGACAATAGATTCCTATTTGTTCGAAATATCAATGGAAACAATGTGATATTCTCTGCAGACGAAAACGGAGAAGAATTCCAGCTTACTTCATCCGAATTGAATAGCTACCGACCTAGAAGAAACGTAGCGGCAAATAAAATCGCTTTCCTACAGAGCGATGGTGCTCAAGTCGATATTTATACGATGAATCGAGATGGAACCGATAAAACGAGGGTCACATCAAATGTGAAGCCAAATGGATTCAATTTGAATGAGATCAACTTCTCATGGCCTCCAAATAGCGATAAGATTTATTATCCGCAGCTCGATAAATTATACAGCATAAACACCAATGGTCAAGGTTTGGATCTAGTTTATCAAACCACCGATGGATCTCTAATATCAGAAGTCGATGTAAGAGAAATGGCCAATTTAATTGCACTAAAAACCAATAATTTAAGTGGTTATAATGTGAATATTTTTAC
>JABDKT010000016.1 GCA_013002065.1 Flavobacteriaceae bacterium
AAATAAAATGGTGAACACCAAGGCAACCGCAAATATGGTGAATAGCCAATTACTCCAAATCCCTGCACTTAGACATATTCTTACGAAAGCGAGAAAGAAAAATAGATTAAAGAAGGGTAAAATATACTTTCGGTAAGGGGCTAACTTGGACCATTTAAAAGCATAATAAAAGCCCACCATCACTGCTATGGGTAGCGCCAGAAATACAATTAAAAAGTACACCAAATGACCCCAACTGTTGATAAGCGTGAAATTATTTGAATAATAAAAAAGAAGCGGATATAATCCGGCTGCCAATGCTGTTAGAATGGGATACGACCTATTATTGGAGAAATATTGGGTAAGCTTCTTCATTCAATGGGTTAGGTGTTATCCGAGATGACTACTCGACTTTTTGATATCCAAAATTTCCTTCATCGTCCAAAAGACGAAAGAAATCGGCGTTCAAACCTGTATAAAGTGGTAAATAGCTGCCGTCCTCCTCTTCGTACAACAGATATTCTTCATTATCACTTAGGTAAGAAAATAGATTTCTGAACAAATTCACATTGCTTCGGAACTCTAAATTTTGAGGAACTTGATTGTTGGGCCATTTAATGCTTAACAAACTTGAAAAAACAGATATCGTTTCTATCTCGTTCAGCCTACGCCGCTCAACCTCTTTGACAGAGGTTAGTCCAACATACCCACCATGATCGGCAACTAACACTATCAAGGCATTATCATCGTACTTTTCAATGAGGCGGATCAAATCTCCTAACCAACCATGAGCTCTTTTCAATCTTTTAAAATAGGCTTCGCGTTCTTCCTCAATTCCGGCAGAGGCTGCCGTTGTGTACATAATATGACTAGGAGTCGTCTTCTCAATAAAATAGAATTGAGGTTTTTCCTTATCCAGTTGCAGCTGTTTTTCAAAATCGGAAACAATGTCGATTCCTTTCACCCCTCCGGTGTCATAAGGTAAAATCTTAGATTGAGGCACGTTGCAATAATCATAGCTCTCCAATTTTCGAAATACCAGAAAAAATGAGTTATCGGTCAAAAGATAATTTTCATAACCATTATTCTTTAGAATTTCCAAAGTCGTATTCTTCCCCACTATAATATCCTGAGAAGCATAGGTTTTAAGATTCCCGGGATAAGTGTTCGAATAATAATGATGCTTCATGGCAAACATAGAAGCATTCGAAGTTAGGGTCGAATAATAATTACTTCTGAAATTTCCGTAATTCACAAATCCTGTCTTTTCCAACCACCTTTCAAAGCCTCGATTCTGATTGTCGTATGGCGGCTTTCGCATCTCATCAAAATTCGTGTATCCGTCGGGTTGAATGACATAAATATTTGGCTTGGATTTAAACTCGGCTTCGACTATAGTGTCGTGAACTTCGGCCCAATCGTCGCTGTAATTCAGCATAAAAAAAGCTCTGGGAACAAAGGTAACCAGTGCGATTATTGCCAATAAATATTGCAAAACAGCCACCTTGTACAAATGTTTATGTAATAGAAAACTTAGGAAGAAAGCACCTATGATGATCAATACGAAAAACTTCTTGCCGGGATGGAAAATGAGTAAGCTCAATAATCCGAAAAACACCACCAAATTTATAGCAGCCAGGTAATTTTTGTGCAGAAAGCCAAGTGGTTTCCACTTCATTAATAAACCGATCATAAAAACCAACCACAAAGGCAGAATTAGACAAATTCCTACTAAAAACAGGAACTGGTACCACGAATCTGCTATGTCGAAATTTCCGTTGTAATAATGAATAAGGGGATACAAACCTGCAGCAAGCGTGATAAACACTTTCTGTCTAACTGTGTATAATTTTTCGGTCGGATTAGTCACCGTTGGTTTTTTTATTCTTTAGCAAATATAAGATTCGCTTTGTACCTTCGATAGGTTGTTTCTTAACCATTTCAAAATAACTGAAATAACCTCTTTCAAATTCCTCTTCATTGTAAAAATCGAAATGATTGATAAATTCTCGTTTTCGGGTCAGTAACGAATTTACCCAGGAATCTTCACGCTTCGGAAATTCGATGATAAGGTAGTTCGAAAATTTTGCAAAAAACTCGGCCGACTTCAAAAATGGCACATTTCCGGAGAGGGTGATATGATGAATCAAGGCCAAAGCCATGGTCACATCGGGCGAATAGCTCTGCAATCGGGAAATTAAAGAGGCACGTTCAGTATTGTTAAATCCGATGCCAGGCGCCGGTTGCAATACATCACACACAAAAGGGAGCATATTGGTTTCCTTATTTTGCTGTACCTGATGATAGTTATAACCCACCGCATTATTGTCGATATCGGTCACAACAATATCTTCAACATCATTGATAACGGTTCGCGCGAAAGTCCCGTCATTGCCTCCCATATCGATTAGTTTCTTAATCTTTAAGGGTAAGACCCATTCTTTTATCAATACTTTTTTGGCCTCAAGGCAGCATCGTCGTAATTGGTCTTATTGTAGTAATCACCCCACTCACTCGCTTCTTTCAGTTCGAGCTTTTTGATATAATCGAAAAGACTGGTGAGAATGTTATTCTGTGCTTTTTTCGAAAGTTTGGCCACCTTGGTACTTCCATCGTAATCTTCGCTATGCTTACTTTCCATTTTGGCCAAAAGATGAATATTGGTATATAAGGTCGAGCTCAATTTCGTTTTGCCCGGCAGTAAAGAAGCAATCAATTTCACCGGTATCCCATCGATATGGGTTTCCATCATCTTTAGAATATCGGTGCCGTGGTATTTTGCCAACACCAACGGACCAAAAAAGTGTGTAATAAATTGTTTATAGGCTCGCCAAGGAGTGTCTTCCTCATAAAAATCGAACGAAAGCGTATCGATAAACACGGCCTTACCCTTGTGAAAAGTTACATTGTAGGCGGAAGCATCTTTCAGAATAAAACCCTTGGACAGCGCATATTTTTGAATCTGAAGTGTTAATAGAGCCGCGTGTTTAAACTGCTCAAAGCTCCATTCGTAAGGGTTGGTGATGAATGGAATAACCTCTGGCGTGAGAACTATTTTCTCTTCGGAAACCGAAGTCTCTTCATGAGAAATTAATAAGCCTTTTTTGATCAAAGTTTCAAAAAAACCTGAATCTCTTAGTTTCTTGTACTGCGGAAAATAAATGGGATTGATGACACGTCTTAGAACTTCACCATCGTGAAACATATATCCGGAAGGATCCCGAAATGAGGCCTCATGCGTATTATTGGTCGGAGTCATTTTTATCGTTGTCTTCCTCTTCAATATCTATAGAATCGTAAGTATCGTCTTCCTCTTTTACCAATCCGAAAAAAGACTTCACCTTATACATTGCATTTTTAGAAAACAACAGTATTCCTGCCGCAGCAGCCACCACCGCCTGCACTATCATCGCCCCTAGTCCCGGATCGAAATACAAAAATATCATAGAAAATTCACTCATTGTCAACAGATAATTTACTAAAACGTAACAAATAAACTAAAAAACAGGCATTTTACCCTAGGAATTTTCCTAAAGTTATGCCTTGGTTCGTTTGCGATCTACTTCTTTAAGAAGTACTTTTCGCAATCTAAGATGATTGGGAGTCACCTCCACATATTCATCCTTTTGAATATATTCCAGAGCCTCTTCTAAAGAAAATTTGATGGCAGGAACTATTCTCGCTTTGTCATCGGCACCGGCCGACCGAACGTTGGTCAATTTCTTGGTTTTGGTCACATTCACCACCATATCATCACCTCGAGAATTCTCGCCAATTACCTGCCCTTCGTAGATCGACTCACCCGGATCGATAAAAAACTTTCCTCTCTCCTGAAGTTTATCGATAGAATACGGAATGGCAGTTCCGTTTTCCATGGAAACCATACTCCCGTTTTGTCGTTCCGGAATTCCTCCTTTTAAAGGCTGAAATTCTACAAATCGGTGGGTCATGATGGCCTCACCGGCAGTAGCAGTTAACAACTGATTTCTCAACCCGATAATTCCTCTTGACGGAACTACAAACTTACACAGCATACGGTCGCCCTTGGCTTCCATACTCGTCATTTCACCTTTTCTAATGGTCACCATATCAATGGCCCTACCACTAACTTCTTCGGGAAGATCAATGGTAAGTTCTTCAACCGGTTCACATTGTACACCGTCTATTTCTTTAATGATTACCTGCGGTTGACCAATTTGCAATTCATATCCTTCTCTTCTCATGGTTTCGATCAATACCGAAAGGTGTAGCACCCCTCTTCCGAAGACCATAAATTTATCGGCACTATCGGTTTCCTCCACTCTCAGGGCTAAGTTCTTTTCCAACTCGCGTTCCAAACGCTCTTTTACGTGTCTTGAAGTCACGAATTTTCCATCCTTTCCGAAGAAAGGTGAATCGTTAATGGTAAACAACATGCTCATGGTTGGTTCATCAATGGCAATGGTTTCCAATGCCTCCGGACTTTCAATATCGGCAACAGTATCACCAATTTCAAAACCTTCTAGTCCAACCAAGGCGCAAATATCACCGGCTTCCACCTTAGACACTTTTTTACGTCCCAAACCTTCGAATGTATGTAGTTCTTTTATTTTTGATTTTAAGATCTTTCCATCGCGTTTTACCAATGAAATCTGACTGTTTTCCGTCAAGGTTCCACGTTGCAACCGCCCAATCGCTATTCGTCCCGTAAAGGAAGAATAATCTAAAGATGTTATGAGTAGTTGTGTGTTTCCTGCTGAAATTTTAGGTGCCGGAATATGCTCTAGTACCATGTCCAATAAGGGCTCGATATTATCCGTCGGATTTTGCCAATCATCGCTCATCCAGTTATGCTTGGCCGAACCATACACTGTAGGAAAGTCTAATTGCCACTCTTCGGCTCCTAATTCGAACATCAAATCGAATACAGCTTCATGAACCTCATCCGGGGTACAATTTTCCTTGTCCACTTTGTTTACCACCACACAAGGTTTTTTACCTAGAGACAAGGCTTTTTGCAACACAAAACGTGTTTGTGGCATAGGTCCTTCAAAAGCATCGACTAATAATAGAACACCATCGGCCATGTTGAGTACACGCTCTACCTCTCCTCCAAAATCGGCGTGACCGGGAGTATCGATGATATTGATCTTAGTGTCTTTATAGACTACGGAAACGTTTTTGGAAGTAATTGTGATACCTCTTTCCCGTTCCAGATCGTTATTGTCCAAGATAAGTTCACCTGTTTTTTCGTTTTCACGGAACAAGCTACAGTGGTGCATGATCTTATCGACCAGAGTGGTTTTACCGTGGTCAACGTGAGCGATAATAGCGATATTCTTAATGTTCATAAAGTCTTAATTTTAAGCCGAATAGCTTAGGTAACATACCTTTAGCGTTCGAGCGTGCAAAAGTAGTGTT
>JABDKT010000061.1 GCA_013002065.1 Flavobacteriaceae bacterium
GTTAAATACACATTCGTGCCTGAACCCCCTGCTTGCACACCGGCTACCCATTTCTGAAAATACGCTTTCTGAATCGTAAAAGGTGCCTCTTGTTCGAGTGAAAATGCTGAGTCTTTACCGTCTTTTCCACCGGCACAATTTGTGATGCTAAAACAAATAAATGCCAAGCCTAAAAATTGTAATGATTTAATTAATCGTTTCATATTTAGAGTAGATCAAAAGCCTTGCCATAAAGGTACAAAAAAGCCTCCCTTAAAAGGAAGGCTCGTCTATTAACTTGTTGATAGGATTTATCCTGCCAATGCTTCTGCACCACCAACGATTTCAAGGATTTCTCCTGTAATCGCGGCCTGACGTGCTTTATTGTATTCCAATGTAAGGTTGTCCTTCAATTCGGAAGCGTTATCTGTTGCCTTGTGCATGGCCGTCATTCGGGCTCCGTGCTCACTTGCAACACTATCTCTTACGGCTTTGAACAATTGAGTTTTCAAGCTCTTCGGAATTAATTCCTCCACAATCTTCGCTTTGGAAGGTTCGAAAATAAAGTCGGCATTTGCCGTTTCATCATTTTCACCGTCCTTTTCCGCAGGTACAATAGGTAAGAATTGTTCGTGCATCACAATTTGCGTAGCAGCGTTCTTAAACTTGTTGTAGAGCAATACAATCTTATCGTAGTTTCCTTCGGAAAACTGCTCCATCAACATTTCGGCGATTTCAGCAACAGTATCAAAAGATAGGTTGTCGAAAACATCGTTGTGATTGCTAATAACCTCCTCCGTTTTAGAAATGATATCGTTTCCTTTTTTACCAATGGTCACGAAATGCACATCTTTACCGGCATAGGTTTCGGCAACGGCTTTTTTGGATTCTTTTACAATATTACTATTGAAAGCTCCTGCCAAACCTCTGTTTGAAGTAATTGCGACTACCAATACTTTTTTCTCCTCACGTTGATCGGCGAATTTACTTCCGCTATCGCTATCCAAAGTTGCACTTAAATTTTGCAACAAGGTGGTAAGGGTGTCGGCATAGGGACGCATGGCAGTAATGGCATCCTGTGCTTTCTTCAACTTTGCAGCCGATACCATTTTCATGGCGCTGGTGATCTGCATAGTTGATCCTACCGAGGAAATTCTATTTCGTATTTCTTTTAAATTGGCCATACTCTATGGTTATGAGTTATGCGCTTAAATTAATATCTGGCTGAAAGATCCTTGGCAACCGAAGTTAAAGTATCGATTACTTCATCTGTCAGTTTTCCAGCTTTTAACGTATCCAAAGTTTCACGGTGTTTTCCGTTCAATACTTCGATATAGTCTCTTTCAAATTCCTTTACTTTTTCAACCGGTACATCACGTAACAAGTTTTTAGAACCTGCATAAATAATCGCTACCTGATCTTCTACAGTAAATGGATCGTTTTGAGCTTGCTTTAAGATCTCAACGTTACGCTTACCTTTCTCAATTACATTCATGGTTGCAGCATCCAAATCGGAACCAAACTTAGCAAAAGCCTCTAATTCACGGAACTGCGCCTGGTCAAGCTTCAGTGTACCTGCAACTTTCTTCATGGACTTAATCTGAGCCGAACCTCCTACACGAGATACAGAAATACCTACGTTAATCGCAGGACGTACCCCGGAGTTGAACAAGTCACTCTCCAAGAAAATCTGTCCGTCGGTAATCGAAATTACGTTGGTTGGGATATAGGCCGAAACGTCACCCGCTTGTGTTTCAATAATAGGCAGAGCTGTTAACGATCCTCCACCTTTTACTTTATCTTTTAGCGACTCCGGAAGGTCGTTCATGTTCTTTGCGATATCATCATCGGCAATCACCTTTGCAGAACGCTCCAACAATCTTGAGTGAAGATAGAATACGTCTCCAGGATACGCCTCACGTCCCGGTGGACGACGCAATAATAGCGAGACCTCACGATAAGCAACCGCTTGTTTAGAAAGGTCATCATAAATAATCAAAGCCGGACGACCAGTATCACGGAAATACTCTCCAATGGCAGCACCTGCGAAAGGAGCATATACCTGCATAGGTGCTGGATCACTCGCGTTTGCAGCTACAATGGTTGTATATGCTAAGGCTCCTCTGTCTTCTAATACTTTGGCAATGTTTGCCACAGTAGAAGCTTTTTGACCAATAGCAACATAGATACAATAAACAGGTTCTCCTGCATCGTAAAATTCTTTCTGGTTCAAAATGGTATCGATACAAACGGTGGTTTTACCTGTTTGACGGTCACCAATAACCAACTCACGTTGTCCTCTACCTACAGGAATCATGGCGTCGATTGACTTGATACCTGTTTGAAGTGGTTCACTTACCGGCTGACGATAAATTACACCCGGAGCTTTACGCTCTAATGGCATTTCATAAGTTTCACCTGCAATAGGGCCTTTTCCGTCTATAGGTTGACCAAGAGTGTTAACTACACGTCCAACGATTCCTTCTCCAACATTGATGGAAGCAATTCGTTGCGTACGTTTTACAGTTGCACCTTCTTTGATCTCTTTATAAGGACCTAAAAGTACTACACCAACATTGTCCTCTTCCAGGTTCAATACGATACCCTCTAATCCGTTTTCGAACTCTACTAATTCTCCATATTGAGCATTAGAAAGTCCATAAACACGAGCGATACCATCACCTATCGTTAGAACAGTTCCCACTTCATCCAAAGAAGCACTTGCTCCAAATCCTGAAAGTTGTTGCTTTAAAATTGCTGAAATTTCAGCTGGTTTAACTTCTGCCATTTTATTATGTTATAAAATATAGTCCTTCGCCAAGGCTACGGACTATAGTGATTTACTAAATTCTCTTTTAATATTTCCTAATTTATTTGCGATACTCGCATTGTATTGAAGGTCTCCTACTCTCAGCATGAAACCACCAATGATAGATTCGTCTATTTCGTTTTCGATCGTAACCTGATTACTTCCCGTCAATTCTTTCACCTTTGAAAGAACTTTGGATTCCAATTCAGAAGAAAGAGGAACTGCTGTGGTTACTTTGGCCACTTTTACTCCTTGAGCGTCGTTATGCAAATTGATATAACTTTCGGCAACATCACCTAAAACATTGGCTCTCTGGTTGTCCACGACGATATTGATGAGTCCTTTGGAATGCTCTTCAATTCCAGAAAAGATTTTCAGCAATGCTTCTTTTTTGTCCTCTCCTTTAATGATAGGGCTTTTCAGCATTAATCGAAGTTCTTTGTTCCCCTTGATGGTTTGGAAAATCGTTTGCATATCTCCAAAAACCTCCGCCGACTTATTAGTTTCGTTTGCGAGGTTAAGGACTGCTTTTGCGTATCGTATGGCTGCTCTGCTTCCGCTCATGCTTATTAATTTAAGGTAGCGTCACCCAACATATCTTCAACTAATTTTAGTTGCTTGTCCTTGTTGGATAATTCATCTTTAACTACTTTTTCGGCTATTTCAACAGACAGCGTTGCCACTTGATTTTTCAATTCAGCAATAGCAGCTTTCTTTTCACTTTCGATAGCAGCTTGTGCTTGAGAGATCATTTTATCTGCTTCCGCCTTAGCTTCATCCTTAGCGTCGCTTATCATTTTAGTTTTAAGATCTCTAGCTTCTTTCATCATGGTATCACGTTCGATGCGAGCTTCTTTTAAGATTCGCTCATTATCGGCCGTAAGGTTTTCCATTTCTCTTTTAGCCGCTTCTGCAGATGCCAAAGCATCTTTTATAGATTGTTCTCTAGTGTTTACAGAATTCAATATTGGCTTCCATGCAAATTTTCTTAGAATGAAAAGCAATATTAAAAAGGACAAGGATGTCCAAAAAATTAATCCAATCTCGGGAGTAACTAAATCCATATTTTTTTATTTAATTTTTAAAAAAAATAAAAGTGCAGCCAATCGCTGCACTTTTACCTTATGCACTCATAGCAAGGAATGATACAACCACTGCGAAAAGAGCAACCGCCTCAATAAAGGCGATCAATACGATTGCAGATCCTTGTAGTTTACCTTGCATTTCTGGTTGACGTGCCATGGCTTCCATAGCAGCCCCACCAATTTTACCTACACCGATTCCACCACCAATCGCGGCAAGACCTGCTCCAATGGCAGCAAATGCTCCATAGTTAGCTGCGGCTTCTTGTAATAATGCTAAACTCATAGTTTATATATTTAAAAATTAATTAATATTCTCTTTTAATGGTGATCCTCTTCCAATGCTTGTCCAAAATACAAGGCAGATAACATCGTGAAGATGTATGCCTGAATCGCAACCACCAATACTTCAATTACGCTAATGAATACAGTAAACAATACTGATACCGGCGACACCCATACAGAATTCAATACAAATATTAAGGAGATCAAACTCAACACGATTACGTGACCTGCCGTAATGTTGGCAAATAAACGAATCATAAGTGCGATTGGTTTGATAAACATTCCTAAAAATTCGATAGGCGCTAAAAATATTTTCATGGGAACCGGCACGCCTGGCATCCATAACATATGATTCCAGTAATATTTTTTACTACTGAATAATGTGATTATAAATGTCAATACCGCCAAAGTCATAGTGAAAGCAATATTTCCACTTAAGTTGGCGCTAAATGGGAAGAATGGTATCAACCCGAAAATGTTGTTCAACCAGATAAAGAAAAACAAGGTAAGGAGGAACGGCATATAACGGCCATAATGTTTCTCACCAATATTTGGAATGGCCACCTCATCTCTAATAAATACAATGATAGGCTCCACAAATTTTCCAATGCCACTTGGCATGTTGTTTTCAGACTTGCGATACGATCTTGCAGATGCAATAAAGATCAACAAAATAACCACCAATGATAACAGCATTGAAAATACATTCTTGGTGATTGAAAAATCCAAAGGTCTTTCGGCATTCGTAGGATGATGTTCTGCATCATACTTTACTTCTGTCTCACCTGCATTAAGTTGATATATCTTTTCGTGAACGTTGACGAACTGTAGGCCTTTCTTCTCCACTATGGTTTTCCCTTCATTGTCGTGATGAAACTCACTGGACATGAAAGTAACCAAGCCCTCATCTGTCCATAAAATTATTGGTAATGGTACAGAGAGATCACCCGCTACGTGGAATCCGTAGCTATCTTTTATGTGATGAAAGATTAGTTCGGAGGTGTCAAATTCTTCTCCCGATTCAGAAGCATCTTTTGATTCGTTTGAATCGGCAAATGCAATGTTAGAAAATAGTATAAAAAACACCCCTAAAATGAGGCTCTTAACGAAGTAGTTTTTGCTTGTTTTCAATACAGTTTATTTGCGTTCCTGAAATTTGGTGCAAATGTACTAATAGTAAATGAATTGACAAACCAAAAATCACTTTGTTTCTTGATTTTGGAAAAACTTGTTAAGCCCCATGATTTCAAAGACAAGAAAAAGAAAATAGGGAATGAAAAAATTGATAACTTCAACTTGTTTGTTGTCGGATTTCCCCAAAAAAATGGGCAATAAGAAAACGATAGATAGTACCATTTTTACAATGGTAGCTGTTAAGAAAATTTGGTAGGCTTTATCGCTCCCTTGTGAGACTTTATAATTAATTACGCTATAGACAATAAATACCAACACAGCATTAAAGGCATAGATTCCCCAAAGCGGTAAATAAAGTTCTATTTCAGAAAAAAAATTGTAGAATATATAATAGTGAACCGCAAGCAACAGGCCGGTAAATCCTATGAGTCCGATGACAAAATTTCGGTAGTGGTTATTCATTATTATTTTTTGAAGAATTCGACACCTGTCTTATCACCCAGTACATAGCGATAGCTACAGACAATAAACTGCAAATAATGGTGAACCAGGATTGTTTATTTGGATAGACCTCATCCAGCTTCACACCTCCATAACAACCAATGGCGATAATAGCCAACATTTGGAAAGCAATCCCCGAATAACGGGCATAGCTATTAATTCTCCTGGCTCGCTTTGGTTTTTTGGATGCGTTGGGTTCGGTCAAAAGGATGGTTTTGTGATTTTATACTCTCGGCAGTAGAATCTTTGGAAGTATCTGCCGGATTAGTTTTATCTTTTGATCCCTGCATACTACAAGAAGCATTGAAAGTAGCCCCGGGCTCCACAGCCAACTTTCCAACAATCACTTCTCCTTCAATGTGAGCAGTTGATTTTGGGGTAAGCGTACCTGTTACATCCAGATTTCCTTCAAATTTGCCTTCTATGTCGGCGTTTTCACAAATAAGTTTTCCGGTAATCTTTCCCGACTTACCAATTACTACTTTCGAAGGCTTGCTAATGTTACCTTCTATAATTCCATCTACTCTAAAAAACCCTTCGGAAATGATATCTCCTTTTAAACGGGTTCCTTCGTTAATACGATTTTGGCTTGCTGTTGGTTCCATTGTTTTTTTGTCTTTTTTATCTGAAAACATTGCGTGCTATTTTTGGGGATTACTGTTTTCTTCCTGAACACTTCCTTCTGCAAGATAATCATTCAGGTTTTTATGGATCTGTACTATTTTATAATTAGGCGTCGCTATCTCAAAGAAAGGACGTTTTATTTTGTAATTTTTATGCTCACTTAATACCTCAGCAAATCCTCGTCCTCCTAGTTGAGTATTCAATCCGTGGATAATCACTAAATAGGTACTTGGATCGTAATAATCCATAGAAGCCGACATATTTGTGTAGTTAAAGAAAATGATGGCATCATTTAACTCATTGAGTAATTCCTGAGCTGCTGTCTTCTCACTTACATCAAATTTGTAGACTACTTTCCAAGAATCCCCTTCTTTGGCATCTACAAAGTCTTTAGATGCTAATTGTGGTAACACGGTTGAATATATCTTTTGAGCGTCTTTGCCTTCAGGCGCTTGAGGATAGTTTAACGATATAAAGTTGAGTGCCTTTTTGTAAGCATCAAATCCATCTCTTCTCGCTAAAGCTGTGGCTTTTAGCATCTCTAGCTTGGGTACGATTCCGTTCCCGGTATAAATAGTGATGTAATCATCTGCCGTCTTTATCACTTTGTCGTATTTCTGTTCCTCGAATTCCCTATACAAGGCTTTGTACCTAAATTCGGGGCTCGACTCATCGGATGCTAACTGAGTATTTGGATTTCTTAATATTTCAGCATAACGAGAATCGGGATGATTGGTTAAAATATCGTTCTTCCATTTCTCTGCTTCGGAAATGTTCTCCAACAAATCATAAATCTTATACAGATTGTATTTTGAGGGCAACACCAAGCGCTCTTCCGGATTATAGGTCAACAAGGTTTCCAATCGATTGGTCGCCAAATCGTATTCGCGGAACTTCTCTTTGTAAATAAGTCCGAGTTGATAATACGCAAAATCTCTGTCCTTTGTAATACTATCAATCACAGCTTCATCCTTTGGGATTCTAGACAAATAAGTTTCGGGGTTGAATCTTTCATTTAACGCGATAGGCTCTTCTTTTCCCTCGGAAACTTCAACATCGCTA
Source organism: Flavobacteriaceae bacterium (assembly GCA_013002065.1). Classification (GTDB taxonomy): domain Bacteria; phylum Bacteroidota; class Bacteroidia; order Flavobacteriales; family Flavobacteriaceae; genus Aureisphaera. The sequence goes on from JABDKT010000061.1 coordinate 7,477, forward strand.
AGTGTGTTTTGCTTGGAAGAAAGTCTCCAGTTGTCTTCTAACTTTCTATCTCCCCATATTTTTCGGAATTCCACTTTTCCGTAGGAAACGGTGGAACTATTGTAAAAATAGAAAGGCCCACCCTCTTCTCCTTGTTGCTTTTTCTTCTGGAAGAACTCGTTGTTCGCAATACGCTCTTCGGCTTCAACAGCTGCGATAGAATCGGCGATAGCTTTTTCCTTTAACTTAGTGGTATATTCGGTGAAATAAGCTATTTGCTGAGCTTCAGTCATTCCGGCAATTCGCAAAATAGAATCATTGTTTTGAGCAATGTCTTCGTACTTTATAACGTCGTCCAAATTTTCTCTTTTCTTCTTCATTCGACGCCAAGGACGAGTTCCTTCTTCAAGAAAGGTAAGGGTGGAGTCGTAATAAGCTCCGGCAATTCGGTATTCCGCATTGTCAAAATTAATCTCGGCCAGTGTGGAATAATTAACCGATTGTAAAATCTGATTTTCCTTATAGGCTTTGATCGACTTATTGTAAAAAATGACAGCCGTATCGATGTTGGCTGTATTTCGGTAATATTCACCCATCGTATTATAGATGATGTCTAAATAAGGGCGATTTTCACGATTCGCTTCAAGGTCCTGAAGCAATTCTAAGAAAGCGATACGATCTTCTGTTTCGTAATCGAAGTTTCTAGCCTGTTCTATATAGGCATTGATCATATAAACTCGCGGTGACTTTCGGTTTAATTCAATAACCTCCTGAAAGGCCATATCGGCACTGTCGATCATTTCCAGTCGGTCATAAATCTGACCTTTAATAAAAGTATAACGCCCTTTAAGTTCGTTGTCTTTTACATATTCGGCAGCCAGTTTAATATAAGGTAATGCAGCATCTATAGAGTCTAAGTTAATAAAAGCCTGAGCCATGATAGCGCTGGCATCTGCCAAATCCTCATCTTCCAATTCTTGTTGTTCCAGCAATTTGGAAAGTTCTTCCAAAGCTCCTTCTTCATTGTTCAAGCGAATGTTCGTTTTCGCTTTCCACATCTTCGCTTTGTTAATGCTATTACTGGTTGGGAATCTATTGAGGATAAAATTGAAGGCATCCTGTGACGCTATAAAGCGCTCGTCATAGTATCTCGCTTTACCCAAAAGCATATAGGCTTCATCCATTTGCGGATTGTGTTCCTTACCGTCTATATAAATACTATGCTTTTGAATAGCCTTGGCAGCTTTTTCTTCCGCTCGATTAAAATTGGGGTCGCCGGTTTCTCCCGGCTTTACAATTTTCTCTTTGAGTTCAATTCTTTCAACTGGTAAAATTTCCCAGAAATTGTCTCTAAATGTGAGCGCCAATGCTTCCTTTCCATCGATCAATGCATTGTCTCCATTGTAAATGGCGTTATATTCTCCGGTAACTGCGTGATAATTTCTGGTAACAAAGGTGTTCTTCTTACGCGAACAGGCCGCTAAGAGAAGAATCACCAAAAGAAGTAATGTAAACTTATGTATGCTTTTCATCAAAATTGAAAGATTCTTTCCGTTGGTATGTTTATCTAACTTAAATCCTTTGTTTTTAGTATATAAAGATAGCAAAGGGGACGTAAAAATACGTTTCTTTTTCATATCTCATGGGATTTCACTTAAAAATTGAGAAGCTTTAGGAGCTTCTTCACATCTCAAGCAATTTTTCCTTTGTATTTTTGCCAAAAATTTTTCTATGAGCGACTTTTTTAGTCTGTCCATTTCAGCAGTAAAACAACTCACGCCAAATTCGGTGAGTGTTGAATTCGAAATACCTGAAAATCTTTCAGAAACATTTATTCATATCCCGGGGCAATATGTAACCCTGAAGCACATGATCGGTGATTCGGAAATACGAAGAGCTTACTCTATTTGTAGCACTCCCAATTCTGAGAATTTTTCGGTGGGGATTAAGAAAGTAAAGGACGGTTCCTTTTCGGTTTACGCCAATGAAAGTTTGAAAGTAGGTGACGCAATTGATGTTATGGCGCCCGAAGGTCACTTTAAGCACCAACCCATTTCGGAAGCTTCCAATCACTATATGGCCATTGCTGCCGGGAGTGGTATCACTCCTATACTTTCTATAATTGGTGCAACCTTAGATGGTGAACCTACTAGTAAATTTGTGCTGCTCTACGGAAATCAATCCTTGGAAGAAACTATGTTTCACAATGCATTGGAAGGTTTGAAACAACAATACCCCGGCCGATTTCAAATCGAGTATATTTTCAGTAGAAAAAAAGAGGAAAATGGCCTTCAAGGACGCATCGATCGTTCGGTGGTGAATTATTTGCTGAAGAATAAACTAGCCGATTACAATTTCGATAAATTTTTCCTCTGTGGGCCGGAAGAAATGATCAATGTGGTTTCTGAAACTTTAACGGATCGAGGAATTTCAAAAGATCAAATACTTTTCGAACTTTTTACCACCTCAGAAGAAGGAGTGCTTACCGAAGCACACGAAGGAAACACAAAAATTACCTTGATCGTAGATGACGAAACCGAACATTTTGTGATGGATCAAAAAAACAGTGTGCTTCAAGCGGCTTTAGATCAAGGGTTGGATGTTCCCTATTCGTGTCAAGGCGGAATTTGCAGTTCTTGTATTGCTAGAGTAACCGAAGGAAAAGTTGAAATGCGCAAGAATCAAATTCTTACCGACGATGAGTTAGCTGAAGGTTTAGTGCTTACATGTCAATCGCATCCTACCACACCTACCTTGATAGTGGATTATGATGATGTTTAGAGAGTGTCTTTAATTTTCTGAATTACTACCACCGGTTCGATAGTTTCCATAGCCTTTTCATAGCCGTCCGGATATTTATTGCCATAAACCGAAGTGGGTATCAACGGATACTGAATACGATCTGCCAAGAGTTGGTTTTCTTCCGGTTGGCCAAAAGGTGTAAATCCGGCGTATGGATGAGTTACTCCCCAAAGCGTAATCACCGGAATTCCATACATAGCTGCTAGATGTCCGTTGCCACTATCCATAGAAACCATTAAATCCAAATTAGAAATGAGGTCCAATTCCTCTTCAAATGTAAGGGTGCCTGCCACATTCGTTACCGATTCCAGTGGCTGGGCCATTTCATTTAAAACTTCCTCTTCTTTTTTACCGCCCCCAAATAAAAGAATTCGATATTCTTGAGTAGCATCCAACTCTGTAAGTACTTGTTGCATCAAATTTAAAGGATACATCTTGCTGTGATAGGCCGCAAAAGGGGCAATTCCAATGCATTTTTTTGGTTCGTCTCCAATGATTGTGAGTAATCTTTTGTTTAACGGACTCCTACTTTTGAAAACCACTTTGCTCAAGTCCAGAGGATAACCTAAAGTTTCAAATACGTCGGCATAGCGCTGATGTGTAGATTTTAATTTTACAATTCCCATCCCTTTGGCTTGAGTGAGTTTCTTTTTCTCACTTCTTCCTTTATCGATGGTCGCCACTTGAACTCCTTTTACTGAAAGACTCTTTGCAATAACCTTCGATCGAATCACATTGTGTAAATCGGCTACAGCATCGATTCCCAAGGATCTGGCTTCGTTAGCCAATTTCAATAAACCGAAAATTCCTTTGTGTTGTCTCTTCACATCTGCTTCCATAAATTCGATTCCCTCTATATCATTGAATAAAGGTTTTAAAAACTTTTTGGAAAGCACAGTAATCTTGACTTCCGGATATGTCGCTTTAAATATTTTAAGAACAGGAACCGTCATAGCCACGTCTCCCATGGCCGACAATCGAATTACAAATATGTGTTTGGGTTTCGGCATGATAGCCGTTGAGGTTTATTTTTGACTCCTCAATACCGGATTGAGTTCGTCGTCATTGTACATTTTCATTTGCTTATACACCTTCATATACTTTCGGCCGTGAGCAATATCATCCAACAACTGTTGAATAGCGGTACTTAAATCGGTTCGTTGCTCTAAAAGTACATTCAATTTGTTTTGGCAGGTGGTTCGATGTGCTTCCGAAGCATCTGTGCGTGTTGCCTCTTCGTTCATATGATAAACCTTGAGCGCAAGGATAGAAAGCCTATCAACGCCCCAAGCCGGACTCTCGGTGTTTATTGTAGCATTCTCTGACACGTCCACATCTTTGTATTTGTCCAGAAAATAACTGTCGATGTACTCCACCATATCGGTTCTATCCTGATTGGAGGCATCTATTTTACGCTTCAGATCCAAAGCTGCAATAGGATCGATGTTGGGGTCGCGAATAATATCTTCGTAATGCCATTGAACAGTGTCAATCCAACATTTTCTATAAAGTAGGTGTTCTAATAGGTGAGTGTCTTTATCGTATTGATTGGTGAATGGCTGATATGGATCGTCCACAACATGGTATTGCTCAATTACTTCTTGAAAAATTCTATTCGCGGTATCGGTAAACATAGTTTTATTTTTTTCTGAAATATCCGAGAATCGCAACCGGTTTCTACCGAATAATCAGGCTGCAAAGGTATTACATTTTGAGAACATTCGCATTAAACGAAGATAAATACGATAGGGGTTAAAATGAAAATCCACAATATTAATTCGGTGAGCCATTGGTTCGAAAGTTTCTCCACATAACCTGAAAGAATGATGGCGGAAGGTACTGCTAAAAAAAGTAGTTCGGCAGTGGTTTTGTGGGGAGAGAAGAAACAAGTCAAAAATGCAACCACTAACACTTGGACTATCAACAAATAGTTGGGCCTATCTTTTTTCGGTATCGATTTAATCTGCCAAACTCTGTTAAAGGCCGTCAATACTATTATTCCCAAAATGAGTAGGATAACCAGAATCGTTTTGGGAGCTTGATAAACCGAGAAGTCAAAATTGGGAGCTTCCACCCAACCGGGAATCCATACGAAACTGTCTTTCGTGATAGTAGTGTAAGCTGTTGCCATTAAAAAAACAGCAAGTCCGGCGATCACAGGAATAAGGTAATATCGAAAATAGGTAATGGGTTTTATAATTAAGGCGAGGTAAAGTGCGACGAAGAACCATAAACTCCAGAAATAGAAAAAGGAAGCGACGAATATCCACAAGGAAGCATCCAGAATTTTTTTCTCATCGTTCTTATCAGATTGCAGACTAATAATTCTTCTAAGTGCCAACATACAAAATAGATTTGCAACAACAATTTTAGGGTTCTCAATAATGGCAGGGAAGAGCACTGCTAAAGCCGTAAAAAAGAAAATGCCATAAGTATGCTTTTGCGTGAGCATATTTTTTCGTACCATAAAATCGAGTAATAGCATTGAAAAAATTAGAACGCTAGCTGTCAATACAAGAGGTAAAATATTGTTGGTAGATATTTCCGAAGCACTAAAAAAGAAATGAAGACAGCTTACTAAAAGCGTGTAAATACCGAGAATTAAAAAGTTAATTGGATTAGATTTACCGAAAAAGCTTGTAAGCATTATGCTTTATTTATATTTTTGTACCCTAAATATACAGATATGTCTTGGAAAGGTTTTTTTGAAGGAATACAAGAATTTTCGGAGGATATTTTGTTTGCCCCATTCGAAGCGTTGCGTTTCATGGAATTAGACAATTGGTGGGCGGCAAATGTTATGAGTTGGTTATTCCTTGCCATTGGTTTTGTTGCGTTTATGTATTGGATGAGAGAGTTGGCTAGAATCAACGCTCGAGGAGAAGAGGACAGAAGCCAAACTTCACATTCCTATTTAGGCTAAGTCAAAACCGATATCGGTTCTATAATACATCTTATCAAATGACAGTTCTTCTAGATTTTGATAAGATTTTTTTATGGCTTCTTTGTAATCTGCGTCCAGGGAAGTAACTGCAATTACTCGCCCGCCATTGGTAACTATACTTCCCTCTTTATAGGTGGTTCCGGCATGAAAAACTATAGAATCACCGATTCGTTCAATCCCTGAAATCACTTTTCCTTTTTCATACGCTTCCGGATAGCCTCCCGAAACCGCCATAATAGTCACGGCCGCTCTTTCGTCGATCTCCAAAGAAATACTATCCAACTTCTGTTTGGAAGTTGCCTCCAATAAATCGACGAGATCTGTCTTAAGACGTGGTAAAACAACCTCGGTTTCGGGGTCTCCCATTCTTACATTGTATTCAATTACATAAGGATTATCTCCCACTTTTATCAAACCAATAAACACAAACCCTTTATAATCGATGTTTTCTTCTTCGAGACCGTTCACTGTTGGAATCACAATTCGATCTTCAATCTTTTTCATGAATGCCTTATCGGCAAAAGGAACTGGGGAAATGGCTCCCATGCCTCCTGTGTTTAATCCGGTGTCTCCTTCTCCAATTCTTTTGTAATCCTTGGCGGTTGGGAGAATTTTATAGTTTTTACCATCGGTCAATACAAAGACACTTAGTTCAATACCACTCAAGAATTCTTCAATCACAACCTTCTCACTGGCCGCGCCAAATTTCGAATGTGCCAACATGTTTTCCAGTTCTTGTTTGGCTTCGTCTAAATCTTTTAAAATAAGCACTCCTTTTCCCGCGGCAAGTCCGTCTGCCTTTAGCACATAAGGTGACTCTAATGTTTCTAAGAATGATTTTCCGGCATCGAGACTTTCAGGAGTAAAAGCTTGATAAGCCGCCGTTGGAATTTTGTGCTGAAGCATAAACTCTTTCGCCCGTTGCTTACTGCCTTCTAACAAAGCGCCTCTTTTCGAAGGGCCGATAAGCATAACATTTTCAAGTGCTTCATCCTCTTGAAAGAAATTGTATATCCCATTTACCAATGGATCTTCTGGTCCAACAACCACCATGTCTATTTCTTTATCGAGCACACATTCTTTGATTGCTTCGAAATCATTTACCGAAATGTTCAGGTTCTTAGCCAGATCATGAGTCCCGGCATTCCCGGGAGCCACATAAAGATTTTCACAGCGTTCACTCTGAGCAATTTTATAGGCGAAGGTATGTTCGCGCCCTCCGGAACCTAATACAAGAATGTTCATGATAGTGGGTTTTATTTCGTGTTCAAAAATAATTGTTTGTAAATTGAACCCCTAATTATTTTGTGTTGAATTTATTTGAACTCACCTTAAAAATAAACGGTTTCCCCATAAAGGAGGCCAAAGCACAATTAGAGGAAATTCAAGGCATTCCGGAAGGTGAATTTCAAAAGTACGTCGAAACCCAAAGAGAGGCAATACTAAAATGGCATCTCGAGCATAACACCTTCTATCAAAATTTCGTAGGCAATAATGTTCCTGCGCAATGGGAGGATGTCCCTGTAATGCAAAAATCGGATTTACAAATGCCTTTAAACGAGCGATTAAGTAAAGGGTTTGCGCCAAATAATGTTTACGTGAATAAAACTTCAGGTTCGAGTGGACATCCCTTTATTTTTGCAAAAGATAAAATGAGTCACGCCTTGACATGGGCCGAGATTTTTGACCGATTTGGTTGGTATGGTTTAGATTTTCAAAAGACACTTCAAGCACGGTTTTATGGTATTCCGTTGGATTTCTTCGGATATCAAAAGGAGCGTTTAAAAGATCGCTTGAGCAGTAGATACCGCTTCCCCATTTTTGATCTTTCGGAGAAGAAAATGGAACAATTCCTGAGGCATTTCCGAAGAAAAAAGTTTGAATATATCAATGGCTATACGAGCTCAATCGTGTTATTCGCAAAATTTCTTCAGAAGAAAAACATCACCCTTACCAACATTTGTCCCACTCTTAAATACTGTGTAGTGACCAGTGAAATGTTGTATGAAAGCGACCAAGAATTAATGGAAGACGTTTTTGGTGTGCCGGTGGTTAATGAATATGGTGCTAGCGAATTGGATTTAATTGCGTTTACCAATGTCAAGGGCGAATTTCAGCTAAATAGTGAAACTCTTTTTGTTGAAATATTGGATAAAAATGATACGGCTGTTCCACATGGAAATTCGGGCAGGATTGTTATTACATCTCTCTATAATAAAGCCCACCCCATGATACGATATGACATTGGAGATACTGGAATAATCTCGTCTGGCGGTACATGGAAAAAACCAATCCTTCAAAAGCTGGTTGGGCGAACCAACGATGTCGCTAAACTTCCAAGTGGTAAAACTGTACCCGGACTTACATTTTATTATGTAACGAAGAGTGTTATTGAAGACGATGGTAATGTAAAGGAGTTTGTGATCGAGCAATTGGACCTTGACACTTTTAAAGTGACTTATGTTTCTGAAAGGGAACTCACCAAAGAAGAATCAACAAACATTAAAAATGCACTTTTCAAATATTTGGAAAACGATTTGAATTTAGAATTTGAAAGAGTGGAAATACTTGACCGGTCGCGACGTGGAAAATTGAAACAGTTTATTTCCCATTTATAGTCGTTCGATTTGTTTGGGTCGATTTACAAAATACTCCCAGAAAAAGCCGAGTAAGCATCTCACCGATTTGAACCAGGAATATCCCAAATAGTCTCTATAAAACCGGAAATTAAATTGGATGAGCTTCCATTTATTAGAGCTAATCGACCCTTCTCTCACTCTGTATTGGGCTAAATCCTCTTGTATACCTAGTGCCGGTTTTCCGCTCTTCCGAATGGCCTCTAACCAAACTGCCCAGTCTTGTCGTTTACGAATATTAGGAGCTATGATTTTACCTACTTTTTCAACATCATAAATCCCTGTTAGATTTCCTATGTAATTATTGCGATGTTGTTTCTGAAAGGGAACTTCTTTAAGGGCTTTAATTCGCTTGTTTAAAGATTTTCCTTCTTCGTTTATATGAATATAGCTGGTAAAGGAAACTCCACAATTCTGTTTGATCATAAAATTTATCTGCGTCTCCAATTTCTTAGGAAGCCAAAGATCGTCACTGTCTAAAAAAGCAATAAAACGTCCTTTTGCCAATTGAGTAGCTTCATTTCTACAAACTGCCGCGCCTTTATTTTCTTCCGAAATGACCCATCGGATTCTGGGGTCTTTTTCGGCATAGTTCTTAACCCATTGAACGCTTTGGTCGGTAGAACAGTCATCCACAATAATATGCTCCCAGTTCTGGTAAGTTTGGGCTAAAACGCTTTCAATGGTTTGGGAAATAAATTTTTCTGCATTGTACAGAGGAGTGATGACCGACACTAAAGGTTGTTCTGGATCAATATGCTTTTTCTTCTCCTCGTAATGCATTGTAGATGGTTTGGAACACTATTTTGATGTCCATGAACAAGGACCAGTTCTCGAGGTAAAAGATATCGTATTTTACCCGATTAATAATATCATTTTCGCTCTCAACTTCACCGCGGTATCCACTTACTTGTGCCAAGCCAGTAATACCGGGCTTGATAAAATGCCGAACCATAAATTTATCGATTCTTTCTGCATACATATGAGTGTGACTCACCATATGAGGTCTTGGGCCTACCACCGACATTTCCCCTTTGAGTACATTTATAAACTGGGGAAGTTCATCTATACTGGTTTTACGAATAATCCTTCCAACCTTGGTGATGCGCTCATCTCCCTTTTTTACTTGATGAAGGTGGGCCATTGGATTGGGGCGCATTGATCTGAATTTATAGCAGAAAAATTCTTCGTAATCCAGTCCATTCCTTTTCTGTTTGAAAAACACCGGTCCACGAGATTCGAGTTTAATAATAACCGCCAGTAAAGGTGTAAGCCATGATAGAATTCCAATGATTACGAGTAGAGAAAGAACTACATCAAAGGAACGTTTGATAAATTTATTGAATGGTTCATCAATAGGTATTTTTCGCAATGATACTATGGGAAGAACCCCATAATAACTGAAATCTAGTTTCTTGGTATAAATTTCTTTATTGTCTGGAAGAAACTTTAGTATTTTTAGATTGTTGTCCGCAAAATCGATGAGCTTCACTAGGTTATCATTATCTAATTCGGCCACTGAAGAATAAATTTCATCAATATTATTTTCATCAATATAATCCAAACAATCGTCCATGGAATACTCATTGAGATCGAATATTTGTTTGAGTTGATAGCCAAACTCGGGTCTGTTAAAAAAGAAGGATCTCAATTGGTCGGTTTTTTGATTTAGCCCGATAATAACTACCCTTCTGATATTCCCGCCTAATAGGCGTCGGTATTTTTTCAAGAGAAAAAATATCCCAAATTTGATAAGTGCGATAAGCGACATTGCGCTAATGACATAGTAAAATATCGTAATTGGTTTTTCTTCGAGTTCATTGTAAAATCCGAAAAAGGCATAAACAATTAGCATAAACACAACTCCTTGTTTCCCTACCAATGAAAGGATTTTAGTTACATGTGTAAATCTGTATATGGCGTAAAAGTTCGACCTAATTGAAACCAGAACCCAGGCTATGGAAATAAAAATGAAATAATTTAAGAGAGGAAGATTTTCTTTAAAATAATAAAACGCCAAGGAATGAATTACTGTCAAGTCAATGGCGTACGAAATGGGCCGTAAAAACCCCGAATATCTTCCTGTTTTAAATATCATTTCTAAAGCCTGTTATGCTTTGAAAAATCTTTATGTTCGCTTCTAAATAGTTCTTCTTCGGTTAAACCTTGAAAATATTCGAAGGTGCGTTTCATTCCTTCAGAGCGAGACACTTTTGGTTCCCAACCAAGAATTTCTTTCGCTTTTGTTATATCCGGTTGCCGTTGAAGCGGGTCGTCCTTTGGCAAAGGCTTGTATATAATCTTTTGATCGGTGCCTGTTAATTTGATGATTTCCTTCGCAAATTCGAGAATTGAAATTTCATGAGGGTTACCAATATTTACGGGCAATGAATAGTCGCTTAAAAGTAATTTATAAATACCGTCCACTTGATCATCTACGTAGCAAAAAGATCGAGTTTGCGAACCATCACCAAACACTGTGAGATCTTCTCCTCTTAAAGCCTGACCCATAAATGCGGGTATAACTCTTCCATCATTCAATCGCATTCGAGGTCCGTAGGTGTTAAATATGCGAACTATTCTGGTTTCCAGTCCGTGAAAACGATGGTATGCCATGGTTATAGATTCCTGAAATCGTTTGGCTTCATCATAAACTCCTCTTGGACCAATAGTGTTCACATTTCCGTAGTACTCTTCACTTTGAGGATGTACCAAAGGATCGCCATATACTTCGGAGGTGGAAGCAATTAAAATTCTCGCTTTTTTCTCTTTCGCAAGGCCTAATAAATTATGCGTCCCCAATGATCCTACTTTCAGCGTTTGGATTGGAATTTTCAAATAATCGATCGGACTTGCCGGAGAGGCAAAATGTAGAATATAATCCACTTTACCGGGAACATGAACAAACTTTGTAACATCATGATGATAAAAATCAAAATGTTCGTGTTTGAAGAGGTGTTCAATGTTCTTAAGGTCTCCGGTAATAAGATTATCCATCCCAATTACCTTGTAACCATTATGGATGAATTTATCGCATAGGTGAGATCCTAAAAATCCTGCTGCTCCGGTAATTAATACACTTTTCATTAGTGGTTGATGGCTTTTCTTCCAATCGAAATATAGGTAAATCCTTCCGTTTCCATATCTCGAGTGTTGTATAGGTTTCTACCATCAAAGATGGTAGGATTGTTCAGTAGTTGCTTAATTTTCTGAAAATTCGGCGTTCTGAAAATACTCCATTCAGTACAAATCACCAATGCATCTGCATTTTCGAGAGGTTCGTACATGGATTTTGCATAGCTCAAACTATCGCCAAATTTCTTTTGGATGTTGGGCATGGCTTCCGGATCAAAAACACTCACATTTGCGCCTCGATCCAACAATGCATTCATTATGTCGATAGAAGGTGCCTCTCGAATATCATCGGTTTCAGGTTTGAACGCAAGACCCCAGATCGCAATGTTCTTTCCTTTAAGATCTGAATCAAAATAAGATTCAATTTGTGGAACGAGAATGGTTTTCTGCTTTTGATTCACCTCTATCACGGAATTCAGAATTTTAAAATCGTAGTTTTCGTTTTTACCCGCTTTTTGGAGTGCCTTGACATCTTTTGGGAAGCAAGAACCACCATATCCAATTCCTGGGAATAAAAATCGCTTTCCAATTCTGGAATCGGTACCCATTCCAACTCTCACCTTATCTACATCGGCGCCCACCAATTCGCAGTAGTTTGCAATTTCATTCATAAAAGTAATCTTAGTGGCTAGAAAAGAATTGGCTGCATACTTAGTTAGCTCGGCCGATTTCTCATCCATAATGATCACTGGGTTTCCGGAACGAACAAACGGAGCGTATAGCTTTTGCATAAGGTTCGTAGCTCGTTCGCTGCTTGAACCCACCACGATTCTTTCCGGCTTTAGGAAATCGTCAACGGCAAATCCCTCTCTCAAAAATTCGGGATTAGAGACAACGTCGAAATCGCAAACTGCATTTTTTGCAATAGTTGCAGTTACTTTTTCGGCTGTACCAACGGGCACCGTGCTTTTATCAACAATTACTTTGTAGTCCTTTATTTTATGACCAATTTCTTCGGAAACGTTCAAAACATAAGATAAGTCTGCCGAACCATCTTCATCTTCAGGAGTTGGCAATGCCAGAAAAATAATGTCTCCATGCTCCAGTCCTTTATCAAGAGAAGTTGTAAACTGTAAGCGATTTGCTTTTATGTTTCTTTCGAATAATACATCGAGATGAGGTTCGTAAATAGGAACCACCCCGTTTCGCATTTTTTCCACTTTCTTTTCGTCTATGTCTACACAGATTACTTCATTCCCAGTTTCTGCCAAACAGGTTCCAGTTACTAGTCCTACATATCCGGTGCCAATTACCGCTATTTTCATTCTTTATCTTTTACTTAATTTGAAATATATTTCTTCTAAAGCATGGATGTTTTTCCTAATATTGAAATGTTCTTCAAAGCGTTTTTGTGCGTTTTGTTCGAACTTATTTCGGAGGTCATCGTCTTTTAAAAGCGCAAAAATACGATTTGCCATCATTTCTACCGAATTATCTGCAATAACATATCCGTTTATTCCATCGACGATTAAGTCTCGGTTTCCATCACAATCGGTTACCACACAAGCCTTTCCTAAGGACAATGCTTCAATAATAGAATAAGGCAATCCTTCGTAACGCGCGGTAGATATATAAAGTTGTGCTCTTTTAACTATGGAGAATATCTTATTTCTCTCTATCCAGGGAATCATAGTAACCTGTTCTTCCAGCCCGAATTCCTCAATCATCCTTTCAACATTTTGTTTGTTCGGACTGTATTCTCCCACACCCATAAGCACTAAATGTATTTCGGGTTCTTGTTTTTTTAATTCATGCAGTACTTCGATCATCATTTCAATATTCTTTTGAAATGAAGGACGACCTACCGTGCAAATGTAATTTTCGGGTAATGAAATTTCGGGTTCCTGAAAGTCCATTTCTTCGATGGGAACAATACAATTATTCCAGAGAAGTGCTTTTTCGGGTGCATATTTCACCTCCTTCACCCCTCGGTTGCGTTCCGAATTTGAAGATGCTAGAAGTACAGAATTAATTCGCTTAAAAAACTTCTCTATTCCCAAAAACAATGTTCGTTTGAATCCTTTGGGTTCACTTAAATATGAATACGCCTGTGGAGTGTGCAAAACCTTTGTTTTATAAAAAATTGATGCTGCCCTCGCAATAATACCGCCCTTTGCGCTATGTGCATGAACTACATCAGGCTTTTCTTTTCTCAGAAGTCTAGAGGTTTTCCAAATCGCAATCAGGTCTTTCAACGGACTAATCTCCCTTTGTATGGGTAGCATATATTCCTTTACCTGTTTGCCTTGATTATTTTTGAACGGTTTTTTAGTATCGCCGATACCATGTATAATTATACTTTCGACATTTTCCGAATTAATATTCTCGACGATTAATCGAAGTGATACATCAACTCCTCCAACCGAATGCAATATGTGAACTACTTTTAGTTTCTTCATTAAACTTCTTCAATAGATTTGGGTGTGGGTTTTCGTAATGGGTATATTGCCATAATTAAAATGATGGCAAATATATAAGCTCCCATCTGACGGTGAAAATGACTTTCAATAAATGCGAATGCCGCTACACTTATTAGCAATGCTGTTTTGTAATATGATCTCCTGTTTCTCATAAACATCATCCCATAAACAACTATGTATAATAGCATTGGAAGAATTCCCGAGCTTAGCAGAAAATCGACGTATTGGTTATGTGGGTTAAATCGCTCCCGCACAAAATAGGCCTTTCTAGGTTCTTTGTCGATCACCTCCTCATAGCAGTTTACCAGCTTGTCTTTAGTGTTATAAAATCCGCTTCCGAAAACAGTAAAATCACCTTCTGTTATTATTTTATAATTGCATTCCCAGATTACGGCTCTAGGCTCCCATTGCATAAATAGCTCGATATAAGATTTCTCGTCTTTTTGAGTGCTATGTGCGTAAAAGAATCGGTCATTTAGGTTTTTATTTACCAGAAATGCGGCAAAAACCAGCGCGATGACACCAATAAAGAAGAGAATGTATTCTTTCTTTCCTTTGGTGTAGAAAATTTTCAGAAGAAATAAAAGCAATAACAATAATACAGCTATCCGGGATGAAATAAGAAGGACAAATCCAACACAGAACACAATATTGGCGAAATACCATTTATTGTACTCGTTATATCGATTCCCGATCAACGCAATTGAGGCAACAATACTCAACACGCACAAAAATCCTAGGTACAGCCTATCGATTATTAAAACATCATTGATGACAGAGCCTGAGGAGAAATTAAAAGCTCCTTCAGAAACATAATAACCGTAGAGATTAAACAAACAAATTACAATGCAAAGCAGCACCGAAATAATAAGGGTCTTCTTTAAGTTTTCTGTCTTCTCCAACGGAATAAATAAAACCAGTAGCAAGAGCGCAGATCCTACTTTCTTAAGTATCGTTACGTCTTTCATGAAGTCGTGAAACAAAAGGCTATTCAAAAACAAAACTGCCACCAGTCCTGCAAAGAATAGCACTTCTTTCTTCATAAGTTTTTGAAAATCTTCCTTTTTTACGGCGAACGGGAATGTCGCCAAAAGTGCAATCAACACAATATTAGGAACTGCCGTTGCATATTTATCCAATGGGATCACAAAGCAGAAAAACAAAAACAGATATGGATAGATACTTCTAATTAAGACTTTCATGGTTTCCTCGTATTGCTCATTTTAAGCTTTTCTTTTAAGTATTCGTTTAAAAAATGTAGTAGTATGCCTTGGTAAAAAATACAAAAACACCCCTCTCATCAATCCTGCTATTGGGTAATAACCCCAATAAAAATGTTCCAACACCACTTTGATGCGGTTTTTTACCTGAAGTCTTCTTTTGGTGGTAGAAATAGAATGCGATTCTACTACATAATCCATTAGCACGTCCGGGAGATTTTCAGATTTATACTTCTCAACTACATTGAAAAAGAACGCATAATCCTGAGAGGCTCTCCGATATTTATAAGGGTAATTCCCCACCTCCGAAATAACTTCAGTTCTAAAAACCACCGATGGGTTTAAAAACATACTGTTAAAGTACATTTTCTTCTTGATCTCTTCATATTGAGTTGGAAATTTCAGCATATGTAAAAATGTACCGTCTTCATCAACCACGCGTGCGCAGGTGCCGAGCAACATTACATCTTGGTTCTCATTTAAATGTTTAAGTTGTTTTTCATACTTGTGCGGATAACAAATATCCCCACAATCCAATCTGCCTATCAATCGATATCCCATTTCCTGTGCTAGTTCCAGCCCCCGATTCGCTGCAACACCCACTCCCTGATTGGAGCTAAGCTCGTCATAATAAATATTCCCGTTAGAATAATCTCGTCTAATCCCATCAATATCGGGCTTCGAATCACTACCATCATCGACGATTATAACATCTACATCAATATTTTCACGAATGGAATTCAATGATAACTCCAATCCTTCCGGATAATTGTAATGAGCGATTATGATAACGAGTTCCTTCTCCATGTCTTTGGATCATCTTACAAAGGTGATCACCCTATCTTTTGAATAATTGTATGTTACCGCGATAATTTTCCAGATTACCATACTAATTGCGGTGGCAGACGCTGCCCCCACCATTCCATACTTAGGGATAAATATATAGTTGAGTACGATATTAATTACTAAGCCAATAATTAGAATAACATTCAGTTTTCTTTGCTTTCCTGTCATATTCATATAAATCCCTACAGTTCCACAGAGGGCATTGATCACTTGTCCCAACAGAAGAATTCGTAAAGCTTCGGTGGCAATTTTATAGTCGTTTCCAAATAATCCGAGAACAAAAGGAGAAAAGACAGCTAAAATTCCGAGAACAGGAAGTGAAATCAGCACCATTAAGCGGGTACCTCTTTTTAAAATCTTTGATAAATCGTCGAATCTTTTAAGTTCAAAAAACTCTGCAATTTTGGGTGCTAAAATTACGTTCACACTTAAAATAGCCAGAGTTCCGGTTGTGGCGAGTTTTACTGCAACGCCATAGTATGCAACGGTATTGAACTGTTCAAACTTACCCAATAAGATGATGTCCACACTTTGCATTAAAAAGAATGACACTGCACTTAGCGCCATTGGATACGAAATCCTTA
>JABDKT010000124.1 GCA_013002065.1 Flavobacteriaceae bacterium
ATTAAACGTAGACAATTGTTTTTACATAAAACCGCCCTTTAAGGGGTCCTTCCCCATACTTAGCTAATTGGTTAGGATTTAGATTGGGAAGTTTTAATTCGAGATTCTGCGAATTATTATTCGGCGGAGTTATGTAACTAAACTTAATGACTGGATTGCTTTCTAATGATCGTATTAATTTAATAGGCTCTTTGCTTGTAAAATTTTGACTTTTCTGGGTATTCATAATTAAAGATTCTACCGGCCCATTAAACTCTCCTAACGTTCCTCCATCAATAGACATAGATTCAACCTGAATATTTCTGCCTTCTGGAATAATAATAGAATACTCCCAATAAACATTTCTAGACATAAAAGATAATTGTAAGCTTGGACTATTTAATAGGTTAGTATTAATAATCATATTTCCAATTGCATTAGGCTGCACTAAAGTATTTTCGGCTTCTAATATTTCCATTTCATCTGAAAATTCTTCATTTCGAAATTCCAACGAAGTTTCGGTTTTAGGAAAGGGTAATTCAGTGTAATTAAAAAACCACTCGTCCCCAGTAGTGACTTCAAATTTCAATTCTCCTAATTCAATTAATCGATTTAACATAATCTCTTCATCATGAGTTTCAGATTCTTCCACCCTATAATAGAATTGAAACAAAGACGAATTAGAATCTTTCCTTAAAAGAATATTATTGGCTTCGAGAATCCTTGCAGTATCTTGAGTAGGTATTAAATCTAATGGAATTGAAGATTCTCCAAGGTACTCGTGATTTACGTTTATGGTAATCCAAGGATGATATGTGAGTGCCATACATTTTTAATTAAGTATTCAATGTACTAAACATTCTTGAGGAATTCAGTAAAATGAACAAAATTCAGCGTGTCTTTACCTTGTGCTTTTATTGGAAAATTTAGTATTTTCGCGTCCTTATTGATGCAAAATAGATTATGAGCAACAAATTCAACGAATACAAAGGATTAAACCTCCCCAAACTGGGCGAGGAAGTACTCGATTTTTGGAAAAAAGAAAACATTTTCGAAAAGAGTATTTCTATTCGTGAGGGAGCCACGCCTTTTGTCTTTTTTGAAGGGCCACCATCGGCAAATGGTTTGCCAGGCATTCATCACGTAATGGCTCGTGCTATCAAAGATATTTTTTGTCGCTACAAAACCCAAAAAGGATTTAAAGTTGACAGAAAAGCAGGTTGGGATACCCACGGATTGCCTATTGAGTTGGGCGTTGAAAAAGAGCTGGGAATTACCAAAGAAGATATTGGTAAAAAAATCTCCGTAGAAGAATACAACGCTGCTTGTCGTAAAGCCGTCATGCGTTATACCGATGTGTGGAACAAAGTAACCGAAAGCTATGGCTATTGGGTAGATATGGACGACCCATACATTACCTATGAGCCCAAGTATATGGAGAGCGTTTGGTGGTTGCTAAAACAAATTTATAACAAGGATTTATTATACAAGGGCTATACCATTCAGCCGTATTCGCCTAAAGCGGGAACGGGATTGAGTTCTCACGAGCTTAATCAGCCAGGCACCTACCAAGACGTTACAGACACGACGGTGGTGGCGCAATTTAAAGCCAAAACCGAAACACTTCCCGAAGCTTTAAAATCTTTTGGAGATGTTTACTTTTTAGCTTGGACGACCACGCCTTGGACACTCCCAAGTAACACCGCACTAACGGTGGGACCTAAGATTGATTATGTGGTTGTTAAGACTTTTAATCAATACACTTTTGAACCCATAAATGTTGTGCTGGCCAAAAGCTTAGTCGAAAAACAATTCTCAGGAAAGTATGTAGCTGCTGAAAGCAAAGCTGATTTAGAAAATTATTCAGAGGAAGATAAAAAAATACCGTATTTCGTTCTTTCAGAATACAAAGGAAAAGACCTCGTGGGAATCCGCTACGAGCAATTATTACCTTATGCGCAACCTTACGATACTCCCGAAAATGCATTTCGTGTAATCTCTGGAGATTTCGTAACTACAGAAGACGGTACAGGAATCGTTCATACCGCGCCTACATTTGGTGCCGATGATGCCAAAGTAGCCAAAGAAGCTACACCGGAGGTGCCTCCCATGTTGGTAAAAGACGAAAACGGAAACTTAGTTCCGCTAGTCGATTTGCAAGGACGTTTCCGTCCAGAAATGGCAGAATTGGCTGGGAAGTATGTCAAAAACGAATACTACAAGGATGGCGAAGCGCCCGAAAAGAGTGTGGATGTAGAAATCGCCATTAAATTAAAGATTGAAAACAAAGCCTTTAAGGTGGAGAAGTATGTACACAGCTATCCTAACTGCTGGCGTACCGACAAGCCTATTTTATACTATCCGTTAGATTCGTGGTTTATTCAAGTGACATCGTTCCGTGATAGGATGCACGAACTAAATGAAACCATTAACTGGAAACCCAAAGCAACGGGTGAAGGTCGTTTTGGAAATTGGTTGGCCAATGCCAACGACTGGAATTTATCGCGTTCCCGATATTGGGGCATCCCTTTACCTATTTGGCGCACCGAAGACGGCAAAGAAGAAATCTGTATCGGTTCGGTTGAAGAACTAAAAGCCGAAATGGAGCGTGCCGTAAAAGCAGGTTTTATGGAGAAAGATATTTTTGAATCTTTTGAAGTCGGCAATCTTTCAGATAAAAACTATGCCTCGGTAGATCTTCATAAAAATATTGTGGATGAAATCGTACTTGTTTCAGAAAGTGGCAAACCGATGAAGCGCGAAGCCGATTTAATTGACGTTTGGTTCGATAGTGGAAGTATGCCCTACGCACAGTGGCACTACCCTTTCGAAAATAAAGAAAAGGTTGAGAACACGTGGCGTAAAGCCGATTTTATCGCCGAAGGGGTAGATCAAACTCGTGGGTGGTTCTATACCTTACACGCTATTGCTACCATGATTTTTGATGACGTTGCTTATAAAAATGTAGTGTCCAACGGACTGGTGCTCGATAAAAACGGACAGAAAATGTCCAAGCGTTTAGGAAACGCTGCGGACCCGTTTGATGTGCTCAACACCTACGGCCCCGATGCGACGCGATGGTATATGAT
>JABDKT010000129.1 GCA_013002065.1 Flavobacteriaceae bacterium
ACTTGGAAGAGGTTTTGGTTTCAAGTGATGTAGGAGTGAATACTACCCTCAAAATCATTGAACGCATTGAAGAACGTGTAGCAAAAGACAAGTATTTAGGAACTGAAGAATTAAACAAAATCCTTCGCGAAGAAATTGCAGGACTGTTAAGTGAAACTAATTCTGGTGAAGCCACCGATTTCGTAATTCCAGAAGGGAAAAAGCCACATGTTATTATGGTTGTGGGCGTGAATGGTGTTGGTAAAACCACAACAATTGGTAAACTGGCATATCAGTTTAAAAAAGCAGGTAAAAAAGTAGTACTTGGTGCTGCAGATACCTTTAGAGCGGCTGCCATAGACCAATTACAAATTTGGGCAGATAGAACCGATGTCCCTATCGTCAAGCAAAGTATGGGTAGTGACCCAGCAAGTGTTGCTTTTGACACCTTAGAAAGTGCGGTAAATCAAGATGCCGATGTGGTCATCATCGATACTGCAGGACGATTACACAACAAAGTAAATCTAATGAACGAACTTACTAAGGTGAAGCGAGTCATGCAAAAAGTGGTGGACAATGCCCCACACGATGTGTTATTGGTGTTGGATGGTTCTACAGGTCAAAACGCTTTTGAACAAGCCAAACAATTCACCGCCGCCACCGAAGTTACTTCGCTTGCGGTTACCAAACTCGACGGTACGGCAAAAGGGGGAGTGGTCATTGGAATAAGTGATCAATTTCAAATTCCTGTTAAATACATTGGAGTTGGTGAAGGAATGGAAGATCTTCAGGTATTCAATAAATACGAGTTTGTAGATTCTTTTTTTAAGTAACAAGACTTCAGTTTTTTAGCTCCTTAAATTTCTGCCATTTTTATTTTCTGAATGTGATTTTTAATTACATTCGCTGCCACAATTTTCATTCGTTTTATATGATTCACCCTCATACCGAATTAGCCTTTATCAATGAAGAAGTTGGGCACGGAGTCGTGGCTACTAAATTTATTCCAGCAGGTACCATTACTTGGGTTTTAGACAAATTGGACCGAACCTTTACGCCCAAACAATTCGAGAAAATGAACGATTTGTACAAGGAGATTCTAGAGACTTATAGTTTTCGAAACAGCAGCGGGAATTTGGTGCTTTGTTGGGACCACGGTCGCTTTGTTAATCATAGCTTTAAATCTAATTGCCTCTCTACGGCATACGATTTTGAGATTGCCATTAGAGATATTCATCCTGGGGAGCAACTTACAGATGATTATGGGTACTTAAATATTTCTACCCCTTTTAAGGCAGCCAATGAAGGAACCCAGAGGAAAATGGTATTTCCCAACGATTTGGAGAAATACTATCCAGTTTGGGATAAACAGCTTAAAGCGAATTTTTCAAAAATTCCTACGGTTGATCAACCGTTGTCCTCCCTTATTTCAAAAAAGGTACAAGCTGAAATAGATGAGGTTTTAGCAGATAGAAAACCATTAGCTTCAATTTTGGAACTTTATTACAAGTCCAAATAGGTTTCCTTTTCAGCAGATTAAAGTATCTTTGCGGCTGAAATAAATTATTGCATGCGCACCAAAAGCTTAAAGAAGAATAAAATCAACGTTGTAACCCTTGGGTGTTCCAAGAATGTGTACGATAGCGAAGTGTTGATGGGACAATTGCGTGCCAACAACAAAGAGGTAGTTCACGAGGATGAGGGAAACATTGTGGTAATAAACACCTGCGGATTTATAGCCAATGCCAAAGAGGAAAGCGTGAATACCATTTTGGAATTTGTTCAGAAAAAGGAAGAAGGCGTTGTGGATAAAGTATTCGTTACAGGTTGTCTTTCTGAAAGATACAAACCCGATCTTCAAAGGGAAATTCCTAATGTGGATGAGTATTTTGGTACCACAGAATTACCCGGTTTGCTGAAAGCTTTAGGAGCGGATTACAAACACGAGCTTATTGGCGAACGCCTTACCACTACTCCAAAGAATTATGCCTATTTAAAGATAGCCGAAGGTTGTGATCGTCCATGTTCGTTTTGTGCAATTCCTATTATGCGTGGTAAACACAGAAGTACACCCATTGAAGATTTAGTAACCGAAGCTGAAAAATTAGTAGCTAACGGGGTTAAAGAACTTATCCTCATCGCTCAGGATTTAACCTATTACGGCCTAGATTTATACAAAAAAAGAGAGCTTGCACGGTTACTGAAAGAATTGGTGAAAGTGGAGGGAATTGAGTGGATTCGTCTACATTATGCCTTCCCAACGGGATTCCCAATGGAAGTGTTGGACGTGATGCGAAACGAGCCTAAAATTTGTAATTATATTGATATTCCGTTGCAGCATATTTCAGATAGTATCTTGAAATCTATGCGACGAGGAACCACCCAAGAAAAAACAACAAAACTGTTGAAAGAATTTAGAGAAGCCGTTCCAGAAATGGCGATTCGAACGACCTTAATTGTAGGATATCCTGGAGAAACTGAAGAAGATTTCCAAACCTTAAAGCAATGGGTAACCG
>JABDKT010000140.1 GCA_013002065.1 Flavobacteriaceae bacterium
GCTTGCTGTTCGGTCATTCCAACACTGGCAATTTCGGGTGAGGTATAGGTACATCCGGGAATATTTCCATAATCGATAGGTTCTACGTGCAACCCTGCAATTTTTTCTACGCAAGTGATTCCTTCCGCGGAAGCGACATGCGCTAAAGCCGGGCCGGGTACTATATCACCAATGGCGTAATAACCGGGAATATTAGTTTGATACCAATCATTCACCATGATCTTTCCTTTGTCCTGAACGATACCAACATCCTCTAGTCCAATATTTTCTAAATTTGAAGTAATTCCCACAGCAGATAAAACAACATCTGCTTCCAATATTTCTTCACCTTTCTTGGTTTTTACCGTTGCTTTTACGGTTTTTCCAGAAGTATCAACGCTTTCAACCGAAGCATTCGTCATCACTTTGATGCCAGATTTCTTAAAGATTCGCTCAAATTGCTTGGAAACTTCCACGTCTTCCAAGGGTACTAAATTGGGAAGATATTCAACTATGGTAACCTCGGTTCCCATAGAGTTATAGAAGTTGGAGAATTCGACACCAATGGCGCCGCTTCCTACAACGATCATACTTTTTGGTTGTTTGGCCAGAGTCATAGCTTCTCTGTAACCAATTACTTTTTTACCGTCTTGCTTCAAACTTGGTAATTCACGGGAGCGGGCTCCGGTGGCTATAATAACATGGTCTGCAGAGTATTCTTTTCCATCGACTTCTACCTTCTTGCCGGGCTTTAACTTTCCGAAGCCATCAATTACATCAATTTTGTTTTTCTTCATAAGGAATTGCACTCCCTTACTCATTCCATCGGCAACTCCACGGCTGCGTTCTACGACTTTTCCGAAATCTTTATCGGCTTCCTTTACGGTTAAACCGTAGTCTTCTGCATGCTTTAAATATTCAAAAACCTGAGCACTTTTTAGCAAGGCTTTGGTAGGGATACATCCCCAGTTTAAACAAACCCCACCTAAGTTTTCTTTTTCAACTATGGCAGTTTTGAAGCCAAGTTGAGATGCTCGAATAGCAGTGACATACCCTCCAGGTCCACTTCCTAAAACAATTATATCGTATTTACTCATTTCGTGTAATTATGACTTGATTTTTCAAGAGACGAATTTACGAAATGTAAGCGTAACAAAGAAGGTTTTGGGAAAGGCGTTTATACTTTTACAAAAACGAATCCGCGGTTAGTCTTGCGGTAATGTCTTCCTCCCCAATAGTAGTAACGTTTTCCTTTTACCACGACGATCTTGTGGCTTCTGGGAGCTTTATTAACTACAACAACATTTGTGCGAGGGGTGGTGGTGACTACTCTGGTCGCACAAGAAGAAAAAACCAGAGCGATTAAGGCGAATAAAAATAGATACTTTTTCATGATAATAAAGTTTTGGTTCTCTATTATGACTGAAAAAGTATCTCAGGGTTTAATTTTATTTTTCTGAAAAATCTACAGAAAGGGAGTTAACACAATACCTCTGCCCGGTTTCAGTAGGTCCATCGTTGAAAACGTGACCCAAGTGACTCCCGCAGGTAGCACATAAAATTTCGGTACGCATCATCCCGAAAGAAGTATCCTTTACGTATTCTACAGCCCCTTCGATTGACTCATCGAATGAAGGCCATCCACAACTACTGTCAAACTTACTGTTACTCTCAAATAGCGGAGTTGAACAGGCGCCACAGACATAAGTTCCTTTGTCAAAATTCAGGTTGTATTTACCGGTAAAAGGTCTCTCGGTGCCCTTCTCACGCAAAATTCTATAGCGTTCGTCGCCCAATTGTTCGCGCCATTCGGCTTCTGATTTTTGGATGGAATACTTACTCATTTTCTGGCACGAATTTTAATGCTGCTCCGTTTATACAATGTCTTTTCCCGGTGGTCTCTCTTGGACCATCGTTAAAAACGTGGCCTAAATGTCCGCCGCAAGTTGCACAGTGCTCTTCAGTCCTGGCGTAACCAATTTTATAATCGGTTGAAAACTCAACATTTCCTTCAATCTCGCGATCAAAACTTGGCCAACCTGTTCCGCTGTCGAACTTATGTTTACTTTTAAAAAGGGGGGTATCACAAGCAGCACAATGGAATGTGCCCTTTTCTTTGATAAAATTCAACTCGCTGGTAAACGGGCGTTCGGTCCCTTCTTCACGAAGTACATAGAACTGTAGTTCTGTAAGCTCCGCTTTCCATTGGGCTTCGGTTTTAGTTACCGGAAATACTTTTTCTTCTTTTTTGTCTTGTGCTTTGGAATTGCAACTCAAGGCGAGTCCGCAAAAGACTAGCAATACAATTTTTTTCATTCTTCTGAAATAGTTTAGTTACCAACAAATTCAAAGTTACCGCTATTTTCGATTTCTTCCATGGTCAAATTGGCATCTCCAAATTCGGCCGGGACAACGGCAATTCTAAAAATTTGGTCGTTGGTAAAACCATTTCCTAACGTACCTAAATCGACATCCCCTTGTAGAAACAAAAGCACATCGATAAAAGTGTGGTTAAATGTATATTGGAAAGATCCGCCGCCATCGAGATAAATAGTTTGAGGTAAGGGAGTCCATACATCCAACGTACCTCCACCATTATCAACGACATCTTCCAACCAGTATACTAGAATAGCATCGCTCTCGAAAACTTCGATATTATTGGGAATATTAATCAATTGACGGTAATCGTTACTTTGCGTAAAATCTATGTTCACCTCAAATACCTGTCCAAGAATATTAATTCCGGGTTCTCCCGGAGGTCCCGGATCCCCTTCACATGACATAAAAAAGGTTGAACTAACTGCTGCAAATAATAGGAGGAATTTTTTCATTTTTAAGATTTTATTTGATTTTATATACCGGTGCAAAAGTCGTTCCATACTTGTTTTCGATAAAAGTATTTTTTAATCGTTTTTTGAAATAGTGCTTTCAGTAAAACTAAAATTATATATCTATATTTATGACTTTAATTTCAATTTTGATAAAATGAATTATAAAAACGTAATTTCCTTAATAGCTGTTTTCTTGGTAATTGTGAGTTGTAGTACCAATCCCTTTACCGGAAAGAAGACCTTAGCTTTAGTTCCCAACTCACAGCTCTTCCCTATGGCTTTTCAGGAATACGATAGATTTCTGTCTGAAAACAGCGTAGTATCTGGGACTGCCGAGGCACAAATGATCACCAATGTAGGCCAAAAAATAGCCGTAGCCTCCGAAAGATGGTTAACTGCCAATGGTTACGCCGGTTATTTAAAAGACTATCAGTGGGAATATACGCTCGTAAATGATCCTGCGGTTAATGCTTGGTGTATGCCTGGAGGAAAAATTGTTTTCTATACCGGGATTTTACCGATAGCCGATGGCGAAGCCGGGATTGCAGCGATCATGGGACATGAGGTGGCGCACGCCTTGGCAAATCATGGTCAACAACGTATGAGTGCCGGACAATTACAAGCTTTAGGTGCAGTGGCAGGAAATGTAGCATTGAGCAAAGACCCGGAAAAACAACAAATTTTTAATCAGGCATACGGAATAGGAAGCACTGTAGGAGTGATGTTGCCTTTCAGTAGAAATCACGAGAGTGAAGCCGATAGAATTGGACTCACCCTAATGGCTATAGCCGGCTATCATCCTGCAGAAGCTGCCGAACTCTGGAAACGAATGAAAGCCAACTCGGGTGGTCAAGCTCCGCCGGAGTTTTTAAGTACCCACCCATCAAGTGACACACGAATAAACAATATTACAAGTTGGGCTCCCGAAGCTATGGCAGAAGCCAGGAAGTATGGAGTAAACAACTTTAAAAGATAAACGCTTCAAAATTGAGCTGCTTCACGGCAGCTTTTTTTGTGTATGGCCAACCACCAGAAAGGAAGTAGAAAATTATTAAATGCGTGGGCGTTTTACGACTGGGCAAATTCAGTTTACAACCTGGTAATCACCTCGGCGGTATTCCCCATCTTTTATGGGGCTTTGACGATACTGAAAGATTCCGAAGGAAATATTATTGACGACACCGTTACCTTTTTAGGTTTCGATTGGAATAACGACACCTTAATTAGCTATGTGACGGGGGCTGCCTTTTTGGTAGTTTCGTTTTTGAGTCCGTTATTAAGTGGAATCGCCGACTATGTGGGCAATAAGAAGATCTTTCTGAAATTCTTCTGTTATCTAGGTGCCGTTTCCTGTATCGGGCTCTATTGGTTTAGCGTGGAACATTTGTGGTTCGGACTTCTTTGCTATTTCTTAGCCTTGATAGGGTTTTGGTCGAGTTTGGTTTTTTATAATTCTTATTTACCGGATATCGCTTATCCGGAACAACAAGATCGCATTAGTGCAAAAGGGTATTCTCTGGGATATATCGCAAGTGTTTTGTTGTTGATATTCTGCTTGGCGATGATTTTAAGTTACGAAACCTTCGGATTCGAAGACGAGGGTGTTCCAACGAGACTCTCTTTCGTACTTACCGGACTTTGGTGGATAGGGTTTAGCCAATACACCTATTTTCACCTTCCGAAGGGAAACAAAAAGGAAAAATTTACCAGAGATTTACTGTTTAATGGTTACAAGGAGCTTAAAATGATTTGGAATAAGCTCAAGCAAAATATAAGGCTTCGCAGGTATTTGGGCGCTTTCTTTGTGTATAGTATGGCCGTTCAAACTATCATGCTGGTGGCAACCTATTTTGGAATAGAAGAACTGGATTGGGGAGAAACAGATCACGTTACCGGATTGATAGTGAGTATTTTATTGATTCAATTGGTGGCTGTTCTGGGTGCATTTTTAACTTCTAGGTCTTCTGCTCGCTTCGGAAATATTAGAACCTTGATGGTACTCAATGTAATATGGATTGCGATATGCGTGTATGCCTATACCATCACAACCCCGAATCAGTTTTATGTCACAGCAGCCTTTGTGGGCTTGGTGATGGGTGGAATTCAGTCCTTGTCGAGATCTACGTATTCCAAGTTTATTCCGGAGGGGGCTTTGGATACCGCTTCTTATTTTAGTTTTTATGATGTTTCAGAAAAATTAGGAATAGTGATAGGAATGGTTAGTTACGGCTATGTCGCGCAAGTTACAGGAAGTATTCGTTATGCAGTATTATTCTTTATACTGTTCTTCGTAATCGGACTTTTATTACTTTTTAGAGTACCCAGAAATATTCAGGATTAAACAATTTTTACTTATGTTTGCGTTAGATACCAAAGCAAACTACCTATTTATGAAAAAGACTCAATTATTGAATTGGATGCTCTTTGCCCTAATAGCATTCGGATTCACCGCTTGTGATAATGAACCATTAGAAGGGGAATTTATATCTGAAGAAGACGCTGTGGCCGATTCAGGCCAGTTTATCGCTCAGGTTGATGGAACCGAATTTACAGCCATCTCTGCGACGGCTTTATACAACACCTCTTTAAACACTTTTAACATTGCCGGAACCGACGCCAACGGAGCAGTAATCGTATTAAGTATTGCAAATCCTGGAGTGGGAACTTTCGATCTTACTCAAATCCCCAATCAGTTGAATTCCGGTGTGTATTATACGGCAAACGATGTTGCCAATCCTTTTGTGACCGATCAAACAGAAGGCGGGAACGGTATTTTAAATATCACCGAATTTGATGAAACCAATCTTTTGGTATCTGGAACCTTTAGTTTTGAGGCAAAAAGAGTGGTTGACAATGGAAACGGACCCGTACAAGAGACAAAAATAGTTTCCAATGGTAGTTTTACTGCTATTCCTTTTACCGTTGATTCCTCCGGTGGCGGAGGTGGTGGAAACGGTGGCGGAGGAGACCCCACAGATCCAGTTGATAGTTTTTATGCTTTGGTGGACGGAGACGAGTTCGAAGATATTGAAGTAAGTGTGACTCAAAGTGTGGTAGGTGGTATCAATATGCTGAATGTAAATGCTGTCACAGCGACGGGCTCAACGATGAGAATTGACATTCCTGAAGGACTTGGAGTAGGGACTTATGATTTTGCTTCCATTTCAGACGGAACCGAACTCATCGCACTTTACGATGCCAACACGGGAGGAGAAAATCTCACCTCTAATCCGGGAACCATCACTATTACAGAATACGGTAATGTAACCGGAAAATTGGCGGCGACCTTCGAATTTAGAGGTACAGACCCATTAAATATTGATCCAACGGTTGTTGAGGTCACTGAAGGTGCATTTAATGTGGATTTCATTGAAAATTCCACCGCAACCGAAAATATGTTTACGGCCGATATCGACGGAATAAATTACGTTCCTTCCATGATAGAAATAACACAGGAACCATTTGGTGAACTTACGCTTTACAACGTAACTACTGTGGACGAAGTAAGCAACCAAAGTTTGACGATTTCATTCGCCATGGATTCCACAACCGGAATTTTTGCAATGAGTCCCGAATTTGTAGATGGAACCGAAAAAGTAGGTATTTATAACCCTGACATCGGAAATTCAATCTTGTTTAGATCCAATCCGGGAGAAATGCAGATTTTAAGCTATGAGTTGAGTAGCGGCATCATAGAAGCCACTTTCCAATTTAGCGGTGTAGATCCTTTAGGAAATGATCCTACCGTCTATGAGATTACCAATGGTACTATGGTTATCGATCTATATTAAACCATTTAACGAAATAAAAAAGCCGCTAGTTAGCGGCTTTTTTTTATGCTATTTCGGTATTAGTAAGAATTAATATCTCCCGAACCGGATGTTTTGTTGTCACGGCGCTCCGGATTTCCTTTATAGGTAATATCGCCTGAACCATTTACACGAGCTTTAATGCTTTTTCTTGCTACCACCTGAGCATCTCCCGAACCTGAAACTCTAGCCTCTGTGTTGTTCGCTTCTAAATCGAAACCACTAAAATCTCCGCTTCCGCTTATGCTAACATCAAGGTCATTGGTTTTTCCCGACAGTTCCACATCGCCCGAACCGGTAACTCTTACTTCCAACATACCGCTATTAACATCCAGATTTACATCTCCCGAACCGGTAATCGACACCTCTAAATTGGGTGCGTCGATCGTATCTTTAGTGTCAATATCTCCCGAACCTGTGAGCGCGACCTTAGAAATGTCTTGAAAAGGCACGGTAACGTGGATTCCTTTTTTGGTTTTTAGGTAATAGTTCTTTTTGGTACGAACTATAAGAGCGTTATCCTTAACTTCAATGATTACATATTCCTGAAGGTTCTCATCTGTCGTTACCTTGATATCACCTTCATTGCCTTTCACCAAATGTACGTCCATGGATCCTACACCTTTCACAGCATCATAAGAGCCTGTAGAGACGGTTTTTGTAGTAACGTTGCCATTACCCACCACTTTTTTGTTGCCCCATTGCGCCTGGGCATTGGACAATCCGACGAGTGCCAAGGCAACGGTTAGTGTGATTTTAATTAAGCTTTTCATTTTTTATAGTTTTTTGTTAGTATTCTTTTAAAGTTACACCACCATAGTCTGATTCGATATTCACATAATTGCCGGATCCCTTCGAACCGTGATAGCCTCTATAGGACTTACGGGTGTGGCTTTTGTTAGATGTAGTGATTTCTAAACTGTCACCCTCATTAAATGAGGCATACGATAATTCTATATTGAAGTCAAAATTATAACCGCTCTCATAACCTAATTTTATTCCTGCGTAATCTGAACGTATATCAATATTACCTGCAGAACTGCTAATTCGTTCTACTGTTACCGAACCATAATCGGTATTTACATCCAAATTACCATTTAGGGTGTTAATGCGTAATGGGATGTAATCACCACGTCCTAGGACATTCGTTACCGTACCCACTTTCATTTTTCCGTAGTCGCTATTGTAATCCAAATTACCTATTTGCTCGATTTCGGCATTGGTATAATCTGTTCTCAACTCAAGTCCTTCTGCTTTTTCAACGACAAAGCCTGAATAATCGGCATTAATCGCACCACTCTTCATATAGCCAATCGTCGAATTTTTTGTGTAATCAAAGTTCAACTGATTTCTATCTGCCATGAGTTCACCAATATTTATTTGGCCGTAATCACATGAAATGTTCGCGACGCCCTCCAATTTATTTAGACTAATCGCCCCATAATCGTTGCTAAGGTCCACACTATTGGTTACCGGCATCTTAATGGTGTAGTTGATCTCCATTTTTACATTGTTCTTTTTGTTGCCCCACCAGCTCCATGAAGAATTTTTCCGATCCTTGAAAATAGTTTTGGCAATTACTTTTGAAGCGGTCCCTGAAAAATCTACGTCGATATTGTCTAATTTCTTTTGAACTTTCTCTTCGTCATTTCCATTGGTGGTTATTACCACTTCGATCACCACTCGGTTCTCGCTCCAGGTTACGATGTCAATGTTTCCGTAGCTGTTGTCAATTTCGACATTTGCTTCCGAATTCACCGTATATTCTTTATTTAAGGTCTTGGTTTTGGTGTATTTTCCTTTGAACTTCGGATTGGTGGCCAGGGCCAACATGGGAAGCACGAAAAGAAGTATGCTTAGTTTAAATTGTGATTTCATCTCTGTTTGCTTTAAGTTTTTCTATTTCTTCTATATTCTCAATTACCTGTTGAAGCAATTCTATTCTGTTTTGGAAATTAGCGATCATGGCAGTAATAACTCGTTTGTCGTTGCCGCTTTCAGCTAAATCAATTACTAGCTTTTTGTACTCTTCTTCAAGTGTATTTAAGCGTTTTAAAGTATCGTCTATGAGTACCTTGGTGTCGGCGTTTTCGAAACTTTTTAAGGTTTCTAACTCCTCGTTGATGGCGGTAACAAAAAATGATTGCGTTTGTTCCATTTCTTCAGAAACACTGGCTAAACCCTGAGGTTCGACTTCACTATTCTGAAAAAATACTCCTGCAGTAAGTAGTATCACTAAAGTAGCAGCAATCGATAATGGTTTCCACCAATTAATCTTTCTCACTTTTACTTCGGAAATGGAACGGTTGGCTTCCAGTTTTTGAAGAAAACGTTGTTGGTGTCCCGGAGGAGTTTCTTGGGTGTCGAAAGATCCTTTGAGGTTGTCAAACAATTCGTTTAAAGGGTCATTTTGTTTCATACGGTAACTAATTTTTTTCGTAAACTTTCTTTGGCGCGGGAAATCATAGTGCGACAATTGGCATAACTTATATTCATAATCTCACATATTTCTTCATAATCGTATCCTTCGATAAAATGTAGGGATAATATGTTTTTGTAATTGTCGTGAAGACTGTCCATCATTTTAAGCAACTGCTTGCTTTTTAATCCGTTGTAGTCTTCATTGCCCACAGAAGTGTCTTCTTCTGTTTCTTCGGAAATATTTTCTTCGGAAACTTCTACAAATCGCTGCGATTTACGGTATTGAACAATACTGTTATTGATAACAATACGTTTTAACCACGAGCCAAAAGTTGCAGTTCCTTTAAAAGAATCTAACTTCTGAAAGGCAGTGATAAAAGATTCTTGCATGATGTCTTCTGCTTCCGCCGTATTTTTTACAATCCGTAGGGCAGTATTGTACATCGCATTCTGATATCGATTATACACCTCTAATTGGGCCATCTGATTTCCATCCTGACAAAGAACGAGTAACGATTCTATGGTTTGCTTGGTTAGTGTCAAAAAAACTATTGTTTATTGTAGAGATATTGGAAATTGTCGATTGTTACACTTTCTTTCAGAAAATTTTCTGTGGCTGGCATAACAATTGACTTAAAGTTATGGAAATCCTTGCTAAAAGCCTCGTATAATAGGGCAGGAAGGGAAAAATTTAATTAACTTAAAAGAAAGAGACATGAGATTCGTAAAGAATTCTGACAGATTGTCTCACTCATATATATGGCGAAATCCAAATTAACAACATTAGACAGTTTGTCATTTCAGGAATTGAATGAAGATGCCGAATTAATTCCTTTAATGACCCCTGAAGATGAAGATGCCATGGCAAAGGAAGATTTGCCGGCCACTTTACCAGTGCTTCCACTTAGAAACACCGTGCTGTTTCCAGGTGTTGTGATTCCTATCACTGTGGGGCGAGACAAATCCATTAAACTCATTAATGAAACCAATAAAGGTTCTAAGGTTATTGGAGTGGTTTCTCAAAAGGAAGAATCGAACGAAAATCCTCAGTTAAGTGATATCCATACTATTGGTACGGTAGCTCGTATTCTTAGATTGTTGAAAATGCCCGACGGAAATACCACGGTAATTATTCAAGGTAAAAAACGTTTCGAAGTGTCGGAATTAGTTACTACCGAACCTTATATGACTGCCACAATACGTGAAGTGGCCGAAGCTCGACCGGCGAATGAAAATAAAGAATTCAGGGCCATTATCGATTCCATCAAGGAAATGGCCTTGGAAATTATTAAAGACAGCCCTAATATCCCGTCCGATGCTGCCTTTGCTATTAAAAACATTGAAAGCAACAGTTTTCTAATCAACTTCGTCTCTTCGAATTTGAACATTTCCGTAGAGGAAAAACAAAAGCTTCTGGAAATAAACGATCTAAAGGAACGGGCCCTGGAAACATTGAGATATATGAATCTCGAGCTTCAAAAGCTCTCATTACGCATGGATATTCAATCCAAAGTAGAGAGTGATATCAACCAACAACAACGAGAATACTTCCTTCAACAGCAAATGAAGACCATTCAGGAAGAATTGGGTGGATCCTCTCATGAAGCCGAAATTGAGGAAATGCGAGCGAGAGGTAAGGCCAAGAAATGGAATGAGGAAGTCGCAAAACATTTTGAAAAAGAGCTCTTAAAGATTCAGCGTATGAATCCGCAAGTGGCCGAATTTAGTATTCAAAGAAACTATCTGGACCTATTGCTGGAATTACCCTGGAACGAATTTAGCACCGATAAGTTTGACCTGCATCGAGCCAGAAAGATCTTGGACCGCGACCACTACGGACTCGACGATGTCAAGAAAAGAATTATCGAGTATTTGGCCGTTTTGAAATTGAGAAACGATATGAAATCGCCTATTCTTTGCCTTTATGGACCTCCGGGAGTAGGTAAAACTTCTTTAGGGAAATCCATTGCAGAAGCCCTAGGAAGAAAATACGTAAGAATGTCCTTGGGAGGATTGAGAGATGAAGCCGAGATACGCGGACATAGAAAAACATATATAGGAGCTATGCCCGGTCGTATTGTTCAAAACATCAAAAAGGCGAAAACCAGCAATCCAGTATTTGTGTTGGATGAAATCGATAAACTTTCGGTGGGGAGCCAAGGAGATCCGTCTTCGGCCATGTTGGAGGTGCTAGATCCTGAACAGAACAGTGCCTTTTACGATAACTTCCTTGAATTAGGTTACGACTTGTCGAAGGTAATGTTTATTGCGACTTCAAATAGTTTGAGTACGATTCAACCCGCCCTGCGCGATCGAATGGAGATTATTAATGTTTCAGGTTATACCATTGAGGAAAAGGTGGAAATTGCCAAACGACACTTACTTCCGAAGCAATTAAAAGAGCACGGACTCAAATCCAAAGATTTAAAAATTGCCAAGCCTCAATTAGAAAAAATTGTGGAGGGCTACACGCGTGAAAGTGGAGTGAGAGCTTTGGAAAAGAAAATAGCACAAATGGTTCGTTATGCGGCGATGAAAATTGCCATGGAGGAGGAGTATGAACCAAAAATCACCAATGCGGTAATCATCGAAGTCCTAGGCGCTCCCAAAATGGAGCGTGATAAGTACGAAAACAATGATGTGGCGGGAGTGGTAACCGGTCTTGCATGGACAAGGGTTGGCGGTGATATATTGTTTATTGAGTCTGCTTTATCTAAAGGAAAAGGGCAACTCACTATGACCGGGAATCTGGGGAAAGTGATGAAGGAATCGGCGACTATTGCTTTAGAGTTCATAAAATCGAATGCCGATACTTTGGGTGTTGATCCGGGAGTATTCGAAAAGTACAATATTCATATTCACGTTCCTGAAGGAGCTACACCCAAAGACGGGCCAAGCGCCGGGATTACAATGCTCACTTCGCTGGTGTCATTATTCACGCAACGAAAAGTGAAGAAAAGCCTTGCCATGACAGGAGAAATTACCTTGAGAGGGAAGGTATTGCCAGTTGGGGGAATTAAAGAAAAGATCCTAGCGGCAAAAAGAGCTCGAATCAAAGAAATTATGCTTTGTGAGGATAACCGTCGTGATATTGAGGAGATTAAACCTGAGTATCTAAAAGGATTGACTTTTCACTATGTAAAAGACATGAGTGAAGTCTTGGATGTGGCTATGACCAAGCAGAAGGTTAAAAACGCCAAGAAGCTTTAAATTTCAAAGTTTATTTGCTTTCAGCGATTGTGTATTTCTGAAGTGCTAAACCTTTTTTCCCTGCTGAAAATAAATTATACTTGCATTCGTTTTAGTTTTCAAGGAAGCGATACCATTGCATGATCAAGAAGCTATTCTTTTTAGGGGCCCTAATTTTTAGCATGACTACCTACGCTCAAGTAGGAGGGCGTTCCACTTACCAGTTTCTTAATTTGCTGAATTCGCCTCGCCAAGCGGCCTTAGGAGGTAAAGTAGTGACCAATTACGATTACGATCCAACCCAAGGGCTATTTAATCCGGCGAGTATCAATCCCGAAATGGACAATCAACTTTCTCTTAACTATGTCAACTACCTTGGTGATGTAAGTTATGGAACCGCCGCCTATGCCTATTTGTGGGATCGCCGCACTCAAGTTTTACACACCGGTGTTACCTATATTAATTATGGGAGTTTTGACGGTTATGACGAACAGGGAAATCCAACTAGTAGTTTTAGTGGAGGAGAAGTTGCTGTGTCGTTTGGACACGCACGAAATGTCGCATTCACCAATTTTCATGTGGGTGCTAATGTGAAGTTTATATCTTCCAAATTAGAGCAGTATTCTTCCTTCGGAATAGCAGCCGATATCGCCGTGATGTACGTTTACGAAGATTGGGACCTAAATATAACGGCAGTGGGCCGAAACCTGGGAACACAACTTTCTCCCTACGAGGATACGTACGAAAAGTTGCCTTTCGAATTGGTATTAGGTGTCTCTCAAACACTACAAAACATCCCTATTCGCTGGCATTTTACCTTAGATAATATGCAACGATGGGAAGTAGCATTTGCGAATCCCAATCGGGATGAAAGTGATTTGGAAGGAAACACCACTTCAGAAAAAATTAATTTTATTGATCAAGCTTTCCGACATATGATTTTCGGAATTGAACTTTTTCCGGAAAGCGGTTTCAACATTAGATTGGGTTATAATGTGAGAAGAGGAGAGGAATTGAGAATCGTGGAACAACGATCTTTTGCAGGACTAAGTGCCGGTTTCTCCATAAAACTCAATAAATTGCGTCTTAGTTATTCCTATTCGAAATTTAGTGCGGCTGCGGCTTCAAGTTATTTCGGATTAAATGTGAATCTCCAATAATGCACACTATTACTATTGCTATCGACGGATATTCCTCCACGGGAAAAAGCACCGTTGCTAAAGAATTGGCCGATTATATCGGTTATTTATATGTGGACACAGGCGCCATGTATCGAGCGGTTACCTTGATTACGCTTCGGAAGGGTTTTATTTCTGAAGAAAATATTGACACTGAAAAAATCGTGGAAGCCTTACCCGATATCGAATTAGAATTTCAGAAGAATGCTGAAGGCAAAGCCGAAATCATATTAAATGGGGAAAATGTCGAAAAGCAAATCCGAACGTTAGAAGTGTCGGAGTATGTGAGTCCGATAGCGACCATTTCCGAAGTAAGAAAGAAACTAGTGGAGCAGCAACGAAAAATGGGAGAGGGGCAAGGCATTGTAATGGATGGCCGTGATATTGGCACGGTCGTTTTTCCGAAGGCTGAGTTAAAGGTGTTTATGACGGCCTCTGCAGAGGTTCGAGCCCAACGAAGATTTGATGAGCTCGTCGCTAGGGGACATCAAATCACTTATGAAGAAGTTCTTGAAAATGTAACCGAGCGAGATACCATTGATTCTTCACGCGAAGATTCGCCCTTGCGAAAAGCAGAAGATGCGATAGTAATTGATAATAGTGAAATGAATCAAGAAGATCAGTTTCACGTTTTATTGCAGTTGGCAAAGGA
The DNA here is from genome assembly GCA_013002065.1 of Flavobacteriaceae bacterium. Lineage (GTDB taxonomy): Bacteria > Bacteroidota > Bacteroidia > Flavobacteriales > Flavobacteriaceae > Aureisphaera. Next base: position 14,060 of record JABDKT010000140.1, read on the forward strand.
TCGCATCGCCGGAAGGATATAAAAAAACCGCCAAAAAGGCGGTTTTTATGTATAATGGGGGGAAGGTACTTCAATCCAAACTATATGATAAACGGATTGTTGATTTCGTGCCATTCCTCGGTGCGATAGTCAGCGTCATTCGTCTTACAAAGAAAAAGATCTCTGCGCTGTGCCTCTCGCTTCATTACTTTGTGAATGTTCTGTACTATATTCATAACTGTTCGTTTTTATCCACCGTGGGTGTTTTGTTGCTGAAGGTAGCTTAGTGATTAGGTCTTAAGATCGTTTTATCTGTAACGTCTTTTTGAGTTCCATTCAAATCCTATGGATGTTTTAGGCTTTTCTGTCAAAGTGTTTTTGTCTAAAGTTCTCATGATTGTTTGTTTTTTAAAAGTTCGTTTTTTGTTTTGATATATTATATAGACGAGCCAAAAATAAAAACGTTACAGTACCTTGCATAACAAAGTAGTAAATTAACAGTTTTTTAGTATTTAATTGTTTTTGGAAGTTAACTCTTCGTGCAATTATGCGTTATAATCTAAGTGGATAAAGAGAGGCGTGGCAAGGGTTTATCAAAATATGCATTCCTTTAAATAAAAACCCCGGATAATGAATTATCCGGGCTGTAATACAAATTGTCTTCGTTGAGATTAATTTGGTTATAAGGCGTAATGAATATGTAAAAACTAATCTCCTTCGCTTAAAGAATAGCTTCCATCACCACTAAAAGAAGATAATGTGATGATTACCGACCAGTTTCCTGGCTCGCCTACTTCTGTCACACCAGAAAAGCTGTCGGGCTCACTATCGCCATTCAGATTTCGATCCAACACTACATCTCCATTAGCATCGGTAACTCTCAAGTTAAATGTTCCGGTGGCAGACGAAGTGATATCAGCGTTGTAATCGGCTGTTGATAAACTGTTCTCCCAGGCAATTGTTCTTGAGCCATCTCCACCATTGCCGGTGAAATCACCTCCAATATCACCTAACGGGCCTTCATTCACTGTAATATTTACGGTCAAATTCTCGTCATCACTCGAACATGAAGATATGAATATCAATAGAATGACTAATAAAGAAAGTTTAAATAAGTTTAAGTTTGGGGTTTTCATTTGTTTTGTTTTAATGAGTGTTTATTAATAATAGAACAACTACCGCGCCAAATACCCTGAAGATTTTCGGTTTATTTTTAAAAATAATCTTAACGCAATATATATGAGGTACTTGTGGGTTGTTATTTTTTAAAAATTATGGAAGGAAACTTAAATTTTGCGTCTCGACGGCACAAATTTCAAGTAAATCTAAATCGAAAGAATAATAAAGTTAAAAATACTTCGAAATTTTCAAGAGTAAGATGCTCAAACCCTTTGAAAATCAAAAAATAACTACTATTTTTGCACCCCTCCTTCGCAATCGTATTGCTTTGGAGGATAAAACCTCTTGACGATATAGTCTGAAAACAAGAGTACTTGACAAACAATGATAACCCTTCTGTGGGATCATCGATTAAATTTTCAGAAACAACACAGAATACAAACATCGTTTGAAAGAACTATAAAATAAACTTAGGTTCGACCAACGATGAGCATTTTAAAATGGCTGAAAAAGCAACAAAAGCAAAGGCATCTAAAGCCAAAGCTAAAAAAGCAGAAGCTACACCGGAAGAGGCAGTAGTGGAGCAACCAAAACAGGAAGTATCTTTAAAAGAAAGCAATCCTGAAAAATTCCTAACCGATTTTAACTGGCATAACTACGAAGAGGGAATCGACCCTGTGGATGGTGCGCAGTTAGAGGAGTTCGAAAAATTAGTAGCAGAAAATTTTGTTGACACCTTAGATGATGAGGTAGTAGAAGGAGAAGTAATTCATATTACCGATCGCGACGCTATCATCGACATTAACGCTAAAAGTGAAGGTGTTATATCATTGAATGAATTCCGTTACAATCCGGACCTTAAAGTTGGAGACAAAGTGGAAGTATTGATTGACGTTCGTGAAGACGCGACTGGTCAGTTAATTCTTTCTCACCGTAAAGCGAGAACCATCAAAGCATGGGATCGTGTAAATGCAGCTCACGATGAAGGTACCGTTGTAAATGGATTCGTTAAGTGTCGCACCAAAGGGGGTATGATCGTTGATGTATTTGGAATAGAGGCATTCTTGCCAGGTTCTCAGATCGACGTGAAGCCTATCCGTGATTACGATATCTACGTTGGAAAAACAATGGAATTCAAAGTGGTGAAAATTAACCACGAATTCAAGAACGTTGTAGTTTCTCATAAAGCATTGATAGAAGCCGATATCGAAGAGCAGAAGAAAGAGATCATCGGACAATTAGAAAAAGGTCAGGTATTAGAAGGAGTTGTGAAGAACATCACTTCTTATGGTGTATTTGTTGACCTTGGAGGAGTTGATGGATTGGTTCACATTACAGATCTTTCTTGGTCTAGAATCAACCACCCGAATGAGATCGTTGAATTGGATCAGAAATTGAACGTAGTAATTTTAGACTTCGACGAGGATAAAACAAGAATCCAATTAGGATTGAAGCAATTGAACGCCCACCCATGGGATGCTCTTGGAGAAGAGTTGAAAGTTGGTGACAAAGTAAAAGGTAAAGTAGTTGTGATCGCAGATTACGGTGCATTTATCGAAGTTGCTGAAGGTGTTGAAGGATTGATTCACGTTTCTGAAATGTCTTGGTCAACTCACTTGAGAAGTGCACAAGACTTTGTAAATGTGGGTGATGAAGTAGAAGCACAAATCCTTACCTTAGATAGAGAAGAGCGTAAAATGTCTTTGGGTATCAAGCAATTGACGCCAGATCCATGGACCGATATTACGACCAAATACCCTGTAGGTTCTAAACACGAAGGTATCGTAAGAAACTTTACGAATTTCGGAGTGTTTGTAGAATTGGAAGAAGGTATCGACGGTTTGATTTACATCTCCGACCTATCTTGGACGAAGAAAGTGAAGCACCCGAGCGAGTTTACTAACATTGGTGATACCTTAGAAGTAATCGTTCTTGAATTGGATGTAGAAGGTCGTAAACTAAGTTTAGGACACAAACAAACTACAGAGAACCCTTGGGATAAGTATTCGGAAGAATTTGGAGTGGGCACCAAGCACACTGCAAGTATTACTGAAATGGTGGACAAAGGAGCGATCATCGACTTTAACGACGATATCACTGCATTTGTGCCAAAGCGTCACTTAGAGAAAGAAGACGGATCTGAACTTAAGAAAGGTGAAGAAGCCGAATTCCAGATCATTGAATTCAATAAAGAATTCAAAAAAGTGGTAGCATCGCATATGTCTATCCACAAGGAAGAAGAAGCGAAAATTGTGAAGCAAGCCGCTAAGAAAGCAGCCAAGCAAGCAGAAGAGGCCAAACCTACTTTAGGAGATGCCAACTCTAAACTTCAGGAATTGAAAGACAAAATGGACGGTAAGAAATAACCGTATGTTTTAAGCTATACCAGAGCCCTTCAGCAATGAAGGGCTTTTTTATTTGGTCTATTCTAAATGATGTTACTGGGCTTGTCGAAGTGAGTATCGGCTCTGCACATTCAGCTTTCGGCTTTCGACTTTCCATCAAAGCACTCTTCTCGATACAATCGCATTTCATTCGATCACTCGAAGTGACAAATCAAAATAAAACACTATTTTTGTACCCTGAATGTAATTCAGATCCTCTCTATGAGCCAAAAAGTGTTATTAAACGCAACCGAAGTACACATCGCTCTTCATCGTCTGGCTTGTCAATTAATTGAAAATCACGATTCATTTGAAAATACCGTACTCATTGGTATTCAACCGCGTGGGGTATTTTTAGCAGAGCGCTTAAAACAGCTATTGGAATCCGATTACAAAATCAAAAACGTACTTCTGGGCTATTTGGACATTACATTTTACCGAGACGATTTCCGTAGAAGTGATAAACCATTAGAGGCCAATACCACTAAAATCGATTTTATCGTAGAGGATAAAAAGGTGGTTTTCGTAGATGATGTACTTTATACAGGTAGAAGCATTCGATCGGCGCTAACCGCCATTCAATCGTTTGGACGTCCACTGGAAATAGAACTATTAACGCTTATCGATAGAAGATTTAGCAGGCATTTGCCCATCCAACCCGATTATAGAGGAAGACAAGTGGATGCCATCAACGAAGAAAAAGTGAAAGTATGTTGGAAGGAGAATGACGGAAAAGATGCTGTTTATTTAATTAAGAATTAAAGCCTATGAAGGAATTAAGTGTAAATCACTTATTAGGAATTAAATACATCACCGAGGGTGATATCCAGCTTATTTTTGAAACTGCCGATCATTTTAAAGAGGTGATCAACCGCCCCATAAAAAAGGTCCCTTCTTTACGAGACATTACCATTGCCAACCTTTTCTTTGAAAACAGCACCCGAACCCGACTTTCATTCGAACTGGCCGAGAAACGACTCTCTGCCGACGTCATCAATTTCTCTGCGGCTTCCTCCTCGGTTAAAAAGGGGGAAACTCTCATTGACACAGTAAATAACATCCTCTCTATGAAAGTGGATATGGTAGTGATGCGTCACCCTAATCCCGGAGCTGGCGTATTTCTGTCAAAGCATATTGATGCAAGTATTATAAATGCTGGGGATGGAGCCCATGAACATCCAACTCAAGCCCTATTAGATTGTTATTCCATAAGAGAACGCTTGGGCGATGTTTCAGGGAAAAATGTGGTAATCGTAGGAGATATTCTGCACTCAAGGGTGGCGTTGAGTAATATATTCGCACTGCAAAAATTAGGAGCACAGGTGAAGGTTTGTGGTCCGAAAACACTTATTCCGAAGTACATAGAACAATTGGGAGTGGAAGTGGAAACCAACTTGATGAAAGCTTTAAATTGGTGTGATGTGGCGAATATGTTGCGCGTTCAGAACGAACGAATGGACATAAGTTATTTCCCAACTACACGAGAATATACGCAGCAGTTTGGGCTCAATAAGGCAAAACTCGAATCTCTAGACAAAAAAATAGTGGTGATGCACCCTGGCCCCATAAATAGAGGAGTGGAAATAACCAGTGATGTAGCCGATAGCGGACAAGCCATCATATTGGATCAAGTGCAGAATGGAGTAGCCATAAGAATGGCGGTACTTTATTTATTGGCCTCTAAAATTGAACGAGATGAAAGTTAGAAGAACCGATACATTCGTCATATTGGAAGATGAAAGGAACAAGGTTTCCGACTTTGCTGAATATTTAGAGCTTATTGTTCCGAAGAAATTTGAAAAGGATAATTTAATCATCAACCTGTTGAAATACGATGAAATGGTCCTTGACGAATTATTACTTTTTCTGAAGTTATCCAACTACCATAGAGCTTCCAAACATTCTTTCGTTATTGCCAATGATGCTGTTAATCCGGATGATGTTCCATTTGAAATGATCGTGGTTCCTACGCTACAGGAAGCGGAAGATATAGTTGGAATGGAGGAAATCGAGAGGGATCTAGGCTTCTAATTGCGAATTATGAAACTCACCATACTTGGTTGTCATTCGGCCACACCAAAAGTTACCGCGCATCCCACTGCCCAAGTTCTGGAAATCAAGGGGCATCTCTTTTTAATTGATTGTGGTGAAGGAACTCAGGTCCAATTAAGACGTACGAAAGTAAAATTTTCCAGAATTCGGCACATTTTTATTTCACATCTGCATGGCGATCATTTCTTCGGATTGATAGGGCTCATATCAACTTTCAGATTATTGGGAAGAGAGGCGAATCTTCATATTTATGGTCCGAAGGGAATTAAAGAAGCCATCACTCTTCAGTTAAAATTAGGAAATTCATGGACCAATTATCCCTTGCTATTTCACGAATTGGATGGCAATGAACCAGAAATCATATTTGAAGACGAGAAAGTTTCCGTAGAAACCATTCCTTTAAAACACAGGGTTTATACCAATGGATTTTTATTCAGAGAAAAACCAGGTGAACGAAAACTAATTCTGAAAGCAGCTCAAAAGGTGAAGATTGATAAGAGTCTTTTCAGTAAAATAAAACAAGGATTTGACGTAGAGAATGAAGCGGGTGAGATCATTTCTAATGCGATACTTACCAAAGACCCGGATCCATCAAAATCCTATGCCTATTGCAGTGACACTTCTTATTATCCCAAAATTGTAAAGCAAATAGAAGGTGTGGATGTATTATATCATGAGTCCACTTTTTTGGATCATCATCACGAATTAGCCGAAAAAACGAAACATAGCACCAGTAAGGAGGCAGCTACCATAGCAAAGAAAGCCCAAGTAGGAAGGCTAATTTTAGGACATTATTCCGGTCGCTATGGTGATTTGGAAGATTTCAGAAAAGAGGCCAAAGAAATTTTTGAAAATGTGGAGTTGGCTGAAGATGGTAAAACCTTCGAATTATAATAGCGGGGATTTAACCGAAATTTAAATTACCTCTTTTTTCTAAACATTTACAAAACTCGTAACTTGCATTATAAATACTTTGAATGAGAGATAACCTTCACGATTATCGTAAAAACTATGAAAAGGCCGAATTGTCTGAACTTACGGTAGATGCCAATCCGTTTCAGCAATTCCGAGCTTGGTTTTACGCAGTCGAAGTTGCGGGAGGCGTGGACGAGGTTAATGCCATGACCCTCAGCACCATGGGTACAGATGGTTTTCCGAAAGGACGTGTTGTTTTGCTGAAAAAATACGATGAAAATGGATTCTACTTTTACACGAATTACACCAGTGAAAAAGGGGTTTCTATCGCTGCCAACAACAAGGTAGCCCTAAGTTTTTTCTGGCCCAACATGGAACGACAAGTCATAATAAAAGGAGTTGCCGAAAAAACTTCGGAAGACGATTCGCAGAACTATTTTGCATCACGACCAAAAGGAAGTCAGTTGGGAGCCATGGTTTCTAATCAGAGTGATGTCGTCTCCAACCGACAAGTCTTAGAAGATGAATTGCGTGATTTAGAATCACATTTTGAAAATAAGGAAGTGCCTAAACCTAAAGATTGGGGAGGATATGTGGTAAATCCTGTAGAATTTGAATTTTGGCAAGGAAGGCCCAATAGATTACACGATAGAATTAGATATCGCCTCGACGGAGTGGATTGGATAATTGAACGTTTGGCACCTTAAATAAAAAACTAACTAACGAGATAAAAATGAAAACACTTTATATGGTTCGCCATGCGAAGTCGTCATGGAAACATGATGTAATCGATCACCAGCGCCCTTTGAAGGGCAGAGGGAAGAATGACGGTGTATTGGTTTCGGAACACCTAAAGGATAAAATTAATCCCCCGGAAAGAATTATTTCCAGCGATGCGGTGAGAGCGCTGTCCACTGCAAAGTACTTTAAAAGCGCCTTCGAAATCAGTGACAAAAATTTTATCACAGACCATAGCTTGTACGACTTTAGCGGGCATAATGTTATTGATATCATTAAGAATTTAGACGATAGTTTGAATACAGTGATGATTGTAGGGCACAATCACGCCTTTACTTCCATAGCAAATATGCTCGGTAATACCTATATTGACAATGTTCCAACCTGTGGTTTTGTCTATTTGGAGTTTAAAGATGATAAATGGAGTGAAGTGAAAACGGGTGTGACCAAAATGACAGTATTTCCAAGAGATTTAAAAAAATGACAACAGCCTCCATATCCAAAACTACACAAAACGTTTACCTCAATAGAGAATTGAGCTGGTTACAGTTTAATGCGAGGGTTTTGCAAGAAGCAGAAGACAGCACAGTTCCATTAATTGAACGATTAAGGTTTTTGGGAATATTCTCCAATAACTTGGACGAATTTTTTAAGGTGCGCTATGCTACCATTAAAAGAATTGTAGAGGCAGGTAAAGGAGGACGCAGTGAGTTGGGAGGAATTTCGGCCTCCGAATTGTTGGAAGAAATCACAAAAACTGTAATTAAACAGCAATCCAATAGTCTTCAGATATTAAAGGAGATTGAACAGGAACTTGAGAAAGAGAACATCTTCATTATTGACGAAACCGAAATTTCCGAATCCCAGAGTAAGTTTATTTCAGAATATTTTATCCGGAAGGTAAGTCCGGCACTGGTGACGATAATGCTTTCCGATTTAGACGAGTTCCCGTCTCTTAAGGACAGCGCTGCTTATTTAGCCATTAAAATGGTGATGGCACAAGCAGATAGTGTTGAAAATGAGCCTCGTAAGTATGCTCTTATTGAAATTCCACGCTTGGTAGATCGTTTTGTTGTTTTGCCCGATGAGGGAAACAAGAAATACATTATCATGCTCGACGATCTCATTCGTCATTGCCTAGGGAATATTTTTAGCATATTTAATTATAAATCTATTTCGGCTCATATGATCAAAATAACACGAGATGCCGAATTGGATATAGACAGTGACTTGAGTAGGAGTTTCTTAGAAAAAATCTCCAAAAGTGTGGAGGAAAGAAGCTCGGGAGATCCGGTTCGTTTTGTGTATGACAAAAGCATAGACGAAAATACGCTGCGATATTTAATGGACAAAATGGGCGTGGATAGTACAGATAGTGTAATTCCCGGAGGAAGGTATCATAACCGAAGGGATTATATGAAATTTCCCAGCTTAGGTAGAACCGATTTGTTGTACGAACCAAAAGTTCCTTTACCCATTCCCGGCTTACAGCTACAAGGGAGTTTACTTTCTTCCATCGCGAAGAAGGATTATCTATTATACACGCCGTATCAATCGTTTGCCTATGTCGTAAAATTTCTGCGTGAATCTGCCTTAGACCCAAGGGTGCAATCCATAAAAATCACAATTTATCGTTTGGCTGAAATATCCCATATAGCCAGTTCGCTTATAAATGCAGCGAAAAATGGTAAAGAAGTTACAGTGCAAATTGAACTGCAAGCTCGCTTTGATGAGGCAGCTAACATACGCTATGCAGAAAAAATGCAAAAAGAAGGTGTTAAATTAATTTTTGGGGTAACCGGTTTAAAAGTTCACTGTAAGGCCTGTGTGGTTCAAAGATTGGAAGGAAGAAAAATGAAGCGTTATTCATTTATCAGCACCGGGAATTTCAATGAATCAACCGCGCGAATTTATACCGATTACACCTTATTTACGGCCAATAGTAAGATTGGCAAAGAAATTTTAAAAGTATTCGACTTCTTTGAAGTGAACTATAGAATAAAAAAATACAGACACTTAATCGTTTCCCCACATTACACTAGAAATGCTTTGTACGCTCTTATTGATGCCGAAATAGAAAATCATAAGAATGGATTGCCAAGTGGAATGAAAATTAAGCTTAATAGCCTTTCCGATTTTAAAATTATCGATAGATTGTATGAGGCTAGCAGAGCCGGGGTTCAAATTCAATTAATTGTAAGGGGAATATGCTGTCTAATTCCGGGAGTGCCCGGCATGAGCGAAAATATTGAAGTGATAAGTATCGTTGACAAATTCCTGGAACATCCAAGAATGTTCATTTTTGAAAATGGCGGCGATCCCAAGTATTATATATCTTCTGCCGATTTTATGGGTAGAAATTTGGACAACCGAGTTGAAATTTCTTGTCCTATATACGATCCGGATATCCAGCAAGAGTTATTAGATACTTTTGAAATATCATGGAATGATAATGTGAAGGCGAGGATTATTTCCGATAAGCAGGACAATGCCTACCGAAACAGTTCGAGCCCGAAGATTCGCTCTCAATTTAAGATGTATGATTATTATTTAGAAAAGCTGAAATAATTTGCTGAATATAGAAAAATACGCCGCTATCGACATTGGTTCTAATGCGATTCGGCTTCTTATTGCAACTATCATAGAAAAAGGGGAGAAGCCTCCTCAATTTAAGAAGACTTCCTTGGTTCGTGTGCCCATACGTTTGGGCGCCGATGTATTTCTGAACAATAAAATTTCAGAAGAAAACCTCACACGTATGGTGGATGCAATGACTGCCTTTAAATTACTCATGAAGACTCATAAAGTATCCCGCTACAGAGCCTGCGCAACTTCGGCAATGAGAGAGGCAGACAATGGGAGACAGATAGCGAAATTCCTAAAGAAGAAAACCGGAATTGACATTCAAATTATTGACGGGAAAGACGAAGCGGCCATTATCGCCTCTACAGATCTAAGGGATTTAATCGACACCGACAAAACATTCTTATACGTCGACGTAGGTGGTGGAAGTACCGAATTTACCGTGTTTAGCAACGGTCGAACTGTGAGTTCCAAATCGTTTAAGTTAGGAACGGTGAGAATTCTAAACGATATGGTTCGCGAATCAATGTGGGACGATGTGCGTAAATGGATCAAGAAAAACACGAAGAATTACGAGAAAATAAGTCTCATAGGTTCAGGTGGAAATATTAATAGTATTTATAAAAACAGTGGAATTAAAATTGGAAAACCCTTGAGCTACTTTTATTTGACAGACTATTTCGAGAAACTAAAGTCCTATACTTATCACGAACGAATTTTCGAACTCCAAATGAATCCGGATCGCGCCGATGTTATCATACCTGCGACCAAGATTTACCTATCGGCTATGAAATGGAGTAGAGCAAAGAGTATTTATGTACCTAAAATTGGACTGGCAGATGGAATCATAAAGAGCCTATATAACGAGAAGTTGGCGAGGGGATTGGACGTGAATTAAATCTTTTAACTACTTGGTTATACATGGCCTAACCGTGAATCGTTTCCTCTTTACCTAGGTCTTTCATTAATTCAGCTTCGAAATCGAGTAGATCTTGCCATTTCTTATCCACAATTTCCCTATCGCCATATTTCCTTGCAAAACCAAGAAACATCGTATAGTGATTGGCTTCACTAATCATGAGTTTCCGATAAAAGTCGGCTAGTTTTTTATCTTCCAATTCCTCGCTCAACAATCGAAAACGTTCACAACTACGCGCTTCGATAAGAGCAGCATAAAGTAGTCGATGTACCAATTGATCGTTTCGACTCCCACCTTTCGGAAAGAACTTCATAAGTCGATTTACATAGCCGTCTTTTCGTTCTCTCCCCAAATGCAGGCCGCGCTCAAGAATACGATCATGCACCATTTTAAAATGACTCATTTCTTCTTGAGCCAAGAGTGTCATTTCGTCGACTAGTTCACTGTATTCAGGATAACCTATAATTAATGAAATCGCCGTCGATGCAGCTTTTTGCTCGCAATAGGCGTGGTCTGTGAGAATCTCTTCAACGTTTTTCTCAACTATATTCACCCAACGCGGATCTGTAGGGAGCTTGAGCCCTAACATCTTTATAGAACTATTTTCCTGCTTTTTCATGGTTGAAATCAGACATCCAAATCAAACTCCTTCCGAAGAGTTTCGATCATCGGATTTTTCTCCTTTAATTTTTCAAATTTTTCTCTGGGTGTATAGGCATAGCGTTTCACCTCTTGTTCATCTACCTCGATTGACAAATCGATTTCATGATTTTCGAGAGTGGTTCGCAAGAAATTCAGTAATTCGTGTTTGGCGCGCTCAACTTCTACTTTAATAGTGCTGTTCGGAAAAACAAGGTGAATCAAACTACCGTCGAGTTTTGGTACGCCCATAGTGAGATGAGACAGCAAATTGTATTTACCCTCTTTCTCAATCTTCTTCGCATAGGTTTTCCATGCATCTTGCATTTGTTCGTCTGTGAAATCTTTAACCGGCAGATTCTCTTTGGTTGGCATACTGGCCACCAGTTCTCGCTTAATCTCCTGCTTCTTCTTAATGCTTTTCAGCGACAGCGCGGATATTTTCTTCGCATTCCTTTCGGCGACAATTTGAGGACGCGCAATCACCTCTTCCGGTTGAGTTTCCGGAGCGGGTTGCTCTTCAATTGCCGTAATAGGTTGCGTTAATTTTTCTTCGGAAATATTAGAGACCGAAATGGGTTCGTCACTTTTAACTTCGGTTACGGGTTCTTCCACTTTAGCTTTTTCCGTAGGAACAGCCACTTTTGCAAAATAGGAGGGTGGAATTACAAGGGATTTGTTATTCAGCTTTTTTTTTTCAGCTTCGAAGGTAAGGGATGCTAATTGCATAAGGCACAATTCCACCAATAACCGCTGATTCCGACTGTTTTTGTATTTTAAATCACAATCGTTGGCAATTCCGATAGCATCGATCAAGAAGTCTTTTGAAGTCTCCTTGGATTGTTTTAAATACATTTCTTTTACTTGCTCACCAACTTCCAAAAGTGAAACCGTTTCTTCATTTTTACAAACCAAAAGGTCTCTGAAGTGAGAGGCAAGGCCTGCGATAAAATGGTGCCCATCGAATCCGCGAGACAAGATTTCATCATAAGACACCAATGCTTCCGGTATTTTATTTGCGAGAAGTAAATCGGTTATTTTAAAATAATAGGTGTAATCTAGTACGTTTAGATTTTCGGTAACTGCTTGTCGGGTTAAGTTTTTACCCGAGAAACTCACCACTCTGTCAAAAATGGATAGGGCGTCCCTCATGGCGCCATCGGCTTTTTGAGCAATAATGTGAAGTGCGTCGTCTTCGGCCTCAATTTCTTCGGCTTTGGCCACTTCGGCTAGTTGAGATTTTATGTCGTTAACGGTAATTCTTCGAAAGTCGAATATCTGACAACGAGAAAGAATAGTGGGAATTATTTTGTGTTTTTCGGTAGTGGCTAAAATAAATATTGCATGCCTTGGAGGTTCTTCCAAAGTCTTCAGAAACGCATTAAAGGCAGCCGATGAAAGCATATGAACTTCATCGATAATATACACTTTAAACTTTCCAACTTGTGGCGGAATGCGAACCTGATCAATTAAATTTCGAATATCGTCCACAGAATTATTCGAGGCCGCATCTAACTCAAAAATATTAAAAGCAAAATCTTCATCTTCATGATGAGTACCATCATCATTTATTTTTTTTGCAAGAATACGAGCGCAGGTTGTTTTACCAACACCTCTGGGTCCAGTGAATAAAAGTGCCTGAGCTAAATGATCGTTTTCTATAGCGTTTTCTAAAGTATTGGTGATAGCCTGTTGGCCAACTACGTCTTCAAAAACGGTGGGTCTGTACTTTCTAGCCGATACGATGAAATGTTCCATAGACTTAAAACAAATATAAAGATGTCGTTAGAGTTATTAAAAAAACCATCTTCCTATTTTACGGTATTTATTAACATTAAAGTACTTTTGCATTTGCAGGCCGCCTTATCGTCATTTGTATTATCAGATGGAGGAAAGTCCGGACACCATAGGGAAGCATAGCGGCTAACAGCCGTCACCCCGTAGCTCTTGCTACAGGGGAGGACTAGTGCAACAGAAAGTATGTACAGGTCATGCTGTAGTGAAATCATGTAAACTCTATGCGGTGAAATGCCACGTAAACCTGGGCTCGAGGGTACCCGCCCGATCCAGGAGGGTAGGCAGCTAGAACCAATGGGTAACCATTGGTCGAGATAAATGATAAGGACTCTTTAGCTTAGCTCTAGAGTACAGAATCCGGCTTATAGGCCTGCACTTTTTTTCTTTTCTAGCAATGTGTTGATAAAATCCACACACTCTTCCATGCTAAAGAAGGCCTCATGGGGATAATCAAAAAATTGTGCCGCAAATGTGGCCGTTTTTCTTGTAGCCTCCGAATAACACAAGGTGGCGATACCTACCAAGTTGTCAAAGTGACGGTTTGCTTGTTTATATCCGGTGGGATTAACGGTGTAATCGTATTTCCGGTTTGAGATATATCCGAAAGGTCTGTTGTAATAATGTGCGTCAAAAATTTCGTTAAATTTTTCGAAGTGAGGTTGGTCAAAGACTACGCCCTCATTTATGGTGGCTATTAAATAGTCTTCATATAATTCTATTCGAGCATATCCTAGGTCAAGAGTATATTTAGCCGGTGGCGACATGGGTCTTAAATAAGCAATTAGTTTCTAAATCAAAATTAAAACCAATTAATTATTTATTCAATAATATTCGATTAAAGACCTAAATTATTGACGAAAATGTATTAAATGTTGAATAATATTGAATATTACCTATTTATTTTCAAAAAAACTAAAAACGGAACCGCCGTACTTTCTATTTTCCGAATAGTTTTTAATTGAAGACAGATCAGTATGTTTTGGGTGCTCGATAATGAGTAAACCATCTTCTGCTAACAAACCATTTCTGAAAGTTAACTCGACTATCCTTTTAAAATCTTCTACTTCCAAAGAGTAGGGAGGATCGGCAAAGATGATATCGTATCTAGCCTTATTTTTCTCTAGAAATTTAAGCACATCACTTTTTACTACATCTATAGGAAAATTGAGTTCTTCTGAAATTTGATGAATGTATTTCACACAACCGAAATGGGCATCCACACTCGTTATGGAAGGTACTCCTCTGGAGGCGAATTCAAAACTGATATTTCCCGTTCCGCTAAATAGATCCAAAACCTTTATTTCACTAAAGTCGTATTGGTTTCTTAAAATATTGAACAAACCTTCCTTTGCGAAATCGGTAGTGGGTCTCACGGGCAGGTTTTTGGGAGCTGTAAGTCGTTTGCCTTTATGTGATCCTGAGATAATACGCATAGTCTAGTTCACTTTCAGAAGAAAATGTTCATGGAATTCCTCTTCCATGAATTGTTTTTGAGGTCCATCGATAAAATCAATATTTCGAACGTAAGTAAAGAGAATTTCATACAAAGGATCATGCGCGTGGATCGCTCCGCAGAGAATGGTTTCTACCTTATCTGGATTTAACTTCAATTGCTCAAAGCAAAACAGAACATAGTAAATGAGATCCTCTGGAGTCTCGTATAAAAATGAATTGTTAAGTTGAAGTTGCCCATCCTTTATCACCATACAATCCAATTGCTTTTTATTGAGATGAACATAGACTCTAGGACCCTTTTGATGTTTTTCCCTATCTAAAATCGTCTTCAGTAATTTGGCACTGGAATGGTGATAGGTAAATTCCCCAAATTTTTCAAAAATAAAGTTGTTGATGTTCACAAATGGTATGTAGACCACAACAATTCCATGATTCTCTACAAGGTCGTGGCTAATAAAATCGTTCCCTAAAATTTTCGTGTTGAATTTCAGATATTCGCTGGCCTTTTTTTCATCGAACAGGGCAGCTGGAACGCAGGTATAGTTGTGGGTTAGATAGATTATTTCAACTTCAGAAAAGCTATTATTCAAAATCGCTTCTTCCGAAAAGATTCTGGTTAACTCAATTAAGAGCTCTTCGGGTGTGTGTTTGGAGTCGAATTGTTTTTCTGAAAAGTGAACAAACGCTCCTTCCAAAGTTGATACCAAAAAAGAAAGTCCGGTCAATGAAACTTGAACGGACAATCTATTAGTTTGGTTGGTATTATTGTTATTGGTCTTTGGCGCCGTCATATAATTTTGGCCAGTTACCACTGGTATTAATTTCGTCCATCGAGCCTACTTTAATGGAAGGTCCGTTGACACCATCCACCGAGTTCACTTGTTTTTCTTGTGCGATCAAATCTTTGTCCATTCCGGCGAGCACAACTGCTTTATCAACCTTCGCTTCGAACACCGAATAGAAGTTTCCATTTTTCTCAAGTTTTCCTGCCTGTAATTCGAATTTGGCATCGGTTCCTGGAACATTCATCATGGTTTTGAAACGGTCGGTTCCTCCATAAAGTGAATCTTTTACCGGATAGAAATCCAAGGTGTCGATTACGATAACATCTATATAATATCCTTCAGTAATCCCATAAGCTCTATTCTTTTCAACATCGGCATAACTACTATCCCTTCTGGCCGTAATAGCAAATTGAGCTGTATCAATGAATTGTACTAGGCTGTCAAAATCACCTGAGAATTTTCCGTTAATTTCCTGATAAGCCAACTGACCTGCCTTAATATCTTTAAGTTTCGCAATTACTTGCTTGTACTTTTCTTCTTTCTTTTTATTGAATTGAACCGGACCGGTTACCGAGTTGTAGAGTTTGTAACCGAAAAATATAATGGCAATCCAAAGTACAATTTGAAGGATAAGTTTCATTATGTTGAAAATTTAATGTTGAATTTGAAAAATGGTCTCTCGCAAATCTACAATTTTTTTTTATTCACAAAACTATAATCCGAAAAAAACCTACCTATCTTTGAGGCGCAATTTTTCTACCACTTCATGGATGTTTCCAGTTTTTATAGCTTGCTGAAAGGTGATTTCCCGCACACGGTTACTCCTAAACAGGATATTACCTTGCAACTGCTGGCAAAATTTGTTCTCGACAATCATAAAAACAGCACTTTCTTATTAAAAGGATACGCAGGAACGGGTAAAACCACCATTGTGGGTACCCTTGTCAAAAACTTGTGGAAAGCGAAGCAGTCTTCAGTATTACTAGCTCCTACCGGAAGGGCTGCCAAAGTGATTAGTAACTACAGTAATAAGGAAGCTTTTACCATCCATAAAAAAATCTACTACCCAAAAAGTGTGAAGGGAGGCGGAGTGAGTTTTACACTGCAGCCGAACAAGCATAGAAATGTAATTTTTATCGTGGACGAAGCTTCTATGATTCCCGATATCAATCAGGATTCCAAGCTTTTTGAAAATGGTTCCTTGTTAGACGACCTCATGCAATATGTGTATAGTGGATTCAATTGTAAATTACTCCTCATTGGCGATAC
>JABDKT010000146.1 GCA_013002065.1 Flavobacteriaceae bacterium
TAAGTGTAGTGCCTGCATCTTTTACAAGTGATAGTGAAACTATCGAAATCAAACCAGCCTACGCTCAGTGGGAATTAGGTTCTCCTGCACCCGATTGTGCTTCTGGAAATCCGGACGACTGTCGTTACTGGTGTTACAAAGGGTACCCTGCAGAGTACACTACTGTTTCTGTAACTAGATTAGCTAATGATGCTTCAGTTAACAGAAACATGGTTGCTGAGCAATCTGGTACTTACACTAAGAGAGTTGTTACTGAACCAGCAAGAGTAATGGAGGAAGAAGTTCCTGCAGAGTATGCTAACATTACAAAGACTGTTATGGTTGCAGATGCGCAAGTAGTTGAAGAAACTATTCCAGCAGAATACAAAACTATCACAAAAGAAGTTTTAAAAACCAAAGGTGGTTTAACTACTTGGAGAGAAGTGGAATGTGCATTGGTTGAGTACCAAGCATTACCAATTAACTGGAACCTAGGAAGTGCTACTTTAACTCCTCAGGCTAAGAGCTTAATCGATAGCAGATTAATGCCAGTTTTAGCTCAGAATCCAGGTGTGAAGTTAGAAATTGCTTCTCACACAGATTCAAGAGGTAGCAATACTTCTAACCAAGATCTTTCTGAAAGAAGAGCACAAGCAGTTGTGGCTTACTTACAGTCTAAAGGAATCAATCCTAGTTTATTAGTAGCCAACGGTTACGGAGAAAACAGATTGAAAAACAGATGTGAAGACGGTGTATCTTGTACAGAGCGTCAACATGCTGTTAACCGTAGAACTGAGTTCAGATTGATTAACAACTAGGCGTTTAAGACGTTAACCATCAACAATGTAAAGAATTCCCAATTTTTTTGGGAATTCTTTTTTTTTTACCATCTTTGGCATAAATCGTGATACTTAACCTCAAAATTCTACCGATGAAACATCTTATTGTTTTTGCTTTTATAGCCATCAGTTCAATCACATTGGCTCAAGATAAAAGCTCAAATCTAAACTGGCTTACCAACTTAGAAGAGGCTCAAAAGATCTCCAAAAAAGAAAAGAAATCCATTCTAGTTTATTTTACGGGAAGCGATTGGTGCACTCCGTGTAAAATGCTGAAACAAGACTTTTTTTCCAGTAATGAATTTTCGGAAAGATCAACAGATTATGTTCTAGTCATGATTGATTACCCCAGAAGAATCGATATCCTAACCGAAGAACAACTAGAATACAATAAAAAAGTAATTGGAAAATATAATAAGGAAAAATCCTTTCCGAAATTACTAATGCTCAATAGTCAAGGTAAAGAGAAAGGTAAAATTTCCGGTTATGGTTCTTTACGAGACACCGGACCTTATTTCGACTTTTTGGATAAGAATTCCTAAGGCTTAATGACTCGATAAATTTCGAATTACTTGAACAATCCGTCCATCCCCGGAATGTTTGGCATCCCCTCTTTTGCTACTGCGGAAATTTCCGTTTCATGAACACTAGTAGCCTTTTCAATAGCCTTGTTTAATGTTAGAATGAGATAGTCTTCCAATTGCTCCTTATCTTTTAACAAAGCGTCATCCAACACTATAGACTTTAATTCTCTATTTGCGGTAATCGTAACTCGAAGGAGTCCATCCGAACTTTCTTCATCTATCAAAACTGTATCAAGGCGCTTTTTGGTAGCTGCCACTTTTTCCTGGGCTTCTTTTAATTTTCCCATCATTCCCATTAGATCTCCAAACATAATTGTTGTTTTTTAGTTGCCTGCAAATTTACTACTTTGCCAACCAATTAAGCAAACCATCGCGTTATGAAAAACTTAGTTCTTTTTTCAATCCTAACCCTTATTTTTGCCGCTTCGTGTAAAAAACAAGAAACCGTCGAGAAAGCTATGAATATTGCCGAACCTAAGGCCGATAAAATTACCAAGAATCTAGAAATTCATGGAGATGTTAGAGTCGATAATTATTATTGGCTCAACGATAGAGATAATGAAGAGGTTATCGACTACTTGGAAAGAGAAAACGATTACTACAACAAAATGACGGCTCATACGAAGGATTTTCAAAAAGATCTTTTCGAGGAAATGAAAAGCCGAATAAAAGAAGATGATGAATCGGTCCCCTACTTTTTTAACGGATATTATTATATCACACGCTATGAAAAGGGCTTCGATTACCCCATATATTCACGCAAAAAGGATTCGCTAGAGGCTGAAGAGGAAATTCTCTTTAATGTGAACGAAATGGCCAAAGGTCATTCCTATTATAATCTGAGGGGAATTAACGTGAGTAAGGATAACAAATGGGTGGCCTATGGGGTCGATACCATTAGCCGACGTAAGTACACAATTTATATTAAAAATCTGGAAACAGGGGAGGTGTTGGATAACGCCATTGCATTGACCACCGGGAGTTCTACTTGGGCAAATGATAATAATACTTTGTTTTACACCCGAAAAGACGAACAAACCCTTCGTTCGAATCAGATATTTCGTCACAGGAAAGGTTCGGACCCTTCGAATGACGTATTGGTTTTTGAAGAAAAAGATGAAACCTTCGGAACCTATGTCTATAAAACTAAATCTAACAAATATTTGGTGATTGGAAGTTATAGCACACTTACCTCAGAGTTCCAATTTCTGAATGCCGATAACCCCTTGGGAGAATTTCAGATACTTCAGGAGAGAACAAGAGGCCTTGAATACGGTATTTCGCATTATGGAAATGATTTCTATATCGTTACCAATAAGGATGGAGCGAAGAATTTCAAATTAATGAAAGTTTCCGAAGAAAACACCAGCATGGATAACTGGGAAGAGGTGATAGGTCATAGAGATGACGTTCTGCTGGAAGATGTCGATATTTTTAAAGACTTTTTGGTAGTTAGCGAGCGGAATAACGGACTCAATGAAATTAGAATCATGCGATGGGACGGCGCTGCAGATTACTACCTTCCATTCAATAGTGAAACTTATACGGCATATACCATGCAGAATGTGGAGTTTAACACAGACATCCTAAGATATAGTTACAATTCCTTAACTACACCGGCTTCTATCATTGATTTCAACATGTCCACTAAGGAAAAAGAAGTAAAGAAGGAATCGGAAGTTTTGGGCGGTAAATTCAAAAAGGAGAATTACGAATCCAAACGTGTATGGGCCACCGCTGAAGACGGCACCAAGATTCCAATCTCTATGGTTTATCGTAAAGAAATGGAGCAAAATGGTGAGAATCCATTGCTACTCTATGCCTACGGAAGTTATGGTTCTACCATCGACCCTTATTTCTCATCGGTGCGATTAAGTTTATTAGATCGCGGATTCATCTATGCAATAGCCCACGTGCGAGGAGGTCAATATTTAGGACGAGAATGGTATGAAGATGGAAAACTCTTGAATAAAAAGAACACCTTTACCGATTTCGTTGATGCCTCAAAATTTTTAATTGCTGAAAACTATACTTCCAATGAGCATTTGTATGCTTCTGGTGGTTCGGCTGGTGGACTCTTGATGGGAGCCGTCGTAAATATGGCGCCCGAATTATACAACGGCGTAGTCGCAGCGGTGCCGTTTGTGGACGTTGTTACTACGATGTTGGATGATTCTATTCCTTTAACCACAGGAGAGTACGACGAGTGGGGGAATCCAAATGAAGAAGATTACTACAATTATATCAAGTCTTATTCACCTTATGACAATGTGGAGGAGAAAGAATATCCTAATATGCTAGTAACCACAGGATTACATGATTCGCAAGTACAATACTGGGAGCCGGCCAAATGGGTGGCAAAATTACGTGAATTTAAGACAGGAGATAATATTTTATTGTTACAGACCAACATGGATGCAGGGCATGGTGGGGCTTCCGGCCGTTTTGAAGCTTTGAAGGAAGTTGCCATGGATTATGCCTTTATACTCGATATGGAAGGAATATCGGACTAATTAAATATTTTGCAGTAACTTTGTACCGATTTAAAGAAGAGGTATTTGCTTCTTCTTTCTATTAAGTAACCCTTTATGAAGAACATACAAGCCCAAGAAAGTGTGCTCGAACTAATTGGAAACACTCCATTAGTAAAACTCAATCGCATCACTTCAGAAATGGACGGTCACTTTTACGGAAAAGTGGAAGCATTCAACCCAGGGCATTCAGCTAAAGATAGAATAGCATTATACATACTGGAACAGGCCGAAAAGAAAGGTTTGTTGAAACCGGGTGATACTATTGTAGAAACTACTTCAGGAAACACCGGCTTTAGTATAGCGATGGTAAGTATATTAAAAGGATACAACTGTATTTTAGCTGTGAGTTCAAAGTCGTCTCCAGACAAAATCGATATGCTAAAAGCCATGGGTGCGCAAGTGCACGTATGTCCGGCTCACGTTCCTGCAGACGATCCGAGATCTTATTACGAAGTTGCAAAACGAATTCATGCCGAGACCCCAGGCTCTGTATATATCAATCAGTATTTCAACGAATTAAATATTGATGCACATTACCATACCACGGGACCTGAAATCTGGAATCAAACAAATGGTAAAATAACCCATTTGGTAGCATGCAGTGGAACCGGAGGAACTATTTCGGGAACAGCTCGTTACTTAAAAGAACAAAATTCGAATATTCAAGTGTTGGGTATTGATGCTTATGGTTCTGTTATTCAGAAGTATCACGAAACAGGTGAGTTGGATAAAGATGAAATTTATCCTTATCGTATTGAAGGCTTAGGAAAGAACCTCATTCCTTCGGCAACCGATTTCGATTCGATCGACACATTTACAAAAGTTACCGATGGTGACAGCGCTTTAATGGCCAGAGAGTTGGCAAAAACCGAAGGTTTATTCCTCGGCTACACCAGTGGTGCTGCTATGCAAGGAGTAAAGCAGTTGAGCGAAGAAGGTGTATTCGATAAAGATAGCATTGTGGTGATAATCTTTCCAGATCATGGCTCAAGATATATGAGTAAAGTATATAGCGATGAGTGGATGAAACAGCAAGGCTTTTTCGATCATAATGAAAAAGAAGTGCCGAGCGTGCAATACATAAAATAATAAAGATCTAAAAACGATCGTAAGCCGCTAAATTTTAGCGGCTTTTTTATGTTAATTTCTTTCTCAGGAGAGATTATGGCTAAACTGATTAAAATACTTATTTTTGCAACTTGTATTGAAATACGCATGCGTACATGAGAGATTTATTCGATAAAATTTACAAAGACAAAGGACCATTGGGGAAATGGGCAGAACAGGCAGAGGGATATTTTGTATTTCCGAAGTTAGAAGGGCCTATAGGTAACCGAATGATGTTCAACGGTAAAGAAGTGATCACTTGGAGTGTAAATGACTATTTAGGTCTTGCCAATCATCCTGAAGTGAGAAAAGTTGATGCTCAGGCTGCAGCCGATTATGGTTCGGCTTATCCCATGGGAGCGCGAATGATGAGTGGACATACCAATTTACACGAACAATTGCAGAACGAATTGGCTGCCTTTGTTAGTAAAGAAGCCGCATATCTTCTCAATTTTGGATATCAGGGAATGGTTTCCACCATCGATGCCCTAGTTTCTAAAGACGACGTAATAGTTTATGATGTAGATGCTCATGCTTGTATTATCGACGGAGTTCGTTTGCATCTTGGACAGCGTTTCACCTACAAGCACAACGATATGGAAAGTATCGAAAAGAACCTAAAACGTGCAGAAAAAGTAGCTCAGAAGACCGGAGGAGGAATTTTATTGATTTCTGAAGGAGTATTCGGAATGAGAGGTGAGCAAGGTAAGTTGAAAGAGATTGTGGCTTTGAAGAAAAAGTACAATTTCCGACTTTTTGTAGATGATGCCCATGGTTTCGGAACTCTAGGTAAAACAGGAGCCGGAGCGGGTGAAGAGCAAGGGGTTCAAGATCAAATCGATGTGTATTTTGCAACTTTCGCCAAATCTATGGCGAGTACCGGTGCATTTATCGCCGGAGATGAAGAAATAATCAATTATTTAAAATATAATCTGCGTTCTCAAATGTTTGCCAAATCGTTGCAAATGCAATTGGTGGTTGGTGCTTTGAAGCGATTAGATATGATGCGAACAAGTACAGAGTTTAAAGATAAACTTTGGGAGAATGTAAACGCCTTACAAGGTGGTTTGCGTGAGAGAGGTTTCGACCTAGGGACGACTCAAAGTTGTGTAACTCCGGTTTATCTGAAAGGAAGCATTCCGGAAGCCATGGCCTTGGTAAAAGATCTAAGAGAAAATTACGGAGTATTCTGTTCTATAGTGGTTTACCCTGTGATACCTAAAGGATTAATTCTACTAAGAATGATTCCAACTGCTTCGCATACAATGCAAGATATTCAAGAAACTTTAGAAGCATTTTCAGCCATACGAGAGCGATTGGAAAATGGAACCTATAAAAGACTTTCTGCTGCTGTGGCAGCGGCTATGGGAGAGTAAAATTTCCGAAGTAATAAATTAGAACCACCTACAACTTAGGTGGTTTTTTTTATGGCAAATTCATTCGATAGGTGCTTCGTTCTTTATGCTGAACCGGCTTGTAATCTTTCCACAATAATTGTACAGCTGTATTTTCAATTAACTCAGGATTTGTTTCGACCGTATCGATTCCTTTATTGTTAAATAAGTACTGCATCTCTTCAAAAATTATAGCAGTCACACCTTTGCCTTGATACTCGGGATCAATTCCAATTAAGTAAAAGGCGGCGAGATCATTCTTTTTCTGAGCTTGCATAATATGCCACCAACCTACAGGAAACAAGCGTCCATTTGCCTTTTTAAGTGCTTTGCTGAAAGAGGGCATCACTACAGAAAAGGCGATTAATTTGCCTTCCGTATCCTTAATACAAGTGATGTAGTCCGGATGAATAAAACTGAAGTATTTCTCTTTGTAATAATCTATTTGATATTGCTGAATAGGTACGAAGGTCTGCAACGTATTATAAGTATTGTTCAATAAGCCGAACATACTATCTACATAAGGCAAGATTTCCTTTTTGTTTTTAAACCGTATCACCGACAAGCCGTATCGCTGTCGGACGATTTTTGAGAACTTAGCTACTTTTTCTTTGATCGCAGGAGGGATACTTAAGCGGTATTCCACCCAGGTGGCCTGTTTTTCATAGCCCAAGCTTTCAAAATGCTTTGCGTAATAGGGATGATGATACCAGGTGATCATGGTATTCATTTCATCGTATCCTTTGGTGAGAATCCCTGCTTTTTCCATATTAGAAAATCCAACAGGTCCTTCGGCATATTCCAAATTTAAAGATCGCCCCTTTTCATAGACCTTCTCAAGTAAGGCTTTGGTTACTTCGATATCATCTATCACATCAAACCAACCAAATCTAACTTTTGGTTTTTGCTGATCATTAATTTCTAAGTGATTGATGATAACGGCAATTCTTCCCGCTATTTCACCATCCTTGTAGGCGAGATAATACTGAGCCTCAGCATTTTTAAACACTGGATTCTTTTCGGAATCCAAGGTTTCCAATTCATCTTTGATTAGTGGTGGCACCCAAAATTCGCAATCCTTGTATAATTTAAAAGGGAAGGTAACGAATTGTTTTAGCTGTTTTGGGTTGGTTACTTGTAAAACTTCAATCATAAACTATATAGGCTGTATCTAGTCATCTCCTCCGTCATCGTCAATTTCAAAATCATCTTTACGCTTTCTTTCTTTTCTCTTTTGTTTCTTTAAAGCCTTATTTTTTGCTTTTTCCGCTCTTCTTTCGTCTCTACCACTTTTTCCTTTTTCTTCAATAAACTCATCCTTGTCATGCATATCAAAGCGATAAGCCATCCCTACACGTCCTTGTAGAACAGTGGGAGTATCTTTAAAATTAATTGTAACCGATAAATCCACGTGCAGATCTTCACTTAAAAGAGCCGCCGCTCCTCCACGCAACAAGTTATCTGCATAGAAGTCACTTTTAAAACCTTGGTTTTCTAGGAAAATAGAGAAATAATCATTCGTGGCATGCGTCAATGTAACTATATACCCATAAGTAGGGAAATCGGTCGCAATTCTATCGGCAATAATATTGGTAACGAGTACAAATCCACCAATCCAATTGTTTTGAGTGGACAGGACTACTTTCGGACTAATCGATGATTCGGCTTCCGGCGTAAACGGATTGTCTGCAAAGTCGAAATTAGCTCCTGCATAAATAGCAACCGCGGGGATTAAATCGGCCCATTGCCATTTATTATTTTTCTTCCAGCTGTACAGATTGGGTCCTTTCTGTTCCATTTTACGATATGGGTCGTAAATCAAATACTTTGCCCCCAGAGTATTACTTCGGAAATTGGTAAAATTATTTTCAATTCCCAGACCCTGAGTATCGGTCACGCTATTGCTTTGCAAAGATCCAATAAGGCTTATTTCCAATTCCTCTTTCCAAACACCATAGCGAGCACTATAATCCCAGCCAAAAATCTTCGCATCTGTCTGCAGTAGTTCGTGTTTCTCTTTACCATAGGTAAACCCGGTCTCAAATTGTAGCACTTTTTTTCCAACAGAAAATGCTCCCTGAGATACGCCGGGTCTGTTGGTATTAATCATTTCAGTGTATTGAGCAATGCCGGTAAATGGTAAAAAGAGGAGTAGGAGAATTAAACCTAGCTGGTTACGCATGCTTTTTCGATTTAGTTCAAAGATATAAGATTTTATCATTTATTTAATAGTTGTTTTTCTACTTTTTATAGCACTTTCATTACTTTTGAAATAACTAATAACGGTAGATGATCTCATTTCTCAAAACGGTTTTAATTATCCTCTTGGTATATCTGGGCGTAAAGTTTTTATTTCGTTTACTAAGTCCGTATTTAATTCGATATATCACGAAAAAAGCATCACAGAGGTTTGAAAGAGCATTTCAGCAAGGCCCATTTGGAGACCCCAAACCCCAAAATGAAGGAGCTGTAACTATTGATAAGATGCCTAAGTCGGACAAAAGTGATGGTCATACTGTAGGTGAGTATGTAGATTTCGAAGAAATTGAATAACTGTCTTTCACTTTTCTAAGTACATTATTTCTCTAAAACCAAAGATGCTATCTAGCATATTTTTTATAATTTCCCCTCAATCTTAAACTGGCGTTTCATGCGGCTCAACATCAAGAATTATCTTCCTCATCTTGTAGTTATAATTTTGTTCATAATCGCCGCTCTGGCATATTTTCATCCGGTACTGCAAGGAAAATCTATTTTCCAAAGTGATATTGTTCAATATACGGGAATGGCCAAACAGCAGAATGATTTCAGACAAAACACAGGCGAAGAAACCTATTGGACCAACTCGGCTTTTGGTGGTATGCCAACTTATCAACTAGGGGCTAAGTATCCTCACAATTATATAAAAAAGCTGGATCTAACATTGCGATTTTTGCCTCGTCCGGCCGATTACCTTTTTCTTTATTTCATAAGTATTTACATCTTATTTCTTGTGCTGAAGGTAGATTATAAGCTGGCCTTTATTGGTGCACTGGCTTTTGGTTTTTCAACGTATCTCATCATAATTCTCGGGGTAGGCCATAATGCAAAAGCACACGCGATCGCTTATATGCCATTAGTTCTAAGTGGTATAATTTTGACGTTTAGGGGTAAATACATTCAAGGATTTCTCCTCACCACCGTGGCTATGGCGCTAGAACTGGTCGCCAATCACTTCCAAATGACGTATTATTTACTTCTATTGGTTTTGTGTTTAGGCGTTGCTTATTTGATAGATGCCTACCGCAAAAAGATGTTACCGCACTTTTTCAAAGCCGTTGGTATAATGGCTCTTGGGGTGCTACTAGCTATCGGATTGAATGCGACCAATATTATGGCTACTCAAGAGTACGCCAAGAATTCTACTAGGTCACTTAATGAAATATCTATAAATCCAGATGGTAGCCCGAAGGAGGCCACCGGCGGACTCGATTTCGATTATATCACCGAGTACAGCTATGGAAAGCTAGAAAGTCTTAATTTATACATACCCGGATTTATGGGTGGTGGTTCTTCCGATCAATTTCCTGAAGATTCCGAGGCCAAAGACGTCTTATTGAAATTGGGGGCATCACCGCAAGACGTGAATCAGATTATGCAACAAATTCCTCTCTATTGGGGAGACCAACCCATTGTGGCTGCACCGGCCTATGTGGGAGCCGTGATTATTTTTCTGGCTGTATTGGCGTTGTTCTTGGTTCGTGGCCGACTTAAATGGTGGATAGTGGCAGGCTTTCTTTTAAGTCTATTACTATCCTGGGGGCGTAATTTTTCCTTCCTCACCGAATTTTTCATCGAATATGTTCCGCTATATAATAAGTTCCGAGCAGTTTCTTCCATTCAGGTGATTATTGAATTGGTTTTACCCATACTAGCCGTAGTTGGGTTGCATCAATTTTTTAATGATTTTCAGAAGAAAGAAATCAAGAAAAAAGCATTGATGTATGCCACGGCCATTGTTGGCGGTTTGGGTGTTGTTTTTATTATACTGAAATCTCTATTATTCGATTTTACCAGTCCGTACGATGGGGCGATCATAGAGCAATTAGGAGTTCCGTTTATGGATGCCGTAAGAGAAGATAGGATGGCCGTGTTTCAATCGGATGCGATTCGATCGGTCTTATTTGTCTTAATTGCCGCCGGAGTTCTTTGGTTCCTTCTTTCAGAAAAAATTAAAGAGACAATTGCTATCGGAGCACTAGGTCTCTTAATCGTGATTGATTTGGTAGGTGTAGATAAGCGCTATGTGAACAGCGATAGTTTTGTGAATTCCCGTATCATGGAACAACCGTTTCAGCAGTATGAAGCAGATGCTGAAATAATGAAAGACAATTCACATTTCAGGGTCTATGATCTCACCAGAGATCCATTTAATAGTGGGCGGGCGAGTTATTTTCACAATGCTGTTGGTGGTTATCATGCTGCCAAATTACAGCGTATTAACAATCTTAATAATTTCTACTTAGCCGAAGGCGATCCCGGAGTTCTCAATATGCTCAATGTCAAATATTTCATCGTTCCTAATAAGGAAGGTGGTACCGATGTTCAAATGAATCCCTTTGCCAATGGCAACGCCTGGTTTGTAGAAAACGTTTTGCCTGCCAATAATGCAAACGAAGAGATCTTGTTATTAGATAGCCTTGACACCAAATCAACGGCGGTAGTGTATTCAGAATTTTTAAAGAAAATTCCAACGCAAGAAATCCAGAGAGATAGCACTGCATCTATAGAATTGGTAAAATACGAACCTAACCATTTGGTGTATGAATCGAAATCTACAACCAGTCAGTTAGCTGTTTTTTCTGAAATTTATTATCCCGAAGGATGGGAGGTGACCGTCGATGGATCACCTGCAGAATACTTTAGAGCGAATTATGCTTTGCGTGCAATGGCGGTGCCGGCGGGTAATCACACCATCGAGTTTAAATTTAAACCGGAGGTTATAAAAAAGGGAAGTACGATTAGTTTAGCGAGTAGTATCATTTTTATTCTGTTGCTACTAGGTACTTTGGTTATATGGTACCGCAATTCTTCTCAAGAACAAATAGATCAATAATATGAAGCGGGTCTTGATTATCTGTTATTATTGGCCGCCGGCTGGTGGACCGGGGGTTCAGCGCTGGCTGAAATTTGTAAAATACCTTCGCGATTTTAATATTCAACCCTTTCTCTTCGTTCCTGAAAATGCCCATTATCCGTTGGTGGACGAAAGTTTGATTCAAGAAGTTCCCACAGGTATTGAGATCATTCGTTTTCCTATAAAAGAGCCCTATCGTTTTGCAAAATGGTTTTCAAAAAGCAAGACAAAAAAGATGAGTAGCGGTATTATTTCTGAAAAGAAACCTTCGTTCATCGAACGTTTTTTATTGTACATACGTGGGAATTTCTTTATTCCGGATGCTCGGGTTAATTGGGTAAAACCTTCGGTCGGATTTCTTCGGAAATATCTTTCGGAAGAGAATATCGACACCATCATAACCACCGGCCCGCCGCATAGCTTGCATCTCATAGGGCTCCAACTGAAAGCTGAATCCGGGGTGAAATGGATGGCCGATTTCCGCGATCCTTGGACCAGTATTCATTATCATAAGTCGCTGCGTTTATCGGAAGCTTCGGAAAAGAAACACAAAAAATTAGAAAAGGAAGTCCTTCAGAACGCCGACCATGTGGTCGTTACGAGTAAAGGTACTGCTGCAGAATTTCAGCAAATTACCAACAGGCCAATTTCAGTAATTACCAACGGTTATGATATTTCAGAAGAGATTATAGTCGAAGGTGATAAGAAATTTAGTTTGGTGCATGTGGGATCTCTTTTGAATGAGCGAAACCCAAAAGTTTTATGGCAGGTTCTTTCAGAATTAATTGAGGAGGAGGAAGGATTTTCTAATGATTTTGAGTTAAAACTTGCAGGAGCATTAGGGCAGGAGGTGTTAACAGCTATCGACAATTATGGCTTAACTCATTTAACGAATAATCTTGGCTACGTGAGTACGAAAGAGGCCACTCGATTAATGCACAGCGCTCAGTTATTATTGCTGGTAGAAATGGACAAAGAAGAAACCAAGGTGATTCTTCCGGGGAAGTTGTTCGAGTATTTAAATGCCAGAAGACCTATACTTGCCATCGGACCACGCGACAGCGATATTACTGAAATTATTGAAGAAACTAGGTCTGGTGATTATTATTCGTATTCAGATATTTCAGCAATAAAGAATAAGATAAAGGACTCTTACCATCGTTATAAGGCAGGTACACTGGAAATCGAATCGGTGAAGGTAGAAAAATACCATCGACGCGAACTCACATCTCATTTAGCTCAATTAATAAAAGGCCTATAAAAGCGAAACCCTCCTTCGCTTTTGCAAGCTACGGAGGGTTTCTCACTAACCAACCAAAAAATTATAGTCCACGACCTCTTTTAGGGGCTCTACCTTTTGAGCGAGAGTTAGAACTCTTTCTGCTCATTGAGCTTTTGGATCGGGACGGAGTACTTTTCTTTACATTACTCCTGTTTCTTGAAACCGAACTTTTATTTCTATTCGAAGAGCTGCTTCGATTCATAGAAGGACGGCTCGTTTTCTTTTGTGTTCTTGCCATCGGCTTGGATCTGTTGCTTCTTGTTTTGGAGAATGATCCTTTCGATTTATTACTTCCGGAGCGATTGAAGTTATTACCTCTTTTGTTCCCGGACATTTTATTGTCTTTTTTAGCAATACCTCTGCTCGAAGGACGCGTATTACGATCGAATTTATTGTCTTTCTTCGCTATGCCACGGCTTGTTGAAGGACGCGTATTACGATCAAACTTATTATCCTTTTTGGCAATCCCTCTTGTGGAAGGACGTGTATTGCGATCCAATTTATTGTCTTTTTTCGCTATACCTCTCGTTACGGGACGGTTGTTACCGTTCAGTTTTGAATCTCTTTTGGTACCGCGATTCTTGTCAAATCTTGAGTTGTCTTTTTTAGCGATTCCTCTGGTCACCGGACGACTGTTTCCGTTCAGCTTAGAATCTCCTCGACCATTTCTATCTCCTCTTGAATAAGCAGAGTTATATCTGTTTGGATTGTAGTCACGATTTCTGGCGACTCTTCCATCTCTATAGTGTACTCTACTTCCAGGACGATAGAAGTTTCTTCTGGCATTCGCATAATGACCTCTTCCTCTGTTATAGTACTGTCTGTGGTAAGAGAATCCATATCTCACCGGACGATAATAACGTCTGTAAGGATAATCGTAAACGATACAGCTTGTATAGATAGGTCTTGCATAAAACACATGCCATGGGCGATATACGTAAGTTCTATACCAAGGGCTAATGAAGCCTGTACAGTAGTCAAAGTAACCGTATGAGTTATAGAAGATGTTCAATCCACCTACACGAACGATTCGACGGTTGTTATAACGAATTTCAACATCACCGGCCTGAATAATGCGTCCGAAGTTATCGTAATAAATTGGCACATTCTCCACCTGAATTACAGCACCATAATCATCGTACTGCACATACATATCGTAATCGTATCCGGAATTGAAAGAAATGCTCACATTAGGTGAATTCACGTTAACGTTTACATTGTTTCCTTGATTTCCTACATAAACAAAATCGAATTGTCCGTCGGGGAATACCGAGAATTCAACTCCTTGTTCTACGAAGATGTACGACTTGCCGTCGTAAAAATTGATTGTACTTTCTACGGAAATATTCTCGGCCGCCTTAGCGGTAAATCCGATGAGAAATAGTCCGAGTACGAGTGCTGTTACCTTTTTCATGATGTTCTAATTTAAGTTTGTACTTGCCTTTTTATTTTGGTTGGGCGTGTACGTTTATATATTACCAACGACCGTGCCAAAAATGGAAATGCTTGGTTTTATGGGGGTTAGTAAATGGTGTGGTGAAAGCCTAAAGTCGAAAGTCAAAAGCCTAAAGTCTAAAGCTGGATTAAATTGGTGGCTGAGCTTGTCGAAGTCACCGTTCAAAGCCAAAGGCCGAAAGCAGGAAGCACGAAGCTGGAAGTTGGAAGCACGAATTATAATAGGTGGCTTAGCTTGTCGAAGTCACCTTTCAAAGCCCAAAGTCAAAAGCCCAAAGCCGTTCTCCTTCGCTGAAGCTTCGGAGAATAAAAAAGTCAAAAGTTAGAAGTTGCTAGTGGCTCAAAAAGAAAATCCCTCCTTCGCTTTGTGAGCTCCAGAGGGTTTTCAAAAAAACTAACCAACCAAAAAAACTATATTTTATTATTTACTTCTATCTCTACGACCTTCCCAAACATATCCGTCGTCATCGTCATCCCAGATATCATCATCCCAATCATCATCGTCCCAATCGTCATTGTCGTAGTCATTATATACATACCAATCTCTGTGCCAAACTCTACGGTTAAGTCGGTTGATATATCCAAAAGTATTTCTAATTTCTCCAAATCTGTTGTACTGAAGACTCATGCCACCAATTTGTCTCAGCAATCCTCTTTTATAAAATAAGGGTACCGAACCAATTTGCTTCACTTTACCATTTCTTTGGTATGAAATGCAAACTTGGTTTACGCCAATTACATTTCCGAAGTAATCGGTCTTCACTCGGATAGGACGATATCCATGTCCTCTTTTACCTTTTCTTCGTTTGTGGTAATTACCGTAGTAATTCACTTTGTGATCGCGTCTTCCATTCACATAGGGTCTCTGATACAAATTTGTAAAGGTGAATGTTCCACTGGTGTGTACCGTGAACAGAATACCATCTTCTACAAAACGAATGGATTGCGAATTGTCATAGCGATGATTTTTCCCGTTAACGAAACTTTTGTGCTCTTTTTTCTGAGCGATTGTCTGTGTAGTGATTCCTCCTAGAAATACGGCTACAAGTAAAAATACGTTTCTCATAATAATTGTATTTGGGTTATGCCACACATTAGCGGTGTGACTTACGCTATTTGATTAGTGAGAAACCAATAGCCGTGCCAAAAATGGAAACGCCTGATTTTATGGGGGTTAGGGAAGGGTGTAAGGAGTCAAAGGTTAATGTTTAAAAGCCTAAAGCCGTTCTCCTTCGCTGAAGCTTATGAGTATAAAAAAGACGAAAGCAAGAAATAATAGGCGGAGGCTGAGCTTGTCGAGGTCACATTTTGATGTTCTTAAAAAAATATTATTTAATGTCTAAATCTTCTCTTTTAAATATTGAGCAGTAAACGACGATTTATGAATTGAGACTTCTTCAGGTGTACCTTCTGCAATGACCTCACCGCCGTTTTCTCCACCCTCGAGTCCGAGGTCGATGATATAATCTGCACATTTGATAAGATCCAAATTATGCTCTACGACAATCACTGTATGGCCCTTTTCCAACAATGCATAAAAAGATGCCAATAATTTCTGAATATCATGAAAATGAAGTCCGGTGGTAGGTTCATCGAAGATAAATAAGGCTTTATCCTTGGTGTTTCCTTTTACCAAGAAGGAAGCCAATTTGATACGCTGAGCTTCTCCTCCAGATAAAGTAGAGGAACTTTGACCCAATTGTACGTAGCCCAACCCTACATCTTGTAATGGTTGTAGCTTATTGATGATTTTCTTTTCATTGTGTTCCGAAAAGAACGCAATGGCATCATCGACCGTCATACTTAAGATATCATGGATATTTTTATCGTGAACCTTCACTTCCAATATCTCCTTTTTAAATCGTTTACCCTTGCAGTTATCGCATTCCAAATGGACATCGGCCATAAACTGCATTTCTATGGTCACCTCACCTTCTCCCTTACAGGTTTCGCAACGCCCGCCATCCACATTAAAACTAAAGTGCTTTGCTTTATATCCTCGAATGTCACTAATCTTTTGAGAAGAGAATAAGTTTCGAATGTCGTCGTAAGCCTTAATGTAAGTTACCGGGTTGGATCGGCTGGATCTACCAATGGGGTTTTGATCGATAAATTCAACACTTTTTATACTATCAAAATCGCCTTTCAACTCGGTAAACTGTCCGGGTTTTTCACCGTAACCTCCTATATGTCTTAAAAGAGCCGGGTACAAAATTTTTCGTACCAATGTACTTTTGCCACTTCCTGAAACTCCGGTTACGGCAGTAAAACACTCCAATGGAAAGGAAACATCAATATTCTTTAAGTTGTTTTGTCGAGCGCCCATGAGCTCAATTTTTCTATTTGAAGTACGACGCTTTTCAGGGACTTCAATCACCATGGTGCCGTTTAAATATTTGGCAGTAAGAGATCCGGAAAGTAAAATATCTTCAAAGGTCCCGGTGGCGACTATTTCCCCTCCGTAGGTACCGGCTTCGGGTCCAATATCTATAATTTCATCGGCTGCCTTCATAATTTCCTCATCGTGCTCAACTACAATCACGGTATTTCCTAGATCTCGCAAGGATTTTAAGACTCCAATTAGTCGTTCGGTGTCTTTCGGATGCAGTCCAATACTGGGTTCATCCAAAATATACATGGAACCAACGAGACTACTTCCCAACGAAGTGGCTAAATTAATTCGTTGGGATTCACCCCCGGAAAGAGTGTTGCTCTTCCTGTTTAGGGTTAAGTAGCTCAGACCAACATCCATCAAAAATTTGAGTCGGTTGTTGATTTCCAATAGCAGCCTTTTGGCCACCTTTTCCTGATAATCGTTTAATTCTATATTTCTGAAGAAATCGGCCACCTTGTGCAAAGGAAGTTCGACCAATTCTTGAATGGCTTTGCCATTTATTTTTACATATCCTGCTTCAGGTCGAAGTCTTTTACCGTGACAGGTGTTACATTTCGTTTTACCTCGATATCGGGAAAGCATCACCCGATTTTGAATTTTGTAGCTCTTCGACTCTAAAAATGCGAAGAAATCGTTTAATCCTTCAAAATATTTATTTCCTTCCCAGACCAACCGTTTTTGTTCTTCGGAAAGTTCAAACCAAGGTTTGTGGATTGGGAAATCAAATTTATAGGCGTTATTCACCAAGGTATCCCTGTACCAGCTCATACTTTCACCTCGCCATGGAAAAATCGCATTCTCGTAAATGGATAGTCCGGTGTTGGGAATCACTAAATCCTCATCGATCCCAATTACATCGCCGTAGCCTTCGCACTTCGGACAAGCACCATATGGATTATTAAAACTGAAAAGATGTACGTTAGGTTCCATGAAAACAATACCATCGGCTTCAAAGCGATTGTTGAATTCTTTCCGCTTTCCGCTAGTGAGATTGTCTATATATAAAGTGCCTTTTCCCTCGAAGAAGGCCATTTCCGAAGCATCTGCTAGCCGATTATAAAAATCCTCATCATCTTTGGTTATGACCCTGTCTAAAACCAATTCGAGGTCATTTGGCAGGTGATTGCCCTTTAACTCGTCAATTCTCAACACATCCCCATTCAATTTAACTCTCGAATAACCTTGTTGTCCAAGAGACATGATCTTATTATCCATGCTACGTCCTTCTTCCAAGTGGATAGGGGCCAGGAGCAATAACTTTTCACCTTCCGGAAATTTTTTGATGAATTCAATTACATCTGTCACCCGATCCTTCTTCACTTCATCGCCCGTTACAGGGGAGTAGGTGGTCCCAATTCGCGTGAAAAGCAATTTAAGATAGTCGTAAATCTCTGTGGAAGTTCCAACGGTCGATCTCGGATTGGTGGCGTTAACCTTCTGTTCGATTGCTATAGCAGGCGCAATACCTTTAATAGCATCCACTTTGGGCTTATTTAACCTACCTAGGAATTGTCGGGCATAAGAAGAAAGACTCTCTACATATCGTCTTTGTCCCTCTGCATATAGAGTGTCGAAAGCCAAACTAGATTTTCCGCTACCCGATAGTCCCGTGACTACCACCAATTTATTTCGTGGAATTGCAACGGAAATATTCTTCAAATTGTGCAATTTGGCACCTTGAATGAGGATATTTTCTTTGGTATTTAGGGAGGTTTCCGGCAATTTTACAGTTCTGAGCTTATAAGAATTTTGCAAAGATACTACATAGTTTTGAAGATTTTAGAGCTAACAGAATCTTATTTTTTTCAGGAAAAACTTACTTTTTTTTGCATTTCTGAAATGATTGTTGTTATATTTACCCTTCGAACACAAAACTCGTAGCCTATAGTATATCATTACTTTTTTAAATAAACATAATCACTAAGCAACCAAATCTATTGTTGTTTATTTTAAAAAAAAGTATGGATATGAAACAAAGCACGACTAGTGATGCGCTTCTAGTAAGCGATTACATGAAAGGTAACGAGACTGCACTGTGTGAACTAATTACCCGCCACAAGCAAAGAATTTATAGTTTCATCTACTCGAAAGTATTCGATAGAGATGTTGCTGAAGATATTTTCCAGGATACCTTTATTAAAGTTATTAAAACCCTTAAGCGTGGAGCCTACAACGAAGAAGGGAAGTTTTTACCTTGGGTGATGCGAATTGCGCACAACTTGGTCATCGACCATTTCAGAAAAAACAATCGTATGCCAAAATTCGAGAATAATGACGATTTCAATATCTTCTCTGTTCTCTCGGATGGCGCTTTAAATGCTGAAAAACAGATTGTCAAAGAGCAGGTGGAGAGTGATGTAAGAAGGTTGATTCAGGAATTGCCCGAAGATCAGAAACAGGTACTAATTATGCGTATGTATAAAGAGATGAGCTTTAAAGAAATTAGTGAACAAACCGGAGTAAGTATTAATACTGCTTTAGGCCGAATGCGCTACGCTTTGATCAATTTGCGCAAAGTAATTGATAAGCACAACATTGTGTTAACAAATTAATACAATAAAGGGTACAATAGTGCGTTAGTAAGGTATCAATTAACCTCAAAATAACGTTCTATGGCAAACTTGTACTCTGAAACTTCACGTCGGGAACGCGTGAATGAAAACTTAGTTCCTAAAGAAGAAACAATTAAATTTCTTCTGGATTATTCGAAGGCTTTAAGTGTTATAGATTATAATAAAATGAAGTTTGAAGCACTTCTAAACTAAACTTTGGAAAACCCCCGAGATGAAAATCTCGGGGTTTTTTTTACCTATTTCGGATCGCAAGATGTTACAGCTTATTAAAATTGGCCGTTGGGCATTGACCCTCGTGCTCGTATTGATTCTACTTATTACCGGATATTTCGTTCTGGACAAATACCTTATTCATCCCGATATCGAAGGCATTAGCCCTGTTGATCTCAAGCACATTGCTACTTATTTAGTGGCGCCAATGATTGCTATGATTCTGGGAGCTCGGTTCTTAGAACTGTTTTTACTGAAGAAAACTTAGTTTTTCTTATTTAATTTTTTCAAATATTCTTTAATCACACTCTTCCTTCCAATAGTTTTGGTAATCACATCTTTTTCCAAATCCCATCCTCTCGCCGGAGAGTATTGCCGTCCGTACCAGATTATCTGAAGGTGTAATTCGTTCCATAAATGCTTCGGAAAAAGGCGCTTGGCATCTTTTTCGGTCTGAACTACATTTTTACCATTGCTAAAACCCCAACGATACATTAACCTGTGAATATGCGTATCTACCGGGAAAGCCGGTATTCCGAAGGCTTGCGATACTACCACACTAGCCGTCTTATGCCCCACCGCCGGTAATTCCTCCAAAGCTTCGATATCTTCAGGGACTTTTCCACCGTATTTATCGATTAAAATCTGCGAAAGCCCATGAATTCCTTTCGACTTCATAGGTGACAATCCCACAGGTTTTATTATCTCACGGATCTCTTCTACGGTTAACTTCACCATATCAAAAGGATTATCGGCGACCTCGAAAAGTAAGGGAGTTATCTTATTTACACGTACATCGGTGCTTTGAGCCGAAAGTAATACCGCAATAAGCAAGGTATATGGATCTTTATGGTCTAACGGAATGGGAATTTGAGGATAGAGGTTATTTAACGTTTCAATAACAAAATCTACCTTTTCTTGCTTGTTCATAAACGCTATTTTTACGCAAAAATAAGCTAATGAAAACTTTAAAAGAAGGGGACAAGGTCCCAAATTTTTCGGCAACCGATCAGGACGGAAATACAATCTCGCTTTCAGACTACGCAGGCAAGAAATTAGTGGTGTTTTTCTATCCAGCTGCCAACACTCCCACTTGTACGGTGGAGGCTTGTAATTTGGGAGAAAATTACGATGCATTGCAAAAGGCAGGATACGAGATTTTGGGTGTGAGTAAGGATACCCAACGTAAACAAAAGAACTTTCAGCAAAAATACAATTTCCCTTATCCGTTGTTAGCCGATGTGGACTTAGAAGTTATAAATGCCTTTGGTGTTTGGGGACCGAAGAAATTTATGGGTAGAGAATTTGATGGTATTCATCGAATTACCTTTTTAGTTAACGAACAAGGAATTGTTGATCGAGTAATCGATAAAGTTAAAAGCAAGGAGCACGCTGCTCAAATTCTAGCTTAATTGGTGATTTTTTCCGGAGCCTGCTTGCAGCCGAAAGATCCTTTTCTCTTTATCACATCTGCAATGCCATCCGGGAGCATTTCTTCCCAGCCTTCTTCGCCATTCTCAATCATACTGAGCACGCGACGAGAGAAGATATTCATAATATCCGGGTTGAAATTGTCAATATCGACCACCTTGCCGTTGTATTTAAAGAATTTGTATAATTCTTTCATACGAGGATGCACCTTTAAGTTTTCACTGGTAATGTATTCGCCTGTTTCCGAATCTTTCATGGGGTAGAGATATACTTTCAGGTCCTTAAAGAATAATTTTCCGAAGGCTTCTAATATCCCACCACTAAGGTGACGGTAGTATTTTTCGTCGAAAATATCCACCAGATTGTTCACGCCCATGGTGAGACCCATCCGACTTCTGGTGTAGTTAGAGAAATATTCAACCAGCTTGTAATACTCTTGGAAATTGGAAATTAGCACCGTATGTCCTAAAGAACAGAGTAAGCGGGCCCTGTCCATGAAATCTTGTTCATCAATTTCTCCTTCAGCACGTAGATTGGACAAGGTAATTTCAAAAATAACCAAAGTCCGTTCTTTATCTACCCGATTTTCGTTTAAGAACATCTCGTATGATTTCTCAAACATGTCGATATTGACCTTGGTAACAGGTCTAAAACTCCCTCTCAGCGTGAGTACATTCTTTTTGTAAAGAATTCGAGCCGGTAAGATATTGTTACCATCCGGACCGAAAATAACGGCCTCGGTCATCCCATTTTTAATAAGTTGAAGACTCATTAAACGGTTATCGACATTCTCGAACTTAGGTCCTGAGAAGTTGATCGTGTCAATTTCAATCTTGTCTTTGTCAATATGATCGTAAAGATATCTTAATAGCTTTCTAGGTTGATCGTGCTTATAGAAAGCACCGTAAATAAGATTAACTCCTAATATCCCTAAAGTATTTTGCTGCAGAACCGCTTCGTTTTCTTTGAATCGGATATGTAAAATGATCTCACTGTATTCTTCTTCGGGTTTGGATTGAAAACGAATTCCCACCCAACCATGTCCTTTGTATTTCTTAGCAAAGTCGATGGTAGCCACCGTGTTTGCGTAGGCAAAAAACATTTTATTTGGATGATTTTTTCGGACAATTCGCTCTTCAATAAGATCGATCTCGTGAGAGAGCATACGCTTTAAGCGTGATTCGGTGACATAGCGTCCATCCGATTCAACCCCGTAAATAGCGTCGCTAAAATCTTTGTCGTAAGCAGAAATAGTTTTTGCAATGGTTCCGGAAGCACCTCCGGCTCTGAAGAAGTTTCGAACCGTTTCCTGTCCTGCACCAATTTCGGCGAAGGTACCGTAAATGTTCTCATTCAAATTTATTCGTAAAGCTTTGCTCTTTATCGATGGAATATTTTCAAATTCCTTGTCTCCCGGAATGATCTCTGGCATAGCAATGAGGTTTTCAAATCCTATGAACAAAGGTAGTAAATACAATAGGCAATCAAAAAAAATACTGTTATTTTTGTCAGGATGAATTCTGCCCTAACGATTACATTTTTAGGCACTGGAACTTCCCAGGGAATACCAGTAATTGGAAGTAACCACCCGGTTTGCAAAAGTGATAATTTTAAAGATAAGCGACTTCGAGTTTCCGTCCTATTGGAATGGGATGACAAAGTTTACGTGATTGATTGTGGTCCCGATTTTCGGCAGCAAATGCTTCGTGAAAATGTCACCAATCTTGACGGTGTGTTATTAACTCACGAGCACAGCGACCATACGGCGGGTATCGACGACATTCGGCCATTTTACTTCAGGCAGGGTGATATTCCTTTTTATGGTCACAAACGTGTTTTTAAATCTTTGCACGAAAGGTTTGGTTATATTTTTAAGACTGAAAATAAATATCCCGGCGCACCTACCATTTCTGAAATAGAAATTACCAAAGACCAATCTTTTGAATTAGCCGGGAGAATCGTGATTCCTGTCGAGGCTTATCACGCCGATTTACCCGTATTAGGGTTCAGGATTGACGAGTTTGCCTATTTAACAGATGTTAAGACCATTTCCGAAGAGGAAAAAAACAAGCTCCACGGACTAAAAGTTCTGGTAATTAATGCACTTAGGGAAAAGGTTCACTACTCCCATCTAAATATTGAAGAGGCTTTGCAACTTATCGATGAATTAAAACCTGAAACAACCTATTTTACACATATTAGTCATTTGATGGGCTTTCACGATGAAGTGGAGGCAAGATTACCCGATAATGTACATTTGGCTTATGACACCCTTAAAATTAAAATTTAGCTATGAGATCTAAAATATTTATGTACTTGTTTTTCTTTGCTGTACTGTATATCATTTTTCAGTATGCCAACGAGAAATCCATATTCGAATCACAAGACAAAAAGATTACTTCCCTAACAGAAAAATCTGAGAGACTTACAGATTCATTAAACATATTGCAAGATCAGATTGCAGAACTCAACTACTTTACGCTACAGGGGAATGAAAACGCCATGACGTATATAGAGAACTTGGGCATGGAATCCACAGAGGTAGAAGCACTAGTATCTGATGCCATATTAGAACAAAACCTTATAAAAGGAGGCAATCCACTCATTCCAATGGAAGGAATGCAAGGGGAGATGCGGGTGAACAAAATCAAATTTTTGAATCATCGTTGGGTGTTAGCCGATTTCAGTGATGGTAGTTTTTGGGGGGAGATGCTAATAGAGTATTTCTTTGATGAGAATAATAAGCTAGAGCTTACCACTTTGGATGCGGTGTTGTATCCGAATTAAGTCGAATGACGGTGTCACTTCGAGCGCCAACCCGAAAGACAATCTTCTGGCGGGCAGTCGAGAGGTGTCTTATAAAGGGGGTAGCTCAAAGCTCGATGCACGAAGCAAGTTGTTAAACTAGATCATCGTCACTTCGAGTGTTTTTGTGAATGAAGTGGACAAAAATGTATCGAGAAGTAGCCTACAACCCTTGTCACTTCGAGTGTTTTTGTGAATGAAGTGGACAAAAATGTATCGAGAAACAGCCTATAACCCTTGTCACTTCGAGTGATCGAATGAAATGAGATCGTATCGAGAAACAGCCTATAACC
>JABDKT010000154.1 GCA_013002065.1 Flavobacteriaceae bacterium
CTATAATTTCGACGAAAAAAATGCCTTTTTAGTAAGTTATAAAAACAAATACGGTGTTTTACCCAATCGCTATGCAGTGCGAGGATTTGACCTAGCTTATGATATTCTTTTACGATTGGCTTCAGCAGACACCCTTTATGATGCTGTTGATAGTGATTCCGAAACGGAATACATCGAAAATAAATTTCGATACGATAAAAAACTCTTTTCGGGGTACACCAATCAGGCTTTTTATATCTTGAAATATGGCGAAAACCTAATCTTTGAAGTTGTAAAATAATGAGCACCTCAAAAGTTACCTACTTAGGAAATCTTAGAACTTCCAACGAACATTTAAAATCGGGAGATACTTATATTACGGATGCCCCAATTGATAATCAAGGAAAAGGTGAAGCGTTTTCTCCCACCGATACGGTGGCAACAGGCTTAGCCAATTGTATGCTCACCACCATGGGGATTAAAGCACAAGGTTTGGATTTAAATATAGAGGGCGCTACTGCTACGGTTACTAAAACCATGGCTTCCAATCCGCGTAGGATTTCAAAAATTGAAATTACTATGGAATTACCCAAAGGTGTTTCAGAAAAAAATCAGAAGATATTAGAGCATACTGCCAAAACGTGTCCTGTGGATTATAGTTTACACCCCGATATTGAGAAAGTCGTTCAGTTTAACTGGGGCTAATTCATTCAATATTTCTGAAAAACCATCGTTATTGAAATGATGAAAGTTTTAATTCTTTTGCTACTTCCGTTAATTGGATTGTTTCCTTCCCAACTTGAAGAAGAAAAAATCGTTTGGAATGAAGATCGACCGCTGTCTTGGGAGGATTTTAGAGGTGTACCGAATAGAGCAGATAACTTTGTAGCAAGTACCAATTCTGGTGTATCCTTTTCCTTTTCATTTAAAGAGCGAGACGGAATAGCTACCATAAACTACACCGTTGTAAGTAATTTTTACCCCGACCTTTCGTGGTATCGCCCAGAGCGAGTAACCCAATATATATTAGAGCACGAGCAAACACATTTTGATATTAGCGAACTGCACGCTCGTAAACTTCGGAAGGGATTATCGCAACTACCACACGACCGAAATTTTAAAGATAGAGCGGAGGAAATATACAATACCCTCGAAGCAGAACGCCGAGCGATGCAAACCCAATACGATAGGGAAAGTGATCATTCAAACATCGATGAAGCCGAGTATAAATGGCGACGATTTGTGGCAGAACAGTTAGCGCTTTTGGACGATTGGAAATAGATAAAGCCCACCTCATAGAACTCGCTAATTACAGAATGCCTTTTGGGAAGTATAAAGGCGAATTCCTTCTCAAAATACCGGAATACTATTTTGCTTGGTTTGCCCAAAAAGGTTTCCCTGAAGGAAAATTAGGCAGAATGATGAAGGAAATGCACGAAATTAAAATCAACGGATTGGAAGGGTTGCTAAAGCCATTGATAAATAAATAGTGAAATCTTTTTATTGCCACACTGAGCCTGCCTGCCTTGAGCACAGCCGAAGGGTCGAAGTGCTTTCTACAAATTTCTCAATAATCTATTTCAATATTTCTAAAATTCTTTAGTCACCTCCGCACAAAAACTGTATCTTTGCATCCCGTATAGGTAACAACAAGCTACACTTTTATGAGCACTACAAAGTACATCTTCGTTACGGGCGGGGTTTCCTCTTCTTTAGGTAAAGGTATTATCGCTGCATCGCTAGCAAAACTGCTGCAAGCGAGAGGGTACAGGGTGACCATTCAAAAGTTAGATCCCTACATAAATGTCGATCCTGGTACTTTAAATCCGTATGAACATGGTGAATGCTACGTAACCGACGATGGTGCGGAAACCGATCTCGACTTAGGCCATTACGAGCGTTTTTTAAATGTTACCACCTCTCAAGCCAATAATGTTACAACGGGTCGTATTTACCAAAGTGTGATTGAAAAAGAACGCCGAGGTGAATTTTTAGGAAAAACCGTTCAGGTGATTCCACATATTACCAACGAAATAAAAGAACGTATTCAATTATTAGGGACTAATGGCGAATACGATATTGTCATAACCGAAATTGGTGGAACGGTAGGTGATATCGAATCATTACCCTATATTGAATCTGTTCGTCAGTTAAAATGGGAGTTAGGCGCAACCAATACCTTGTTTATTCATTTAACCTTAATTCCGTATTTATCGGCTGCAGGTGAATTGAAGACAAAACCCACGCAGCATTCAGTAAAAACCTTGATGGAAAGTGGAATTCAGGCAGATATTTTAGTGTGTCGTACGGAGCACGAATTAAGTGACGAATTACGCACCAAGCTAGCCTTGTTCTGCAACGTTGAAAAGGATTCTGTAATCGAATCTATTGATGCTTCTACCATTTACGATGTTCCCAATATGATGTTGGAAGAGGGACTTGATAAAGTGGCTTTGAAAAAGTTGGCATTGGATGATACCAAAGAGCCAAATCTCACGCAATGGAATCAGTTTTTGGAGCGTCATAAAAACCCAAAAGGTTCTGTGAAAATTGGATTGATAGGGAAGTATGTTGAGCTTCAGGATAGTTACAAATCAATTCTGGAATCCTTCATTCACGCGGGTGCGACTAATGAGGTAAAAGTTGAGGTCGTGTCAATTCATTCGGAATATATTGATGAAATGAATATTGAAAGCGAATTAAAAGGACTCGATGGAATTTTGGTAGCTCCAGGCTTTGGCGAACGAGGCATCGAAGGTAAAATTGAAGCCGTGCGTTATGCTCGTGAAAATAACTTGCCATTTTTAGGAATTTGCCTCGGAATGCAAATGGCGGTGATAGAATATTCACGTAATGTTTTAGGACTGAAAGATGCCAACAGCACCGAAATGAACCCTGAAACTTCCAATCCTGTTATTGCATTAATGGAAGAGCAAAAGGAGATTACCGATATGGGTGGAACGATGCGTTTAGGCGCTTGGAAATGCGATTTAAAACCCAACAGTATTGTAGGTGATATTTATAATGCCGAAACAATCATGGAGCG
>JABDKT010000164.1 GCA_013002065.1 Flavobacteriaceae bacterium
TTTCATAAAAGCGCGTTTTTTCTTCCACAGTATTTGCATGAGTTGTTCTTCGGAATTGGATAAGGCCATAATTAATTGTTTGCTCTACAAATGTAGAATAAATATTTTAATTCTACAAACATAGAATTACTTTTTTTTAAAACGCAGTAAATAGCTGTTGTATTGTTTAGATTACCTTTGCCTTCTTTACCACAAATTATGAGCATCGAAAGAAAATTGATCAAGCGAAGCAGTGGAGCCTGCGAATTATGTGCTTCGGAAGAAAACTTAAGCGTATATGAAGTTCCTTCCTCGCCAAAGACGGGGGTAGATTCATCCCTATATGTGTGTGAAAAATGTCGAGACCAATTCGATGATGAAGATGCGAGAGATCCCAATCATTGGCGATGTTTGAACGATAGTATGTGGAGCACGGTTCCGGCGGTTCAAGTGATGGCATGGCGTATGCTTCATCGATTGAAAGAATATGGTTGGCCACAAGATTTATTGGATATGATGTACTTAGAGGAGGAGCTGCAGACTTGGGCCGAAGCAGCAGGTGATGCAGAGGATAAATCTGATGCGCTTATTCATAGAGATAGTAATGGGGCAGTACTCGAGGCAGGAGACAGTGTTGTGCTTATCAAGGATTTAAAAGTTAAGGGTTCCAGTTTGGTGGCCAAGCAAGGAACTGCTGTTCGACGAATTTCTTTGGACCATACCAATGCAGAGTATATAGAAGGAAAAGTAGATGGTCAACATATTGTTATTATTACCAAGTACGTCAAAAAGATCTGACATCCCCTTCTAACCTCCC
Organism: Flavobacteriaceae bacterium; assembly: GCA_013002065.1. Classification (GTDB taxonomy): domain Bacteria; phylum Bacteroidota; class Bacteroidia; order Flavobacteriales; family Flavobacteriaceae; genus Aureisphaera. The sequence continues at coordinate 797 of JABDKT010000164.1, forward strand.
CTTCGAAAGGGAGGAACCGATTGTATCTCAATAGAATTAGCAGAATCTCGTGTTAGCGGTTGCAGCGACATCCTTTTTGATGTTACCCTGAGCGCAGTCGAAGGGTCTCCATGACATCAAAAAGATACAGCGGAAGACGCGGTCCTTCGAAGCCCTCATGGCGAAGAAGGAAACACCCAAATTATTTTGACATTTCGGTAAAGTAATGATAGAACTGCGGAATGGTTTCAATGCCTTTTAGATAGTTCCAGATTCCAAAATGTTCGTTGGGTGAGTGAATGGCGTCACTGTCGAGTCCGAAGCCCATTAGAATTGTCTTGCTTTTCAATTCTTTCTCAAAAAGAGCCACAATTGGAATACTTCCACCACTCCTTTGAGGAATGGGAACTTTGCCGAAGGTCTTCTCGTAGGCCTTAGAAGCGGCCTGATAGCCTATGCTATCAATAGGTGTAACGTATGCTTGTCCGCCGTGATGCGGTTTCACTTCTACGGTCACTCCTTTGGGAGCGATGTTAGTGAAATGCTTTTGAAATAGTTCGGTGATTCTTTCCCAATCCTGATTGGGAACTAGGCGCATACTAATTTTTGCGAAGGCTTTGCTGGCAATTACTGTTTTTGCACCTTCACCAATATACCCTCCCCAAATTCCATTTACGTCCAATGTTGGACGAATAGAGTTCCGTTCGTTGGTGGTATAGCCGGCTTCTCCGTAAACATCTTCTATATCTAGGGCTTGGGTATATGCGTCTTTGCTGAAGGGAGCTTCGGCCATTTTAGCTCTTTCTTCGGAGGTTAGTTCTTCCACTTCGTCGTAAAAACCGGGGATAGTGATATGATTGTTTTCATCATGAAGAGAGGCAATCATTTTGGCCAGAACATTGATGGGGTTGGCCACGGCTCCTCCGTACAATCCGCTATGCAGATCACGGTTAGGACCGGTCACTTCCACTTCGACGTAGCTCAAGCCGCGTAGTCCGGTGGTGATGGAAGGAATATCGTTGGCGATCATTCCTGTATCACTAATAAGGATGACATCGTTGGCGAGTTTATCCTGATTGCGTTCTACAAACCAACCAAGACTTTCGCTCCCTACTTCTTCTTCCCCTTCGATCATAAATTTGACATTGCAAGGTAATTGATTGGTGGAAGTCATGTATTCAAGTGCTTTTACGTGCATATACATTTGTCCTTTGTCGTCGCAGCTTCCACGTGCGAAGATGGCCCCATTAGGATGGAGGTCGGTTTTTTTGATAACAGGTTCGAACGGTGGTGAATCCCATAGATCGAGTGGATCGGGAGGTTGTACATCGTAGTGACCGTATACCAGGATGGTAGGTAGGTTAGGATCGATTATTTTTTCTCCATAGACAATAGGATATCCGGGTGTTTCACAAATTTCAACAATATCGCAACCCGCTTTTTCCAGACTGGTTTTTATGACATCGGCAGTTTTGATTACATCGTCTTTATATTTAGAATCTGCACTAATGCTCGGGATTTTAAGAAGTTCGATAAGTTCGTCCAGGAACCTTTCTTGGTGATGTTCAATATAAGATTTTGCGCTGTTCATAGAAGTCATAAATTTGTTTAAAAGTAGTGAAAATTGAAGTATCTTTTTAGAGCGAATTTTGAAAATTAGCACTTATGAAATATGCTCAACTTCCAATTAATTTTTCGGAAGAATTATTATTAAACGATCTGCTTATTTGTGAGCAGTTTAAGTTTTCCTCGCATTACAATCACAACGATTATGAAGGTGATTGGACCAGTATTGCACTAAGGTCTCACGATGGAACTCAAGAGAGTGTTCAGGCTTTTTCCGAGGACCATAAATTTTATGACACCAACTTGCTAGAAAAGTGCGATTATTTAAAGCAAGTGGTTTCAACATTTAAGTGTGAGAAAGAATCTATTCGATTGTTGAATTTAACGGCTGGGAGTATAATTAAAGAGCATTCCGATCCTGAATTGGGTTATAGTGACGGACGTTTCAGGATACACATTCCTATTACGACCAATACTAAGGTTTCTTTTGTGTTGGACGGAGACTTACTCGATATGAGAGTTGGTAGTTGTTGGTATGGGAACTTCAATTTACCTCATTGTGTTGCAAATAAAGGTAAGGTTGATCGAGTCCATTTGGTTATAGATTGTTTGAGGAATGATTGGAGTGATGAAATGTTTGCTGAAATGGGATATGACTTTGAGTTAGAAAAGAGATCGAGGCAATATTCGGATGAAACAAAGCAAAGGATTATCGAAGAATTAAAAACACATAAAACCCCTGAAAGTGAGGCGTTAATCCGAAATATTTTAGGAAAAAATTAGGGCGTAAATGACAAACAATTTTCTTTTTAATTTGTTTTAGTTTTCGGTGGAATGATTATATTTGCACTCCTTTGCCCATTGGGCTTTAGAGGGTTTCACCCTCTTAAAGCGGATGTGATGGAATTGGTAGACATGCTAGACTTAGGATCTAGTGCCGCAAGGCGTGGGGGTTCGACTCCCTTCATCCGCACTGCAAAACCCTTTACTACGGTAAAGGGTTTTTTGTTTGATTCAGGGGTCGAACCGCCGACGCATCATCTTGCCCCTTCATCCGCACTCAACCTCGAGATTTTGCTTAGGGTTTTTTTATGCCGCTTGAAGTCTGTGTAAAATTTTTGGAGGAATGATACTGTCAATTTTTCAATAATAAAAATGAAAATATGACCTATTGTATTGAAGAATAACTGACAAGATGGCTCTATTTTAACATTTGAGATGAAAAACAAAAGCTAGTGAATTACTTCAAATAATGATATCCATTTTGGCATTCAATTTGCATAATTTAGAGCGAAGAGAAGCTATTCATAGTTTCTATTCTATATTTAAAATTATTGTTGAACTTAAATTTTTTAAAAAATGAACAAATTAGTTTCTGTTCCAAAAAATGGAAGTTTAGCAGCAACAAGCTTAGACTTCCCAACATGGTCAAATTGGATCGATAACTTTTTCAATTCGGACTTACCTTCAGTGTTTACTTCAAATTTCAACACTGGAATGACCTTGCCAAAAGTTAATATCAAAGAAACCGCGGATGCCTTCGTGGTGGATATGGCGGTTCCGGGAATGAAAAAGTCGGATTTCCATATTGATCTTGACAACCAATTACTGTCTATTTCAACCGAAATGAGCCAGGAAGATGAGACCAAAGAAGACAACTTCACCCGTAGGGAATTTAGTTATTCATCTTTCAAGAGAACCTTTACCTTGCCTGAATCGGTTGATGATAGCAAGATAAACGCTTCGTACAATGATGGTATTCTAAGCATACATCTTCCGAAGAAAGAAGAGGCCAAGCAAAAGCCTGCGAGAACCATCAAAATATCGTAGTTGATTTTTTAGAATGATTGAAGTCGGGGCTGGTTTCCCGGCCCCTTCTTTTTAATGTTGAATCAAAATCGATAGACATGAAAAACTTTACAGCATTTTTAATGGTAATGTTTCTTAGTTTCTCAAGTTGTCAGAGCCAGGAGAAGAAAGAGGATGACATTGCCAAAGAAGAGATAAAGAAAGAAGTAAATCGGCCCGAAGGTACTTGGAAAGTGGAAAAGGAGTTTGATGAAAATGGAAATTTAATTAGATACGATAGTATTTATTCTTGGTCTTCTCATGATTCAATCAACGACCTAACCACTGTAGACAGGGACAGTCTGTTGAACAATTTTGAATCCAGATTCTACCGAAGCTACTCACAATTCAAGAACCAGGGATTTGAGGATATTTTTGAACCGGACTCTTTGTTCACTAAGCATTTTTTTGATGACGATTTCTTGGATAGCGAATTTGGGATGGATTTCATAGAATTGGATAAAATCCAAAAGCGAATGATCGACAGGCAAAAAAAGTTTTTGGAAAAGTACCGTTCGGATTTTATCTTTAAGGAACAAGACAGTTTATAATGATTAATTAATTGAGAAAAGTTTAATTCTAAAGTTTAAGATTATGAAAAAATTGATTTTTGTTTTTTTGTTTTTGGTAAGTACTTTATATAGCAATGCTCAAGAAACTAAAGACCCTTTATTACAAGAGGTTCAGTTAGGAATTGAAATGGAAATAGGGCATCCTGAATCCAGCACCTATAATTATATTGAATTTCCTCGCCCTAATTTTATCATTAAAAGGGGAGGTATCGCTAATTTCAACCGTGTACCGGGAACCAAGGTTGTTGTTGTTGCGTTTAAAGAGAAAAAAGACGGAACACGATGGGTTCGCTTAAAAAGGGCAGATGGCAAGAGGTTTTTTGGTAGCCACCCTTCTGTGATGGCCGATTTAAATAAAGCATTGTCTTCAGGAGAGTTACAATCAATCTAGGGGTAAGGTATTAGGAAGAGAGAAGGAGTTTGTCCGCCGCAGTAGGACATGGCTGGAACTATCTTTGTAACCAAGGTATCTTTCCGAAGGCTGTATATCTAAACGGAACTTCGAGAATTTTCGTGGTTTTTTTATTTATGTGCCTTACAAATCATTTAGGTAACTTTGTGCTTAAACCTACCTCATGAAAGAATTTTTATCTTCTGAAATTATTGGGACTACCATCCTTGTTGTTGCCTTAATTTTAGCACTGCTTATTTCGAAACGACTTATCAATCAATTTTCTAAACTAAAAACCATTGATGCCAATCGTAGGCGAATCATACTTAATTTAAATTACATCGGCTTATATGCCATTGCCGCGGTGGTCGCCACTATTATCTGGGGTGTGGATATGAAACAGTTTACGGTATTTATATCGTCCATTCTTGCTGTTTTGGGAGTGGGGTTTTTTGCGCAATGGTCGATACTATCGAACTTAACGGCAAGTGTTATTTTGTTTTTTAGTCACCCGGTACGGATAGGTGATAAGATAAGTGTTCAGGATAAGGATTTTAATTGGACAGGAGAAGTAAAAGACATCACAGGTTTTTTTCTCTTTATGCGAACCGAAAATGACGAAAATATTACCATCCCCACAAATTTGGTGCTTCAGAAAGGGATTCAGATTTTAAATAAAGAAATAGAAGAAGAGTATTTTATTGATTAAAAGTGTATTCTTCAAGATTTTTGATACATTTATACTTCAAAAAAATTAAAATTATGGGCGTAGGTGGACTCGTTATGTTTAGTATCGCAATTTGTCTTGTGTTAGGATTACTGATCGAGATTCAAGAGCGACTTTAAAACCAAAACTAACCTGTTAATTGATTTGAAAGATCGCCATTAATTGGGTTAATCGGTCTTGCAACATTAGAGTTAACTAAATTTGGTTTCCTTTTTTCATTCTTAAATTTCTTACAATTTGTAGAGGCCACAATGTACAATGGTCTTTTTTGAGTGTTGGTATGAATTCTTCCAATATACTCTCCTATTACACCTACCGAAATAAGTTGAATTCCGCCGATAAATAGAAAACTAATTATCAACGAAGTCCATCCGGTTACGGTATTGCCTAAAACGAAATGAGAAAACATGGCATACAGAATTATTAACGAAGCCGCAGCTGAAATGACGAACCCTGCTCTCGTCACTAATGATAATGGTACATTCGAGAAACCGGTGATGCCGTCAAGAGCAAAGGAAAGCATTTTACTAAATGGATATCCAGTCTCACCTAGTTTGCGTTCATTCCGTTGAAATGGGACAGATGTTTGCCGGAAGCCCAACCAGGCTATTTGTCCGCGTAAAAATTTATTCTGTTCGGGCATTTTGGTTAAGTAGTCTACCACTTTTCGATCCATTAATCTAAAGTCTCCCGTATCTAACGGTATTTTAATCGAGGTGAGTCTATCTAGAGTTCGGTAAAAAACTTTTGCACTCCACTTTTTAAAGTAACTCTCTCCCTTTCGGGAAGTTCTTTGAGCATAGACTACTTCATATCCTTCCAGATATTTTTTATAAAGTTTTGGGATTAATTCCGGGGGATCTTGAAGATCACCATCAATAACAACTACAACTTTACCTCGAACATGGTCTAATCCTGCACAAACTGCTTTTTGGTGGCCAAAATTTCGGCTTAAGTTAATATAATAGACGTTTTCTTTCGTATTGGAAAGGTCTATTAACTTACTTAAAGAGGCATCGCTGCTTCCGTCGTTGACAAAAATTAACTCAAATTTTTCTGTGATTTCTGAAACGGAAGATTCTAATCGTTGTGTTAGTTCTTCAATAATTTGTTCTTCGTTGAAAATTGGAATAACAACTGAAATTTCAATTTTCGGGTAGATTTCTCTTTCCATAGATTTCGTATTTAACAACATTTCCTTTTTTGTCGATGACGCGATAGTCATAATATTCTTCCAAGCATGATTTAATATATTGCTGGTGAGCGATCACCCTGTTACCAGGGTCTAAATTTTTCCAGTTTTTAAAGCCTATTCGAACGCCTTTTTTCTGAAGGACTTTCAAATAATAAAGATTTTGGGTGCTGTAACCATGATATAACAATTTGTACCCGTCCACATCTTCTTTCCCTTTCACGGCATTCTGTAAATAATAGCCTATTTCGTACTTCACTTCGTTTTTTCGGAATTCTTTTGATTCTATCACTTTCTTTGCCATGCCTTTATAGGGCAACCAAAAGACTACTACCAGAAATAGATATGGTAATAACTTCGGAATTCCAGCTTTTAAATTTTGCTGACGAAGGTTCTCAAAAATGATAAAAATGACCATGGCAATTATAATCGCGAGAAATGGAAATTCGGGAATATTATACCATTGGAATTTACTCTTGGCGTAAGAGATAACTATAAAATGAACCGAGAATAATAGTGTGGAGTATAGAGTAAGGAATTTCAGCTTTTGATTGGCAGAAAACATTCCTATTAAAATACCAATTGGGACTAAAAAGAACCAAGATTTCAATTGGTACTTAACCATTCGTTTTAGGTAAAACCAAAATTCAAAATCGTGACCGTGCTTGGTTTCTAAATATCGGCCTCCTAACTCGTTAAATTGAACCTTTTCAAGATATCCTGGATTAAACGCCTCTCTCAGGAAATAATAGCCTAAAGAAATGAAAATGAATAAAAGTAAGCCGAAATAAAAGTGTCGGTTTTTTAAAAAGAATATAATTTTTCGTCGTATCAGAGCATATATTCCCAAAGCGGGCAGGAAAAGAAGCGCGGCCACTCCTTTAGTTAAGACCGCCATGGACATAAACAGGAAAAATAAATACAAGTATTTGTTTTTATAATCTTCAACCGACAAGAAAAATAGGAGAGCGCCGCCAGTAAGTAAAAATGTGAGCATGGCATCGTAGTCTCCTGTTCTGGTGGAATGTCCATCGACATAACCATTAAAAGTAACTAGTAAAATTGCGGCAATTATTCCGAACCAATAATTTTTCAAATACTTTTCAGAAAAAAATACCAGCGTAAAACATGTTAAAAGGCCTGCTATGGCCGAAGGAAGACGAATGGCTATTTCGGTAGGCCCTAATATTTTCATAAAGATTACTTGAAACCAAATCAAAAAAGGAGGCTTGGTATTCCACATATCGGGGTCTCCATTAAACCTGGGAATCAAATAATCGCCATTGTAAAGCATTTCAAAGGCATTAACCGCGTTTCTGGCCTCATCCCAAATACGAATAGGAAATTTCCCTAAATTCAAAAACAAAGGGATGAACAGTATTAACGTAAGTAAAAAATACTTAAAGTATGTCGAGTTAATGAGTTTCATTGGTTAGCTGAAATTAATTCGGCAGTAGTAACCCGTTTTATATAAAACAACTCAAAGAGTGTTTCTACTAAAAATATTGTGATAATCATTATAAATCTTACAGTTGTTAATGACTGAAAAACAAATAAATACAAATAGTGATTCATGAAATATGATGTAAATCATGATTCAAGTGGAGATTATTCATAAAAAAATGCCCGGTATAACCGGGCATCTAAGTAAAACCATTATCGTTCTATCCCAATTTCTTGTAAACAAGTCCGGCAAGTAATCCGGTGATTCCGAAGAATACCAAGTAAACAACAAAGTTCACCAATGTCCCTTGAATGTCTAATAGATTGGCGGTAGCAAAATCGATTAATCCTTCACCTAAACCTACCATTATCGCTGCGAGAATTCCCATTCCTAATCCACTGTTAACGCCATAATTGGTCGCTCCGTACTTACGGTAGATTGATGAAAATCCGAAACCTTGAATGATACAACCCAGGGCTAAATGAACCATGTCTATTGGATCTTTCATCATCCCTTGAGTCATTAAATGATCTTGAAGGAGGGGATCTGCAACAATTCCCCAAAGTAAAAATCCCCCGCCGAGACCCCAAATGGCCGTCACGAGAGTACTAATTAAATTAGCTTTTGAAAACATAATGTATTGGTTTTGTTGTTAGTAGGTAGAAAGGTACAAAATATTCAAATCCGTAAAGTAGGTGATTACCTACGAGATTTTAAGCTTCAACTTGGATAATTAACTCGTTGATTTCATCTATTTCCTCTTTTTCGATAATAGGGTTTTCCGGAACTTCAATTTTCTTCTTGCGATGAATCTCATAGTACATTCCGAAATGATCACTGCCAAAGTATGGAGTGCGCTTCATCTTTCCCACCTTCAAATCCTGAGTATGAAACAAATGATCTAATGGAAATCGCATAAATGGATATCTCGCATGATAAGTTGGGAAAAAACCTCGTCCTACTCTAGGGTCAATCATTCCTGTCAACTTTTTAAACAAACGCGTGGGACGGGACCATACCACATCGTTCATATCTCCACATATCACTGCCGATTTGTCCAAAGAGCGAATATATTTTCCAGCCTTCATGAGTTCGGCATCACGTTCTTCACTAGTTTTATTTTCTGTCGGACTAGGAGGTGCAGGATGTAGGCAGCAAAATGACAAAGGGCGTTCTAGAAATTCTAAATCGAAATAGATAGAAGGGACGCGATCTTCCACCAAATATTTTACTTCTGTGTTGAGTAATTCTATCCGAGAGTACAAATGCATGCCATAATAATGATTGTTCGCCGCCTTCACGGAGTAAGGATAGTCTTCAGATAATTGGTTCAAGGCATTTTCCCATTCAAAATCAGATTCCATAGTAAGAACAATATCAGGATCCCACTTT
>JABDKT010000173.1 GCA_013002065.1 Flavobacteriaceae bacterium
TAAGTGGCATGCAGAAACAGATAAGTGGGAACATTATGATCGACGGGAAGTCACTTACCGATTACAATCCTGCCAGTTTAGCCACCGTTTTGAGTGTGGTATTAACCGAAGCACCGGTATCGAAAAATTTAACTGTAGGGGAATTTGTTTCACTGGGTCGTCAACCACATACCAATTGGCTAGGCAGTTTAAGCCAAAACGACAAGGCAAAAGTGATTGATGCCATGGAAAAAACTGAAATACTTGAATTTAAAGACCGAAAGTGTTTCGAGTTGAGCGACGGACAAATGCAACGGGTGGCCATTGCACGAGCCCTGGCTCAAGATACGCCTTTGGTACTCTTGGACGAACCCACCACTCATTTGGATTTATACCATCGGGCTTATGTGTTGAAATTACTTCGGAATTTGGCTAAGGAAACCGGTAAAACTATTTTGTATTCCACTCACGAAATCGATTTGGCCATTCAATTAAGTGATAGCATGTTATTGATGACCGAAAATAAGCTGTTTTGTGACAGTCCGTCAAGATTGATTTCCGAAGGAAAATTTAATACACTGTTTCCGGAAAACACCATTTCATTCGATCCAAGTAGCGGCCGATTTACCATTCAGAATTAATATCTTTACTAAAATATTCTTTTCATGAGCGAACCTTTTATCGTTTTTCTAATTGGAACCATTTCTGCCTTAGCCGGCGCCTATGTGGGCAATCTCATTGCCAATCTTAGGAACAAAACCGAATCGGGAAAGCTGGAAGAACGATTATCGCAACTTAAAGATCAGGAAGAGCGATTGAATGAACGCTTTGAGGCTGCCTTGCTCGAAAAAGAAAAAGTTCGAGAAGAAAAAGAGTTTCTGAACCGAGAATTAGTAAAGCGTACCTCGGAAAATGATAATCTCGAAATTAAGCTAAAAGATCAGAAACAAGAACTTGAAAAATTGCAGGAGAGATTTCAGAAGGAATTTGAAAACCTCGCGAATAAAATCCTCGATAATAAATCGGAAAAATTTACCAAACAGAACAAAGAAAACTTGGATTTGGTTTTAAAACCACTTCAGGAGAAGATCGACAAATTCGAAAAGAAAGTTGAAGAGACTCATAAAGAAAGTATCGACAGGCACGCGATGCTACGCCAACAAATTATAGGCTTGAAAGAACTCAATGAGCAAATGAGTAAAGAGGCTACCAATCTCACAAAAGCCTTAAAAGGCGATAGTAAATTACAGGGGAATTGGGGCGAATTGGTGTTGGAAAGAGTGCTAGAAAAAAGTGGACTAGAGAAAGACAGAGAATATTTTATTCAAAGTAGTTTTACAAGCGATGAGGGTCGCAGAGTACTTCCCGATGTAGTCTTACATCTTCCCGATAATAAAAAGATGATCATCGATTCCAAAGTTTCTTTAGTGGCTTACGAACGATATGTGAATAAAGAAGAACAAACCGATAAGGACACTGCTTTAAAGGAACATATTAGTTCGCTAAAAAAACATATTGAACAACTTAGCGAGAAAAATTACCAGGATATTTATAAAATAGAAAGTCCCGATTTTGTGTTGCTCTTTGTACCCATAGAACCCGCTTTTGCTGTTGCTATCAATGAAGATAACAATCTTTACAATTGGGCCTTCGAAAAGAATATAGTAATCGTAACTCCCACAACGTTGCTAGCTACTTTGCGTACCATCGACAGCATGTGGAATAACGAAAAACAGCAACAAAACGCCTTGGAAATTGCTACCCAGGCAGGAAGGTTGTACGATCAGTTTGTCAACCTTACCGATGACCTCATCAAAGTTGGGAATCAGTTAAAAACCGTACAAGGAAGTTATGACGGTACTATGAAAAAGCTCACCGGACAAGGAAATCTCATTCGAAAAGTCGAGAGTATCAAAAAACTGGGGATTAAGCAAAAGAAATACATCAACGAAAAACTTTTAAAAAGAGCCGAGGAAGATGGAGAAGACTAGCATCTTAGGAGTTGTTCCTGTAATTCCTTCCGCAGATATTAAACGAGACGTAAGTTGGTATGTAAATAATCTTGGTTTTACTGAAAATTTCTCGGACGATATGTACGCCGGTATCTCCCGAGATGAAATATATATTCACTTACAATGGCATGCGGGCACCATAGAAGATCCTGTTAACGGAGGATCGGTGGTAAAGATATTTGTAGATAAAGTAGCGCCTTTATTTAATGAACTACTTGAAAGAGGCACAGTCGATAAGAGCAAGTTATTAAAAAATACACCCTGGAATACTAATGAATTTGGTATTTACGACTTAAACAAAAATGCCGTCTTTTTCGTTGAAGTGTTATCATAAAAAAAACCGGTTTTACATTCTTGCAAAACCGGCTTCGATAGACAATAAATAACCATTCTTATTTATTGCAAAATATATACTTTTCTTTCTTTTTCAGAGCTTAACAAAACCGTCCCCCAATTTACATTGGGGTCCGGCCTAACTAACTTAACTTAAAAAGAAAACTATTTTTTAATTACCTGAAGTGTCGTTTGTAAATCACCACTCTTTAAAGTGACAAAATAAACTCCTTGTGCAAAAGTGCTCATATCTACATTCAATACATTGGTTTCTTGATTTCCTGAATCTACTGTTTTACCTAAAACATTGGTAATTTGATACGCTTCTAACTTAAACAGTGAGGTTACAGTTAATTGATCTTGTACCGGATTTGGGAACCAATTAATGTTTTGAACAAACTTATCCTCTACGGCTAGTCCCTCGTTTACAGTAATGGCACCAAACATAGTTCCGGGATGAATCTCACATCGATAGTCGTTTACTCCTGCCTCGGTAAATGTGTATGAGAACTGTTCTCCTAACCCAGTCAAAGTTCCGCTATCGAAAGTTTCTTGAGAACTCGCTAAGGAAGTAACTGTATGCGGAGCGGAATCGGTCCATGTCCAACGAACAGTATCGCCGGTTTCAATGGTAACACTCGCCGCAGCACCATTAATTCCTATCGCCCAATCCAGATCGAATGTTTGCTGTGCGTTTACATTGAATGCAAAGGCTACCACAGCAATAAAAATTGTAAATTTTTTCATGATTTTTAGTTTTTATATTGATTTATGATGTTAAAATACTCTACTTAAATTAAATCCGAAGAAAAAGTCACCATCACCCCAGTCGCCTTGGCCCTGAATGATAAATCCTTCTTCAAACATCGCTTGTGCATTGGTAAAATGCATTTGGAACACATGCCCTCCTGTTTCAAGATCTACGCCTATAGACAGCGGATTCTTAAAACTAGAATTACTATTCCTATTCAAATGTAATCCATAATCCACATTTATGCTCCATCTTTTGGTGAGTTTATAACGCCCTCCAACTCCTACAGCGATTTGATCGTTTTCTTCGTCAAACACCGAAACTTCTTCATCTTCCCCGGTGATCGTACTTCGCGTCGCTAAATTTTCGTGAATATAAGTGGGAGCCAACAGCACTGAAAAATTTTCTGAAATTTTTCGAGATAGGAGCACTTGGGTCGTATAGGTAAGCCTATCTCCAAATTCCAAATTTGTAAATAACTCTTCATCCAGCGCTGTATTAACCGTAGCTAAATGGTATCCCACTAAAGTGAAGGGAAATTTCCCTTCGGTTTGTCTTATTATTCTATATTTTGCATGTAGGCCATATTTCTTCATAAATGAACTTCGAGCGGCCCCCAAATTCAACCATTCGTTAACACCATAAATAAATTTTATTTGCGTTACCGCATTGTCCAATCCGAAGAAATCGTCAATCCCATTTTTTACTGTACCAAATCTATGTGCCACTATGAAATACAATTCTCTACTATTGGCCAGTTTGGTGGATTCGAAATTGACCACCTTTAGACCTTTGAACGCCGCATTTACAGTTTTATCTATGGTTGCATTTTCCTCTAATTCCGATAATAAATCGTCTTGTGATAAAAGGATAGCCGGCAATAAAAATAGTATGAAAGCGAGTTTTTTCATTATGGGTTGATTATACTGGATTGATCCAATTTTACAATTTCAAATAAGTCATCATAGCCTATACATCTTCCTTTTACACTCACCTCGGTCCCATGCGTTAATGCTTTGGGGAGAGCCAACATATCACTTTGAACGGCATCATCTAAGGTGATTGTATTTCCTTCGATCTGAGTGATTTTACCACTAACGGTGATTGTTTTATTCAGAATTTCTTCGGAAGCATTATCAACAAATTTCTGCCTTAAATCTTTGGCTTCAATTTGAATAATTGCAGTTTCATTGGTAATATCCCTATGGTCCTTGTAGAGGTACTTATAAAGAATGTAAGCACCTCCTACAAGTCCCAATGTCACTATCAAAAAAACTATTCTCTTTTTCATAAATCACTTTTAGATAGTGAGAAATTCGCCGTAATATTAACCTCGTCGGCGATTTTGTTAGCTACTATTTTGGGTATTTTTATGTTGAAATCCTCCGGATTTAAAACAAATTCGGTTTTTAGGTTTATGCTATCACCTGTCAAAGAAACTCTAACGATTTCCTCCAATGCTCTGGTGGTACCATGCATGGTAATGTTACCTTTCAGTAAAAATTCGGTCTCATTTTCGCTCAATTCTGAAATATTAAAATTGGAGAGCTTTCCTTTTACCACAGCTTTAGGATATGCTGTAGATTCCATATAATTCTCATTGAAATGCTCTTCCATCAAAGCGAGTTTAAATCGGAAACCTTTGACCAGTGCCAAAGCCGCAAATTCACCATTAGAACTTTTCAAAATTGCTCCAACATTACTGTGAGTGGCTTTTACCTCTTCAAAAGAAGGCACTGAGGCTTCAAATGTTATGGTCCCGGTTTTTGTACTGTACTTTTCCTGAGCTTTCATCGTAGCAGTACTACAAAGAATAAAAAGCGATATGTATATATATTTCATCATTACTCTTCTAAAAGGCCGTCTTCGTTCCATTGAACAATTAAATCTATGGTTGCCTGAGGTAAGCGAGGCCCACCTAAGGGCATAAGTCCGGGTGCACCCTCATTACGGCTTATTCGATCTATTAATCCGCGATTTTGTACCGCATCCACAACATTATCGAAAGTCACTAAAGGCATAGGAGCCCCATTTTGCGTAGGATTGGAATGGCAGGCCTGACACACATTTTGAAACACAAAATTGACATCCTGAAAAGTAACTTCTTCAGGGTCGGTGTTTTCTATGGGTCCGGTGATATCGTCGTAAGTATTTGCGGTACAACCCATAAAGAGAGCACCTACAAAAAATATGGGTAAGAAAAAATTTTTCATAAACAATACTTGGTCAGGTTCGAGGTATTTATGAGTCCACCTCATTAATGTAACAACTCAAGTTTCATTTCCCCTACCCCAAAACAAAAAAATCTTTAGCAAACAGCTAAAGATTCATCCTTACAAAATAAGGTTTTATGTCGACAAACTCTGTATTTACTTACTTAAATACATTTTTCGCCTCGAGTATAATTCGTAAAATTCATCATCCTTCAAACTGTCGATAAACAATATACTTTCTCCTGTACTTTTCATTTCAGGTCCCAATTTTTTGTTCACATTCGGAAATTTATTAAAACTGAAAACCGGTTGTTTAATGGCATAACCCTCAAGTTCAGGATTAAATTCAAAATCGGACAATTTCTTTTCACCCAACATCACCTTGGTTGCATAGTTTACATAAGGCTCCCCATACGCCTTGGCAATAAACGGAACTGTTCTAGAGGCCCGCGGATTCGCCTCAATGATATATACGTTATCATCCTTGATGGCGAATTGAATATTTATTAGTCCGACAGTATTAAGTTCTGTCGCAATTTTCTTAGTGTGATCTTTAATCTGCTGAAGTACCAAATCTCCTAAATTGAAAGGAGGTAGTGTAGCATTGGAATCCCCAGAATGAACCCCACAAGGCTCAATATGTTCCATGATTCCGATGATATAAACTTCCTCTCCATCACAGATGGCATCTGCTTCTGCTTCAATTGCCCCATCGAGGTAATGATCCAGCAATAGTTTGTTATTTGGAATTTTCCGAAGTAAATCCACCACATGCTCTTCGAGTTCCTCTTTGTTTATCACGATTTTCATTCCTTGACCTCCCAATACATAGGAGGGACGAATTAACAACGGGAAGTCCAATTCGTCTGCCAACAGGAGTGCCTCCTCGGTAGTTTCGGCAGTTCCAAAACGAGGGTAAGGAATATTGTTTTCTTTCAAAAGAGTGGAAAAGCTTCCTCTGTCCTCTGCCAAATCGAGTGACTCAAAGCTCGTCCCCATAATTTTAATACCATATCTCGCTAACTTCTCCGCTAACTTAAGGGCTGTTTGACCTCCAAGTTGTACTATCACTCCTTCCGGTTTTTCATGACGAATGATGTCGTAAATATGTTCCCAGAATACGGGTTCGAAGTATAACTTATGGGCAACGTCGAAGTCGGTTGAAACTGTTTCCGGATTACAATTTATCATGATGGTTTCATAACCACATTCAGCAGCGGCTAAAACTCCGTGAACACAACAGTAATCAAACTCTATCCCTTGACCAATTCGATTGGGTCCCGAGCCTAATACAATCACTTTCTTTTTATCGGTTACCTCGCTGTCGTTTTCTACATAGGAATTGCCATCGGCAGTTTCCATTTCATTCTCAAAAGTTGAATAGTAGTAAGGCGTTACCGCTTTAAATTCGGCAGCACAGGTATCTACCAGCTTGTATACACGCTGGATTTTTAATTCTTCGCGCTTTTTATACACCTGACTTTCCAAACATTTAAGCATATGGGCAATTTGACGATCTCCATATCCTTTTTGCTTGGCCTCGAGCAATAATTCGCGAGGGAGTGTATCTAAGGTGAATTTTGAAATTTCCTTTTCGAGGTTGTATAATTCCTCATATTGTTTGAGGAACCACATATCGATCTTAGTGATCTCATGGATTCGGCTCAATGGAATTCCCAACTGAATGGCGTCATAAATTACAAATACACGGTCCCAGCTGGCATTTTGCAGCTTTTCCATGATTTGCTCATAATTGGTGTAGCTTTTTCCATCTGCTCCCAGTCCGTTCCTTTTAATTTCCAATGATTGGGTGGCCTTGTGCAATGCTTCCTGAAACGAACGTCCAATTCCCATCACCTCTCCTACGGCCTTCATTTGAAGCCCCAGGGTTCTATCGGATCCTTCGAATTTGTCGAAATTCCAACGTGGGATTTTCACAATCACATAATCCAAGGTGGGCTCAAATAATGCAGAAGTTGATTTGGTAATTTGATTTTCCAGTTCATCCAGATTATAACCAATGGCTAGTTTGGAAGCAATCTTAGCAATGGGATATCCTGTTGCTTTCGATGCCAGAGCCGAAGAGCGAGATACTCTAGGATTAATTTCGATAGCAATAATCTCTTCAGCTTCATCCGGACTCACGGCAAACTGCACATTACAACCTCCGGCAAAATCTCCGATACTGCGCATCATCTTGATGGCCATATCTCTCATTCGCTGAAATGTACGATCACTAAGTGTCATTGCCGGAGCAACGGTAATTGAATCGCCCGTATGAATTCCCATGGGATCCATATTCTCGATGGTACAGATAATCACTACGTTGTCGTTATTATCGCGTAACAACTCCAACTCATATTCTTTCCAACCCATCATGGCCTTATCGATCATTACTTCGTGAATAGGTGAAATTTCTAATCCGCGAGTGAGCAATTCATCAAAATCTTTAGGGTCGTGCACAATGGATGCACCTGCACCTCCAAGAGTATAGGAGGCTCGAATCACTAAAGGAAATCCGAATTCTTGAGCAATTTCTTTTCCTTTTAGGTAGGAGTTAGCCGTGGCCTGAGGCGCCATAGGCACTCCTATTTTATTCATAAGAGTCCGGAATTGTTCCCGGTCTTCTGTAATATTGATAGCATCTATATCAACACCAATTAACTTAACATCAAAATCTTCCCAAATTCCCTTTTCATCGGCTTCGATACATAAATTCAAAGCAGTTTGTCCACCCATAGTAGGAAGGACGGCATCAATTTGAGGATGATCCTTTAGAATCTTTACAATCGATTTGGTATTGAGCGGTAAAAGATACACATGATCGGCCATGGAGGGATCGGTCATGATAGTGGCGGGATTCGAATTTATTAAGATGGTTTCAATTCCATCTTCACGTAAGGAACGCAATGCTTGGGAACCGGAATAATCGAACTCACAAGCCTGTCCAATAATAATAGGACCCGATCCTATGATAAGAACAGATTTTAAGTTGCTATTTTTTGGCATTAATGAGGAAATTTTAAAGCGTTAAAAATACGGCGCGTTAGGGTATAAAAAAAAGGTGTTGCTTATAAAAACAACACCTTTTATTTATGAGTTATCAACATTATTTCTTGTGACGAGATTCAGAAGACACAGAAAGTTTCTTTCGGCCTTTCGCTCTACGAGCGGCCAATACCTTTCGTCCGTTTACAGTAGCCATGCGCTCTCTAAATCCGTGCTTGTTTCTTCTTTTCCGTTTTGATGGCTGAAATGTTCTTTTCATTGTAAATTAGATTATAACTTCTGAAAAATTTTAATTCATTCTGACCTTTCCTAAAAGTCGGGTGCAAATATACAATCATTTTTTACTTAGACAAACCATAAAGTGAAAATATTTAGGTTTGTTTTTAGTAACTTTGCCAGCCCTTGTAATAATAAAATACATGTTCAATAAAAATATAAAATTAGTTTTAACCGCCCTTATTGTAGGGCTAGCAGTTTGGCAGTTCTACGAAGGAAACATTGGGAACGGTATTATGTATATCTTACTTTCTTTAGTATTTGTTTTCCTATACTTCAAAAACGAACTTATACTGCTTGCCTTTTTACGTTTACGCAAGCAGGACTTTCCGGGTGCTAAACGTTGGTTGGATCGAATTAAAAATCCGGAAGGTGCTTTAGTCACCAAACAACAAGGGTACTATAATTACCTAAATGGCTTAATGGTTTCTCAAACCAATATGAACGAAGCGGAGAAATACTTTAAAAAAGCCGAAAAGTTGGGCTTGTCTATGAGTGCAGACATGGCAATGGTAAAACTGAATCTAGCAGGTATTGCTATGACCAAAAACAGAAAGCGAGAAGCCGAAACTCTACTCACCCAAGCCAAGAAACTAGATAAACAGAATATGTTGGGAGATCAAATAAAAATGATGAAACAACAGATGAAGCGTGCCGGGGCACCCAGACAACAGTACGGACGTAGTGGTCGAGGAGGAAGAATGCGCTAATAATCGGCTAGTTTACAGCACGTTATAAAGTTCTATTTCCGAAGAAATTATACTCAAATAAGTAAAAAATATAGCCATCTTACATGATTTTTTGCTGAGACTTTCTAAATTTACCCACAACCAATCCACCAATTGCCTATGGGTAAAATCATACTTACCCTATTCTTATTAACCTGCTTACCCGCTCTTTCTCAGGAAAATGAGCCAAAAAATCTATTTTCTCAAGCGATTGGTAAAAATATCCGAAAATATCGTCTTGAAGCCAAGCGAGCCTATATTTACAAAGATGAAAATCGCGCACAATTTCTTTTCGATTCTCTGGTTAAAAATGTTATCAACGGAACTCATTTAGACAACTTTAAAGTTCGGAAATTCGCTGGCCGAAAAATCGAATTATACAAATTTGAAAAACCTGTTTACCTCATCACCTATGCTTCCTGGTGCGTTCCGGGAATTGGTGAATTGCCGGCATTTAACGACATAGCCGATAAATACCACGACGAAATAGATTTTGTGGTACTGTTCTGGGGATCCAAGAAGAAAATTAAAAAGTTCAAGCGGAAATTCAGTAAAAATGTGAATGTACTTTACGTTGATGAACGTGAAAACCGACATGATTTTGCCATTCGAACGATGAAACACAGCCTGGGGTTTCCAACTTCATTCTTTATTCACAAGGACAAACGCATTTTGGACGTACGCCGTAATCTTTTTCATCATTATCAGGAAAGTTATTCCAATTCATACAATTCCAACTATCAAGATTTTATGAGCGGAATCGCCTTGTTGCAAAGAGGAACTGTTGAACGGTAATGCTACTTGGAGAAAAATAACTTGATGGCAGCAACCACCAGTATTCCTGCGAAAATCTTCTTGAGTAAAGATTGATCAATTTTTACCGCAAATTTAGAACCGATAAAGCCGCCAATTACAAAACATACGGCAATGACCAATGCAAATTTCCAATTTATCGAATGCCCGGAAGAAT
This sequence comes from Flavobacteriaceae bacterium, assembly GCA_013002065.1. Taxonomy (GTDB): domain Bacteria; phylum Bacteroidota; class Bacteroidia; order Flavobacteriales; family Flavobacteriaceae; genus Aureisphaera. The sequence continues at coordinate 10,272 of JABDKT010000173.1, forward strand.
GATAGGTATAAGCAGCTACGAATGTGACGGGAACAGCCAATACCGCCAAACTCATCCCCTGAGCTTCATGCTGATTGTATCCAAGTAGTAGCATCATAAGTGGAATCATGACAACTCCTCCTCCTACACCCATAAATCCGCTTAAAATACCTGCAGCAATTCCAATGATGATGAGCGATAGTAAAACAGTTAAATTCATAAAAGATCGTTACGGATTATTGTAATAGCCCTCCTTCGGAATTTCGATATAATATTCCTTTCCCGAGGCATTCTTTAAGTAATTATCCCGAAGCCAGGGGTTGTGCAGCTTTAAAATTTTATAGTTAATTCCAAATCGTTGGGCGAAATCGGCAAAGTTAGTCACCGCCGTATCCACTTTGACTTTGTAGGTGGGAATGGTCTCATACAAATCTTTTTCCCTGAAATTGAACCCGTACTTTTTCGGATTACTCAAAATCTCCTTAAAAGCCAATATCCTAAATACGTACCTACTCGTCTCATCGTTGAGCAAAACATCGTAATAATCGTTCACTTTCTGTCGCTTGAGCTGTTTATTTACTCCAGCATTTCCCGCATTGTAAGCCGCGGCCGCCATCGTCCAACTACCAAAACGATTGTATGAGGATTTAAGGTAATCGGCAGCAACTTTCGTGGCCAATTCCAAATTATATCGTTCATCTACATAATCGTTGATTTCAAGCCCATATTCCTTCCCGGTTCCCTTTAAGAAATGCCAAAAACCGGCGGCTCCTGCGGGAGATCTATTATTCATAAGACCACTTTCGGCAATGGCCAAATATTTGAAGTCATCGGGCAGTCCATATTTTTCCAAAAGGGGTTCGATTATCGGAAAATATTTATTGGCTCTTTTGAAAATTAAAAGCCCGTTAGACTGCCAGTAGGTATTCACCAAAAGTTCTCGGTCCATTCGCTCCTTGATGTCGGGATTCTCGAGTGGGACCGGCTCTCCGGCAAAATCCATTTCGGCAGGTAACTCTAACGCATAAACGTTGTAATCGTTTACGAGTTTATCCTCCATTTTCTCGGGTGTCTTTTCTACTACGGGTTGGGTCTCCTGAGTGGCATCTGTACACAACCATCCAACCCCAACCAGAACCGTTGCTAATCCAATTTTCGACAAAATACTCATCACTTCTTATTTTCTTTAAAGATAAAAATTATCCTAGTTGCTTATTCATTTTCTATTATTAATTCCAGTTCTTTTGAAATGCGACTGCCTTTATTCAATATCATCACATGCGTCCCTCCTTCCAACACCTGGGCATTCTGTATATTCTTCAACGGAAAAACAATATCCTTGTCTCCGTGAATATGAATCACCTCCGGCAAAGGAAGTTCCTGATCCCAACACACCATTTGCTTGATGGCCCAGTCCAAATACGATTTGTCACGCACCGAAAGATATTCCTGATATAAATTGAGACGCTTTTTACTTCTTGGTCCAATAGCCAACTTGGTGAGATCTTTTACACTTAAAGCCCAACCTGTGGGCAGCAATTTATACGCACCGGTTTTTCTAGCTAATTTTAAGCGTAGTGGTAATTCATTTCTTGACTTAACACTGGAAACAATGATCAATTTCCGAAGATCTAAAAATCGACTCATCTCCTGAACCATCACCCCTCCAAACGAAACTCCTACCAAAACCGAATTGGGTTGGGTTACCATTTTGGCCATTCTCCTGGCATAATTATCTAAGGTTTCGGCCTTCTCCGGCAGCATCCATTCCAGTATATGAACAGCATATCTAGATTCGGGTAAATTGATGTTCTTGAAAATTTCTTTACCCGCAGCTAGGCCGGGCACGAAATAAACATGCGTTTTTTCAGTATTCATAAGGCTTTAACAAGTAAATAACGCTTTCGCCTGTCAATTTTTTGTAACTTTGTAACAAAGATAGAATTCTCACCACGCTTTTGGGGCATTTATGAACAAGATTTTACATCCGGCAGCTACTCGAGGCAATGCAAATTACGGTTGGTTACAGGCTAAATATTCATTCAGTTTTGCTAATTATTTTGACCCTAATCGTATCCAATTTGGCCAATTAAGAGTACTTAACGACGATATCGTTGCACCGGCCATGGGTTTTGGCACACATCCCCACCAAAACATGGAAATCGTCACCATCCCTCAATCGGGAGCAGTAAAACATAAAGATTCCATGGGTAACGAAGGAATCGTTGCCGCTGGCGATATTCAAGTGATGAGTGCAGGAAGTGGCGTTGAACACAGTGAACAAAATGCCAGCACCACCGAACCTCTCAAACTTTTTCAAATTTGGGTTTTCCCCGACACCGAAAATGTGGAACCTCGTTACGACCAAAAGAAAATTGCCTCACTGGTAAAACCCAACACTATAAGTACAGTTGTGAAACCAAAAAGTGTGGCGAAAGAGAATGATCTCTGGATACATCAACAAGCCTATTTTAACATTGGAGAATTTTCAGAAAACACCACAACGACCTATTCATTAAACCAAGCCGATAACGGAATTTACTTGCTCGTAATTAACGGCACCGTTATTGTAAATAATGAAACACTTAGCGACCGCGATGCCATTGGGCTTTGGGACACAGATAATGTGGACCTTTCCATTTCCGAAGGCACCCGGCTATTGCTAATTGAAGTACCAATGAATTAATAGTAAAGCAACTCCCTATGATTGAAGATGTAGTAATTACCGATAACGAATTTCTTCGGCAATTCGAACTAGAAGTGGGCGATAATATGGCTCGCATCGAGTACGCGCTACAGGACCGTAAAATTTTCTTAACCAAATACGACATGCCAGAAGACATGGAAGATCAAGGGTTTAGAGACATTTTTATCAAAGCTGTTTTTGAGGAAGTAAAAGACCGCGGAATTAGCTTAGTTCCTACCAGCCCGGAAATTGCCGGTTTTATGAGACGTAATCGCAGAGTCTATAAAGATCTGCTCCCCGTAGGTATTAGTATTTAATATTTGGGCGCTTCCCTCTTTCCCTTGCCTCCTTCGCCGAAGTGTCCTCGGCTACGAAGGCCGAAAAGCTTCAGAGGGTCGGGTTTTCCGCTGTATTTTTTGCTGTCACCCTG
>JABDKT010000187.1 GCA_013002065.1 Flavobacteriaceae bacterium
AGAGTTGATGCAAATTGCTGCCGTGGCAGGTCTGGCGCAAAACTTTGCCGCTTTGCGTTCATTGGTAACCACGGGTATTCAGAAAGGGCATATGAAGATGCATTTGATGAATATTTTAAATCAGATGAAAGTAAGCCCCGAAGAAAAATCGAAAGCCATAGAACACTTTAAGGAAAATACAATTTCGCACAGCGCTGTTGTATCTTTTGTTGAAGACCAACGCCGATAATTTGAAAAAAGAATTCTACAGCAACGGTAAATTATTGATCACCGGAGAATATGTGGTACTGAAAGGAGCCAAAGCACTCGCTTTACCTACCAAATATGGGCAATCGCTCACGGTCGAAAAAAAGAACGCTCCCGGAATTCATTGGACCAGTTATGACCATGATGGTAGTATTTGGTTTGAAACTGAAATATCTTCGGCGGAGCTCATTTCCGAAGAAAATGAAGGTCCTTCCGTAAAAACACAACTGGTTCGTATCCTGAAAGCAGCGATTTCGCTCAACCCCAACTTTTTAAAAGATGATTTCAGTCTAAAGGTAGAAACACATCTAAGTTTCCCAAGAAATTGGGGTCTAGGGACCTCTTCTACTCTAATCAATAACATTGCTCAATGGGCAGAGGTAAACGCCTTTAAATTGCTCGATGAAAGCTTTGGCGGAAGTGGCTACGACATCGCTGCAGCACAAACAAACCAATCTTTCTGGTATCAACTAAAAGATGGAAACCCAACTTTTGAAACGGTGAACTTAAACTGGAAATTTACAGACCGCCTTTTCTTTATATATCTCAACAGGAAACAAGATAGCAAACTAGGTATTCAGCGATTTTCCGAAGTAAACAAAACTTCGAACGAAACATTTGATGCTTTTAATGAATTGACATCCAAAGTGATTGACTGTACCAATATTAAAGAGTTCGAAAAATTACTCGAGAATCACGAAGAGGCTATCTCCAAATTGGTGCAACTTCCTAAGGTAATTGAGGAGTTTACGGATTTCCATGGCACCCTAAAAAGTTTAGGCGCCTGGGGTGGGGATTTTATTCTGGCCACGGGAAGCGAGGCGGATATGGATTATTTCAGGAAAAAAGGGTACGAAACCATTATTCCGTTTCAAAACATGGTCAAATAAAAAAGAGCCGGTTAAAACCGACTCTTTCTTCTATAAAGTTTCTTGTCTTAATAAAAACTAGCGCGGTTGTCTTCAATCTCGGCAGCTTTCTTAAGCGCTTGATAAATGTTGTTATTTACCTGTGAGGCAGAACCTGGCGTTTGGTTGGCAAAGGCAGCGTAGTTCTCCAAATCCGGAGCTTTGTTCACTGCAGTCACTCTAACCATAAACACTCCAGAATCCCCATCGATAAGCCCGGTAGTTTCACCGGCAGCTTTTCCGAAGGCAGCACCTACAACAGCAGGTTCTGTTCCGGCATCGGCGATGGTTGGAGTTGCTCTTGTTAGTGCAGAGGCAGTCTTCACAGTAACATTTTGACTACTGGCCACCTCTTCTAAGGTAGTTCCTGTTATAGCAGCTCTAATGAGCTCTGCTTTCTTCTTCTTCCTAAGAATAGGCGTAACTGTTGTAGAAGCCTCAACCACACTCATAAGTGATTCTTTGTCGCTTTTACGTGTAATTTGAGCAATTACATAGCTGTCATTCACACTAAATCTCTTTACATCACCCACCTTACTATCTTCTTCAAATGCCCAGTTAACAATGGTACGGTTACTTCCAATCCCGGGAATAGTCGCGTCTAATTTTCCAATTCGATTCACTGGTTTTGGCTCTAATCCCTTCTCGGTAGCTACGGCTTCAAAATCACCTGCTCTGGCAGCTTCTTCAAATTTAGCTGCTTCTGCGAATACCTCACCTAAGGTTTTTTCTGAAGGTTCGATTTCTTGTGTAATTGTGGCTACTTTATAAACGTCTTGCTTATTTTTCTGACCTTCAATTTCGATTAAGTGATATCCGAATTGAGACTCAACCACTCCCATATCTCCTACTTTACCTTCGAAGGTAAAATCTCTAAACTCAGGCACCATTTGGCGGTAAGGGTAGTAATCGTATGTTCCTCCATTTGGGATACTGGCCACATCGGAAGAAAACTGCTCTACTAAACTCACAAACTTCGATCTGTTAGCCTTTAACACAGTGAGTAGACTATCGGCTGTTGCCTTCGCCATCTCCTTGGTACGAGTAATGCTGTCTGTTTTATTTAATCCCTGCGGAATTAAGATATGCCTTGCTTTAACCGAATCTGGTAATTGTCTTTTGGCCACCAATCGAGTTAGGTTAAAAGTGTTGTCCACTTTATAAGGTCCGTAAACATCACCTATTTTCATTGAGGCAATGGTATCTTTGATAGATTCCGGAGTGTTGGCTTCGTATAACCATTCGTCATTATAAGGCTCTTCCGAATTGTCGTTTACAAAGGCAGCGTAACCTTCAGTCGTTGAAAAAGGTTCAACCAATTCTAAAATGCTCAACCTGGCCGATTCAACATCTTCTATAGATGGTTCTTCGTCATAAGTTACGTATTGAATATCGGCAATTGGATCTACGGTAAAATCGTTAGGATTGTCTCTAACATACTTTTCTATTTCAGCTTCGGAAACAGAAACATCTTCGTCTGCGATTTTTGTGTAAGGAATATGAACGTATTGAATATCGATCTTATCATTTTCGAAACGATACTGTTGTTCACCTTCAGCGTTGGTAGGAGTTAAACCTCCACGAATCATATTCAGGTAATTGTTCTGAAGAATACTCTCTCTGGTGTTTTGAATAAAGGTATCCCAATCGGCTTTAGCCTGCGGATTCCCTTGAATACTCGCTACATATTCTACAACTCTGGCTTCGCTGTAAAATCCATTCTCATCCTGAAAAGTAGGGTTGTTAGCTAATGAAATGCTCAAAACCTCATTCAATTGGTCCTCACTAACTGTGATTCCCAATTCGTCAATTTGTTGTTGCAACAAAACACTTCTTACTTCACGATCCCAAACTACGTTCATTGCCTGCGACATGGTGGCGTTGGGTCCAAGACTTCTACTGTAGGCTTCAACCTGCCCCATGAATTCCTCTCGGGATAAATCGGTACCGTTTATACTACCTACTGTATCTTGAATATCCTGTCCGCTTCCTCCTTTATTTATTATATCACCTAAGATAAACGCGAATAACGCCATCGCGATAATTAGGATAAGGAAGATTCCTCTTTTACGTATGCTATTTAATATTGCCATCGTTCATTGAAAATTTATAGTGGGCGAAAATACCATTTTCCCTTCATTTATAAAAAGGTTACTCCAAAAAATAAGTGTTTTCTGTAATTTTTAATCCGCCAGATTCTTTTTTAACTCTACCAATTCGATTTTAGTATTTGAAACTTCCAAAACTTTTATCGTAAAACCCTCTATTTCAACGGTTTCATTTTGCTGCGGAATTTCCTCGGTAAAGTTAACAATCATACCTCCCAGTGTTTCGTAAGCATCGTTTTCGGGAAGTTCAAGTTTGTAGGTTTCATTGAGATAATCGACCTCCAAACGTGCCGAAAAATTATATCTATCTTCATCTAAAGATTCTTCTACCAAAGCAACAGAATCGTGTTCATCTTCAATCTCACCAAATAGTTCTTCGATTATATCCTCGACAGTCATAATTCCCGAAGTGCCTCCATATTCATCGATAACCACCGCGATACTTTTGCGCTTTCTACTTAAAATATTTAGCACGTCTTTGGCCAGCATGGCCTCAGGAACAAATACAACAGGCATGAGCACTTTTTTTAGTGCCGTGGGCTTTTTGAATAATTCAAAAGAGTGGATATAGCCTAAAATGTCGTCTATATTTTCTTTATACACCAAAATCTTAGAGAGGCCCGTTTCAGTAAAAATTTTAACCAATTCTTTAGGTGTTGTATGAATATCGACCGCAATAACCTCGGTTCTGGGGATCATAACCTCCCTTGCTTTCACTTCGGAAAATTCCAAGGCATTCTGAAATATCTGAATCTCCGTATCGATCTCGTCTTGTAATTCGATCGAATCCATTTGCTCGCTGATGTAATTTCCGAGCTCAACCTTACTGAAACTCAACTGCACCGCATCGCCTTCCGTTTTGAAAAATACCTTTAGTACTAAATCGGAAATCCAAATGACGAATTCAGAAACAAGAGAAAAGAGCATATAAAAGAAATAAGCGGGCAGGGCGAAAAATTTCACCAACTGATTCGCATAAATCTGAAAAAACACCTTGGGAAGAAACTCCGCTGTCACTAGTATCACCAGCGTAGAAATAACAGTTTGAACCAAAAGCCCGGCAGCCCCATCCAGATTGATATAGCGCATGATAAGATCGCCCATAAAGAAGCCGTACACCACCAAGGCGATGTTGTTTCCCACCAACATGGTGGCGATAAATTTGGAAGGACGTCGAGTGATTCTTTTTAGGACACTGGCGAGGAAATTGTTTTGCTTCTTTTCAATTTCGATATGAATTTTATTGGCAGAAACGTACGCAATTTCCATTCCTGAAAAGAAGGCGGAAAGTATTAAAGTACTAACAATAATTAGTATTTGATATTCCATTTATTGGTTCTGGTTGCGTCGCTTTTCTATATTCTTCCTAAACTTACGCTTGAAGAAAAACATAAAAATAGCCACCACAGCAAAGAAAACAAATAAATATGCTCGATTTCTATCGGTTTCCCAATTGGAAATCACCAAATAAATAGAAAAAATCGCCATTCCAATGTAGGCGTATTCGAAGAGTTGATATATTTTATTGCCCATCGGCTTCGGTTTGTTTTTGATCGATTATCTGAATCCCATCATTATTACGAGACAAAAATACGGTAAAATCTTCATTGGCATCGAATCTAGCACCGTCATTATAGGAACCATCGCTGAAGGTTATTCTATAAGGTTCATCGGTAAAAACCCATTTATTAACTTGATCCCAGTAAAGCTGATCTGCATTGAGGATATTCCCATCTGAAGTGATCAATTCAACATTTTCTCTTAAATCGACAATTCCGGTATTCACATAACGAATGGCATACTCGGAAGTCACAATACTTTCTTCTCCATTCTCGTAAAACTTAACTTCGATTCCTTGTGGAAACTCCTGATAGCCAAAATCGAAGTTTTCATAGTTCAACACTCGTTTGGTGTTCAGGGTGCTCACTACATTTCCTGAATCGGTATAAACCAGCTTTAGCCCAATTCCTTCTCCTGCCGGAAGCTCGTCTGCCGAATATAATTTCTTTACATTTTTAATATTCCCTTCACAAGCAAAAAGCGTGACAGTTATCAAAATAACTATCACGCTTTTCATTTTATGAAATATATGTATCATTCTTATAAGTTAGGAACTCTTACGCTTCCTCCAACCCAACATCTGAAAGAAACAGTTTTTCCTGCCATTCCTGCGCTAAAGATATCCGTCTTACTAGGAGCTCTTTGTCTGTAGCTGCTTGCAGCCGATCTCGCTGTCGAAGCGATAGATGGATCCACACGTGCTGCCTTATCGGCCATTTGTGCTGCCAACCAGTTGATCGCTCTTTTCTCGAATACAGAGCTACCACAGCTGTTTGAACTCTTGGCGTACATTTGAGCCAACTTTAAGTAAGAGTTACCGTCGTTAGGCTTGATCTCTAATAACTTTCTGTAGTAGGTTCTTGCCTGTCCGTAGCTACCTTTCTTTCTGAAATTTTCAGCAATACTTCTGTAGTACTTCACCTTTTGGCTTGGATCACTTTCCAAATCAACGGCTTGGTTGTAATAGTTCAACGCTTCGCTGGCTTTCCCATCTTTTTCGGCCAATCTACCTAAGTAGAAAGCTGAAGAAGCAGAAGGCTGCAATCTATGTAATTGCTGTACCATTTCGTAGAACATTGGAGTATCACAATCCTTGGCATTTAATCTACCCGCAGAACTCTTCAACCAGTTAACATCGTTCTTTTTTTCTTCCCAATTCTTCTGATATAAAGGAATCAAGTTTTCACAATCGGCTATGGTACCTAATTTTCCATCCACACTTCCTTTGATAACACCATAGGCTCCCAAATTCTTCTCGTATCCTTTCAATCTTTTTTCTTCCTTCTTAGTCAAGGCAGTACCGGCCTCTTGCTTATCCAATAATTGCGTAAGCTTGGCTGCGTAGTAAGCTTCTTCTTTACCAATCTTATCAACGATAACATCGTAAAGGTCGAATACTTCCTGAATATCTTTTTCTCCACTTTCAAACAAATCCTTAGCTAAAGAGAAGTATGTATAAATTCTCTTCGGACTCTTAAATGTCTCAGCATCTGTTTTAAATGCTTTATCGAATTCGTTGAATTGAGACAATTTTGTACCAATACCGTTGTCGTATTTTATCTGAGCAATATCAGACATTATATCTCCAACCTTACTTTTACTTGGATAGTATTTCATTCTCAAGTTATAAGCATTCTGTAATTCGGTGATCTTACTCTTATCTCCATTTTCGATAAAGTGCTCAAACATTTTTACAGCATACTGATAGGTAGCCAAACTGTATTGAGGACACTCCTGAACTACTTTATTGTAATGAGGTAAAGCAGCTTCGTAGTTTTTTACTTTCGCTGGCTCATAGAATAAAGAAGCCGTCGTCAAACATTCGTCCATTTGAGCGTTTGCTTTGCCTACAAAAGTGAAGGCTAAAACAGCTAGAACTAAAATTACTTTCGTTTTCATCGTGTTGGTATTTATTGTATTAATCATATAATCTCTTTTCAAACCATCTATCATTTAATGACAGACTAATAAAGGTATTAAAAAATGTTTCTTTAACAAGTCCGGCGTTGGTTGTTCCTCGTCTTCCAATTTCAAAACCAAGGTTCACATTTGAGAACAATCGCCCTACGGGTAATCCCATACCAAAAGACATGCCAAACTCATTGATGGATTCGCCGTTTACTTGCAATCCTGCTTCTTCAAATCTGACGCCAGCTCGGTAAACCACTCGCTTCCAATAACTTCCAAATCCGTTAAAATTCGGAATGTAATATCCGCCTATTTTGAATTTAGACGCATCTTCAAAAACTACATTTTCCAATTCGAAAGAGGTAGTCGTAAAATTACTAGTTTTTTGTGAAGTATATTCCCCTCCTACAAACCATTTTTTAGGTTTTCCAATTCCGGCCCCTGCTGTGAATTGTGACGGAAAGGTAAATTCGGTATCGGCTACAATAATGTCTCGAATATCAATGGGTTGTTCTGTACCGGAAGGCAAAATGGTTAATGTGGCCAATAACCTTGAATTTTCGGCAGTAAAATCTGTCTCGGGTGTGTAAGTTGCTCCGGCCGAGAACTGTAAATCCTCGGTGACCATTCCTTGATATTGAGCCCCTAGGTTAAAACTGAATCCTAAGAAAGTAGCACGGTTTATTTCACGTGTCCCTAATTGTATACCATCTTGAAAATTCGTCGCTCGATTTTCTATATTCCCGAAGTTATAGTTTGCATCAAGCCCCAAGCTTATCTCGGGAGTTATTTGATACCCTAGCTGGAAGAAAGCCTTGTTTAGACCACCAAACCCTTCGTATTGAGTGGTCGAACCCGATTGTTCGTTCTGCAGTTTATACCCGGATGCTGTATAGGGTATTAATCCAAAAGCAGCTCCGAATTTCCCCATGGGAATTCCAATTGCCAAATAATCCAAGGTGGTAGTAGTGGCCTGTTGGGTTTCTTCGGAAGTTTCCAAGGAATTAAACTTGTGACTCACCGCCAGTGAATAGTTGACCAATCGCAATCTGGAAATGGCCGCCGGATTCTGAAGATTCAAGTGAATACTGTCTGAAAAGACGCTCAAACCACCCATGGTTCTGTTTTCCACGGTCCCTTTAAATTTTAAAGAACCAATTCCGAAGAAAGAATAAGGAGATGTGGTTCCTTGTTGGGCCACAGTAAATCCCGTGGTTATTAGCATACAAGCTATAAAAAATCGTTTCAGCATGAATCGTTGTTAGTTTCTAATAAGTGGTTTAGGCCTTCCAATAAAAAATTAGAGTTGGCAAAGATGTCATTTTTTATGCTATCTCGCAAAAAATGAGCGTCTCCACCTGTTAAAATCACTGTTAAATTGGTGAAGTTTTCGTTGTATCGTTCAATAAATCCCTCCAACTCGTTGATAACTCCCTGAATTACACCTACATGCATTGAACTACTCGTGGAATTTCCAATAAGGTTTTCGGGTGCTTCCGCATTCAATAATGGCAAATTTGCCGTGAAAGTATGCATGGCTTTGTAGCGCATTTCCATCCCCGGAGAAATAGCACCGCCCAGATACTCATTTTGGTCGTTTAAAAAATCATAGGTAATACAACTTCCGGCATCGATGACCAATACATTTTTATCCGGAAATTGATGAGCCGCCGCACTTACCAATGCAATTCTATCTACCCCTAAGGTCTTGGGAGTTGAATATAAATTCACGAAGGGTAATTGAAGTTCCTTGGACAGTATGATAAGATGAAATTTCTTTTTTAATGCTGAAATTTCTTCTTCGGAAAACTTGCCTACCGAAGATATCATGCAGTTTTTTATATTCGTGTACGCTTCCGAAACCTCATCTAGGCATGTAAAAAACGCTTCCTCTTGGCAGCGCCATTTTTGAAGCAATTCGGAATTGGCAAAAACCGCTAGTTTGATATAAGTATTACCAACGTCTATTATTAAATTCATGGTAAGGATTGAAGCGCTAAAAATACAATTTGAATCCGACTAGCTTTGTTAATACACTATTAAATTGATACCGAGAGCTGCATTAATTTTTTTTATCTTTATGTTTTGCAAAAGGCAAAATAGGTTTATATTTGCCCCCTCCTTTGCGATGCTTCGCACTGCTTTGGAAGGTGAAGACCTTACTTAAAGGAGGTACCTTAGCTCAGTTGGTAGAGCAACGGACTGAAAATCCGTGTGTCCCTGGTTCGATTCCTGGAGGTACCACTTAACTCACAAACCCGTTCAATACGAACGGGTTTTTTTATTTAAGCATCTGTAGAAAGTTTGCTTTCTTAAAGATGTGAAAAATAAAAAAGTACAGTCGAAGACTGTGTGGTTTGTATTTTCAACATTGGGAACGAGGGAACAATCGACTAAGTCGAGTGAATCCTGGAAAAACTGGCACGAAGCACGATGCTGGAAGTCGGAAAAACAGAGACTGTATGGTTTGTATTTTCAACATTGGGAACGAGGGAACAATCGACTAAGTCGAGTGAATCCTGGGAATACCAGCTCGAAGCCTGATGCTCGAAGTCAGAAGTCAGAAGCCTAAAGCCCAAAGCCCAAAGCCTAAAGTATTTCCATAGTAATGACGAGGGTATGACTGTAGGATTTATTTAGGCTCGAAGCCTGATGCTCGAAGTCAAAGGAAGTACATTTTGCATAGCGATATGAATCCAGATAAAACTGGCACGAAGCACGATGCTCGAAGTCGGAAGTCAGAAGCCGAAAGTCAAAAGACTAAAGTATTTTCATTGTGATGGCGAGGGGATGACTGTAGGATTTATTTAGGCTCGAAGCTTGATGCACGAAGTCAGAAGTCAGAAGTGAGAATTCCTTAATTCTAAAGCCTAATGCCTAATGCCTAATGCCTAAAACCGAAAGTCAAAAGCCTAAAGTATTTCCATAGTAATGACGAGGGTATGACTGTAGGATTTATTCAGGCTCGAAGCCTGATGCTCGAAGTCAGAAGTCAGAAGTGAGAATTCCTTAAGCCTAAAGCCTAAAGCCTAAAGCCTAAAGCAATTTACACTTTCAGAAAGTTCAAAACCTCTTCCTCACTAATTTCACAATTTGCACCTTCTTTCGAGGCTACTAATGCTCCCACTGCACAGGCATGCGACAAACTGGTATCCGGATCATTTTTCTGAAGTACTAATTGATAGACAAGTGTTGCTAAAAAAGAATCACCAGCTCCAACGGTATCGGCTACTTGGACTTTAAATCCGGGATGCTCGTAGAACTTGTCTTCATACTTCAAGATTGCACCTTCTCCTCCTCGAGTGACACAAATCGATTTTGTATTCGTGACTTTTTCAAGCCATTGGATTTGAGCTTTTATGTCAGTTTCAGGGCCGCCTAATTCTTTACATACTTCGTCTAGTTCTTCATCATTTAGTTTTACAAAATCAGATTGCTGTATCAATTCATACACCATGGAGATATCGTAGTGAGGAGGGCGCAGGTTTACATCAAAGACTTTGTAATTTGCTTTTTGTAGCAGTGAAGCAATGGTATTTCGGTTAATCCTTCCGCGTAATGCCAAACTTCCGAAGAGAAATACACTTGCCGACTCCACAGTTTCGATTATATGCTCATTTAATGTAATTCTGTCCCAGGCAACCGGTTTTACAATCTCATAACTTGCCGAGCCACTTTCATCTAAACTTACCTCAACCGAGCCGGTGGGTAATTCGGGGTCGAGATGTATGGAGTCTTGTGGAAAGTTATACTGCTTAAGATATTCCTTAACTTCATCGCCCAAATTATCTTCTCCAATACTACTCACAATTTTAGTCCTAGCTCCAAAAGAGTGCAAACGAAGCGCAACATTTAAGGGTGCTCCACCAATGACTCTTCGGTTTGGGAAAACGTCCCATAAAATCTCTCCAAAGCAAACTACTTCAATCATTCTCTTCGGTCAACTGTTTTTCTAGAACTTCCAAGGAAACACCTTTGGTTTCAGGCATTTTGAATAAGGCCCAAAGCAATTGTAGCACCATCATCCCGGCAAAGAAATAAT
>JABDKT010000189.1 GCA_013002065.1 Flavobacteriaceae bacterium
CTCTACTAAAGTAAGGTCCCTACTAAGCGCCGGCGCTGGAATTAGTTATAATGCTAATACCGGTGTAATTACCAATACTAACAGTTCAAAGTCTAATTATCATGTAGTAAAACCTAACCCTGGTTCTACGAACTCATCGACAGTAACTATGGTTGGACTTGCTGGAGCTATAACACCTAATAGCGGCACTAAAGTAATGATTATCATTTCAGGTGACATCGCACAATCTGGAAATGACGGAAACTCTACCTTGCAATTATATTATGGAACTGGTTCAGCTCCCTCAAATGGAGCTTCAGTTACAGGAACTACTGCTGGAGGTAATATACATATTGAGTTTAAGGGTACAGGATCACAAATTAAATATCCATTTACAACTAATGCCATAATTAGTGGCTTAACCCCTGGAACTACCTACTGGATGGACTTAGGTACGACTAATACTGGTGGAAATACCGTTAATATTAATAATGTAAGTATTTCGGCTTTAGAGTTATAACCAAAAATAAGAGGTTGATAATAAAACCGTGTGGAATCGCACGGTTTTATTTATTATCTATTTATTCTAATAAGCTTTTATAAAATTGGATGTTTAAACGGAAAATTTATATTACCCTTATTCGTTTAAATTCAAGGCTATAGCTATTTCCAACTTTGGCTAAATTCTAAAAATATTTTTAGGACAAGACTAAAAAAAGCCTCACCAACTAAGGTAAAGCTTCTCATTGGTTTCCAATCTCTTGGAACCACATTCTCCGTAGCTTTATGCGTAGGAGAACAACACAACATTTTCTACACCCTTCGAAGCTTCATGCGGAGAAGGGACTTTACACCTTCGCCAAGGCTTCGGTGCATAAAGAGCGGTCTGGACGAGACTCGAACTCGCGACCCCCTGCGTGACAGGCAGGTATTCTAACCAACTGAACTACCAGACCAAATTACTTACCCTTTTAAGGATGTCAACTACAGTTGACCGTTGAAGCATTTGTTGAACAATCCCTTTCGGGCTTGTCCGCCGAAGCGATTTTAATCGCGCAGGCGGGTGCAAATATAACACCATTTTTAGTTACGACAAATAAAAAAGAAAAAAATTGAAAGGTTTAAGAATGACCAATGTTTTAAGTTTATATTGACCGCCATGGCCTTCTTTTACATCACTTCCGACCTTGGTCTTCGGTCTTCTAGCTTCGAGCTTCGCACCACAATCGAACAACTTCAGATTGGAATCACCCAAACTTCTGCCGTTCTACCAAATAAGTAGTTAAGATCTTGTTGAACCCTTCATTAATATCTGCTCGCACATACTTTATTCGATACTGCCCACACTTCAATTCCAAAGCCGAAAAATACTCCCCTACCGCCTTTTCATAATTCTCCTTGATATTATCGGCATACAAATTAACATGCTCACCGGTCTCGACATCTACAAAACGCTTCGGACGATTATTGAAATCAAACTCCAATTCTTTGGACTTGTCATAGGTATGGAACAATACAACCTCGTGTTTGTTATACTTTAAATGCTGCAGTGCCTCGAACAATTGTTCCTCTTCCGCATCGCTCTGAAACATATCGGTAAATAAAAATACCAAGGATCTTCGCTTTAATTTTTCGGCAATTAGATGTAAATGTGTATATGTTTTAGTAGTTATTTCCTTGCTTGATCGTGATATTGCATTATTTAATTCTCCTAAAAGCATTTGGTGATGACGTTCACTTCCTTTTTCGTTGGTGTAGAACTCATAATGATCACTGTAGATACTCATCCCAATCGCATCGCGTTGTCGTTTCAGTAAATTCATAATGGCAGCGCTTGCCAATGCCGAAAATCCTATTTTGTTGAGTGAGTCGATGCTAAACTGCTTTATGGCGGGATAATGCATCGAACTGCTATTGTCAATAATCAAATGACAACGCAAATTGGTTTCTTCTTCGTAACGCTTAGTATATAACTTATCAGTTTTCGCATAAAGCTTCCAGTCAATATGCTTGGTGCTTTCGCCCGAATTGTAAATTTTATGTTCGGCAAATTCCGCAGAAAAAC
>JABDKT010000021.1 GCA_013002065.1 Flavobacteriaceae bacterium
GGGAACAGGTATTATCACTGCCGATGTAAATAACGATGGTTTGGACGATTTCTTTGTAGGCAATGCCTCGGGAGCTGCCGCGGAAATGTATGTGCAAAATTCTAACGGCAGTTTTCAAAAAACTAACACAAACCTATGGATTAAGGAAGCCAAGTATGAAGATGCAAATGCCTTGTTTTTTGATTCCGATGGTGATGGTGATCAAGACCTATATGTGGTGAGTGCCGGTTATGAACTGCCCAAAGAGAGTCCGTTGCTTCAAGACCGATTATATTTGAACGATGGTAACGGAAATTTCAGCAAAACCAATAATAAATTACCCAGAATGCTTAGTTCCGGCAAAGCTGTGACCGCTGCCGATTACGATAAAGACGGCGACGTGGATCTGTTTGTGGGAGGCAATGTAGTTCCAGCCGAATACCCAAAATCTCCACGATCCTATTTATTAAAAAATGAGAATGGTACGTTTACCGATGCCACTTCTGAAAATGTCCAACTTTCGGAAATGGGTATGGTTTCAGATGCTATATTCACCGACTACGACAGCGACGGTGATCTTGATTTATTAGCTGTGGGTGAATGGATGAAGCCTACCTTCTTTAACAATAGCAATGGAACTTTTCAAAAAGCCGAAGACATTTCAGGATTGGATAAAACCGAAGGTTGGTGGTTCAGTATTACCAAAGGAGATTTCGATAATGATGGCGACGAGGATTATTTCTTCGGAAATATTGGAAAGAACAATAAATTTCAGCCAAAAAAGGAAAAGCCTATTTATATCTACGGAAAAGATTTTGATGATAACGGAAGTTATGATGTCGCATTGAGTAAGATCAATGAAGGTAAATTAGTTCCGGTTCGCGGAAAAGAATGCAGTAGTGAACAAAATCCGTTCTTGCTCGACAAGATTAAAACCTATAAAGAATTTGCCAGCCTGGAAATGAAGGATATATACGGTGAAGACAAACTAAAAGATGCCTTCCAACTTACGGCCTATATGTTCGAAAGTGTGTATGTGGAGAATCAAGGGAACGGAAACTTTGCCGTCACCAAACTTCCAAATAATGCTCAAGTTGGGCCTACCTTATCTTTTATCCAAAAAGATTTTAATGGAGACGGCAATCTGGACATCATGGGAATTGGTGCCATTTATGACGCCGAAGTCGAAACCATTCGTTACGACAGTAATTACGGTTATGTATTATTAGGTGATGGGCAGGGTTCTTTTGCATATAGTAAAGAATTTGACCCATTTATCGATAAAGATGCGAAAGATATTACCACTGTGATGATTAATAATGAAGAACATTTTATTGTGGTAAGTAACAATGCCCCATTAGAAGTGTTTACTTATAATCCTTAAATTTTCAGAAGAAATTTTTATACTGAAGCACCCTGAAATCGATTGTGTTCATTTCAGGGTTTTTACTTTTCATGTCTTTATAATCCTGTAAACTCCCCACTGCCCTATTCGCCGCTCCCGAAGGCGCAATCAAAGAAACTGTTGTGATAATTCGATCACTTTTGGGAAGTCGAAATTCATGAATTCGAGGCACCTTACTTTCGACCACCTCCAATGAAAGTTCGTACTGCTTTAATAATCTCCGGAAAAAATACTCAGGACCGTTTTTACTGTTTCCGCCTGTAAATAATAAAGTTGAAACCCTTGGATGTTCTCGGAGAATATCAATGAGATTTCGTAGTTCAATTTCTTGCATCCCCAAGTCACTGGCATCTACTTTCTCTCGTCGCGCTGAGGCCACGATATCACAAATACCAATTTGTCTTTGAATAAGAAACTCTTTTCGTTGAACAATTGCTTCTTCCGTGGTCTCATACTTTAAACCAATATCGAAAATCTTATCGAGTATGGGCCACAATTGGCCGTCCCTACTACCGTAGCAGAAGTTTACGTCCCCAACTCTAAAATCACCTGTAGTGAATCGTGGTGGTGGTAGCGTGCCCACAATTAGTTTGGTCGCCTTTTCAGGAATAAAGGGTGGGTATGGATGTATGTGATGAAAGATGGTTTATCGAATAAATACTAATTCTCGCTCCGAAGACATGTCTTCGCTAAAACCATAACCTTCATAGTTAAATCCTTTGAGATCTTCGACAGTCGTAACTTTATTATCCAGTATATATCGTGTCATATATCCTCTGGCCAACTTAGCAAAGGTCATGATGGACTTGTATTCTCCGTTTTTATAATCTTTAAACACGGGCGTAATCACCGGTACTTTGAGGACTTTGGCATCAATTGCTTTAAAGTATTCGTTACTTGCCAAATTGACGAATAGCTCATCTTCTTCCAACTCTTCATTCAAAGCTGTGGTAATTTTCTTTTTCCAAAACTCGTACAAGTTTTTCTTCACACCCACAGGCATTCGTGTTCCCATTTCCAAACGGTAGGGTTGTATTAAATCTAAAGGTTTTAATATTCCATAGAGTCCCGAAATGATCCGCAGGCTGTTTTGTAAAAAATCTATTTTATCCTTCGGAAGTGTATAAATATCCATCCCTCGATACACTTCACCACTAAAAGCATAGACCGCCTGTCTGGAATTATCGGAAGTGAATGGCAGTGTCCACTCCTGATTTCTTTCATAATTCAATTGCCCCAAAGCATCTGAAATACTCATGAGTTTGGACAAACTTCTGGCCGATTTCTTCTTCAGCAATTTATTTAGTCTTTCGGCTTCAGCGAGGAATCGAGCCTCACTAGATTTCGAAGTAGGAAGAGGTCTTTCAAAGTCTAAAGACTTGGCGGGTGATAATACAATTTTCATTCTTAGGTCTTTTCCTCAAAAATAAAAAGAAAATCGCGCGAATAAAAGTCTATCCTTATATAGTATCAATTTCAGAATAGAGAAAAGTTATTCAATGACGTGTTTGGAGTAATTTCGCCACTTGTCCAGACATAAATTCATGTCCTCGGGAATAGGAGCTTCAAATCGCAACATCTCACCTGTTTTTGGATGCTCAAACCCTAAGGTTCGGGCGTGTAAAGCCTGACGTGGAAGTACCTTAAAACAATTTTCTACAAACTGCTTGTATTTGCTGAAATGAGTTCCTTTTAATATTTGATTTCCGCCATAACGTTCATCGTTAAACAAGGTATGTCCAATATGCTTTAAATGCACTCGAATTTGATGCGTTCGTCCAGTTTCTAAATTACATGACAGTAACGATACATAACCTAAACGCTCCAACACTCTAAAATGAGTAATCGCCGGTTTACCTTTTTCAGCTTCATCGTCAAGGAAGACGGTATTTTGCAAACGATTTTTTGGATGACGACCAATATTGCCTTCAATTGTCCCTGTATCTTCTTCGACATTACCCCAAACCAAGGCGACATATTCCCGTTCGGTCGACTTATCGAAAAATTGCTTCGCCAAGTGGGTCATCGCTTCTTCCGTTTTTGCGACAACGAGAAGTCCGCTGGTGTCTTTGTCGATTCTGTGAACTAGTCCGGGTCTGTTGCTGCTATTATTCGGCAGATTGTCAAAATGAAATGTGAGTGCATTTATGAGTGTGCCACTGTAATTCCCATGACCGGGATGCACAACCATGCCGGCAGGCTTGTTCACCACTAACACTTCTTCGTCCTCATACACAATATCAATGGGTATATCTTCGGGCACCAACAGGAATTCATAAGGTGGGTGCTCGAACAAAACGGTCACCACATCGTTGGCCTTAACTTTGTAATTGGATTTTACGGCAACATCATTGACAAAAATATTTCCATCTTTGGCCGCTTTTTGGATTTTATTACGGGTGGCATTTTCGATCTTATTCATAAGATATTTGTCCACCCTCAATGGTTGTTGGCCCTTATCGGCTATAAAACGGAAATGCTCATACAATTCATCATTTCCCGAATCTTCGACTGTGGGACCATTAGTTTCCTCCATCTGCTTCTATTTCGGATTGAGAATCGTCATCTCCGCCTTCTTCAGGTTTGGCGTTACGATTTAAGCCACCTTCACCATCCCCTAGCACCAAATCTATGACCGAAGTTTTCTGAAGTTTGTCCCCCACGTTTATCTTTTGACCTTTATGCCGAATTTCAAGCACTTCATCCTTTGCGATATACTTGCGATAATCAATCTTACCAATTTTAAAACCAACAGCTTTTAACGTGGGCTCGGCTTGCCGCTTCGTTTTTCCAACGACCGGAGGAACTTGAATCATGGGATAACCACTACGATTTAGTGAAATATATATTTTACGGTCTTCTTTTACGAATCTTCCAGCTTTGGGCAGTTGCTCAATAACTGTTTTGTAAGGAAAGCTCGGATTGTAATTGGTGGTATCCATTATTTCATACCTTAGATCGAGATCATCCAACGCGTCTTCGGCTTCTTCAATGGTCATTTTAGCCAAATCCGGCACCTCTATTTGCTGTCCGTGATTAGTGGTAAATTTTAACCAGGTAAGAATCAGGAATGATAAAACGATGATTGCTATTACCGCCAAACCCAGTTGTTTTAGAAAAGATTTGGTAAGCAAGAATTTAATAAAAGTCATACGTTTATGGTTGGAGAGCAAAAATACTAAACCTAAATTTAGTAACTTATTTCGAATAGTGATATTTTTGTTTAACGCCGTAAATCAGTTTTTGGTATGAGTAAAATTATTGTGGCCGTCGCTATGGGCGGATATTCAAGCGAATTTGAAATTTCTCTTCAAAGCGGAAAAATTGTATGCGGTGCTCTAGACACACAATCTTATGAAGTCTTTCCGGTTCATATCTTAAAAGAGGGATGGTTTGTCCCTTCGGAAAATGGCCAAAATATTTTAATTGACCGGTCCGATTTTAGTTTTAAAATAGGAGATCGAAAAGTACGACCCGACATCGTTTTTAATACCATTCACGGTACTCCCGGTGAGGACGGTTATATGGCTGCCTATTGGAAACTCTTGGGAATTCCTCAAACAAGCACGGGATTTTATCAGGCGGCGTTAAGCTTTAATAAAAGAGATTGTTTGAGCGTCTTGGATCATTTCGGCATAAAAGCGGCAAACTCTTATTACCTGAATAAAGGGGCTACCATTGATACTTCTGAAATTGTTAGAACTTTAGGATTGCCCTGTTTTGTAAAACCCAATCGTGCCGGCTCCAGCTTCGGAATAAGTAAGGTGAAGGATTTGGATAATTTACTTCCTGCCATTGAAGCAGCTTTCAAAGAAGACCGAGAAATAATTATCGAGACAGCACTGGTGGGTACGGAAGTTTCCGTAGGAGTATATAAAAATGGTGATGAAATTGTGGCGCTACCGCCCACAGAGATAGTTTCAGAAAACGACTTTTTTGATTATGAGGCAAAATATCTCGGAAAATCGGAAGAGATAACACCTGCAAGAATTTCCGAAGAAGAAACAGAAGCCGTCCAAACAGAAGCCAAAAAGATTTACTATCTACTGAATATGACGGGCATCACCCGAAGTGATTTCATTATTCAGGACGGAATCCCTTATTTTATCGAAATAAATACAACTCCCGGACTATCGGCAGAAAGCATTGTTCCTAAACAAGTGCGTGAGACTGGTATGAAATTAAGTGATTTCTTCAGTTTGCTTATAAAACAAGCTTTAACAGAAAAGTAATATCTTTAAAAAATGAAACGCGCTGTATTCCCTGGAACCTTCGACCCCGTAACACTGGGACATGTTGATATTGTTCATCGTGCACTACCACTTTTCGATGAAATTATCATTGCCATTGGAGTGAATGCCGCCAAAAAACATATGTGGGATCTCGAGGCACGAATTGAAATGCTGGAACAAACATTTGGACAGAACGACCACATTCGAATTTCTTCTTACGAAGGTCTTACAGCTAATTTCTGTAAATCGGTGGAAGCCCAATATATATTACGTGGATTGAGAAACACCACCGACTTCAATTACGAACAAACCATTGGCCAGGCTAATGCGAAGGTAAATGGTGTGGACAGTGTGTTTTTAATGTGCAGCCCGGAACTTACCCATGTGTCTTCTTCGATTGTAAGGGATATTGCTAGAAATGGTGGTGATATTTCGAGTTTAGTACCCTCGACAGTTAAAATTTAGGCTCCTGCAATATTAATATTGAATCCTCTCTTTTTTTTCTTAACTTTAATTTCTGTTTTTAGTTGTTAACCAACTGCTTCCCAATTTATTGTAAGCCCAATCGAGGGTGAAAGTTATTAGATAATTCAATTCTTATATTATGGGAGAAGATAAAGAAAAACGATCCTCAATATTAAATGCTATTAGCGATTGGCTAAAATTGGTTGGCTTGATTGTGCTAGTGGTAGAAGCATTGCTTTTGCTTGCAATGACTTTAACTCCCGCAGATGACCCCATCTTTAAATGGTATCCTATTACCATGATACTTCTGGCTCTGGTTGTTATTGTGGCTTTGTTTTTTGATAGAAGAGACCAGCGCGACACCGACATCAAAAAAATACATGCCGAAGCTGATGCCGACAGGATTAGACAACAAACTATTGGAGTTGCTGGAAATGAGGTAAGTGTAGATTCCTCTAGTATTGGCGCTGAATTAGATGAAGGAGTAAATGATTATACTAATAGCCTTTTAGGATATTCTCTCAGTAAACCGGAAGGCGATGGTTGGAACGATCCGGAAAGTATTTCATATAGCGAATTCATACGAAGATTATATAGCAAACCTGATTGGACAGATGAGGAGGTAGAAAGTAATACCGTTGCAAATTCCCCTTATGGAAATTTACTATTTCGTTCCAATATTTTAGAAATCCAATTTGGGAAGAATTTCACCGTTGATTTCACAGAAGACACCACCACCGATATGGTAGAGTACACTTTAATGAACGAGGTGGAACAAGCTAAAGCCAGAGGAGAAGAAGTGACAGAAGAAGAAATCAAGGAAGCTCGAATGGAACTCAATCAAACAAACGTGGTTCCCAGCGTAAGCTTCACTCCTAACCTTAGGATCATGACTATGAAGAAGGAGAACTTGAACGTGTCATTTTTGGATGGTAGTTTACCCAATTTATTCCTTCACTTAAGTACTTCGGTGCAAGAGCATATCGAATCTCTTGATTCGGATGAGGATTCAATTTTATGGACCACCGCGAACAAGTTAATGAATGTCCAATTTGATGGCGAAGACTTTAATGCTTTCTATATATACAGGTTATATCGCTTATTGGAAAGTGAAAAATACATATATTTGGTAGCCGCACAATGGTCCCCACAATTAAAATCGGCAGTTTTTGCTTGGGATAGTTTAAAAAAATCTTTCGAGTCTTTTAAGGTAAAAGCATAAATAGATTACCCCCTTTCTACAGTTTACATGATTTTAAGTTACAGTTGTCTGGTTATTAAGTACTAACCAAAAAACGACAGAACGAATGAAACAGCTATTACTTAGTGCCATTTTTATAATAAGTAGTGTACTTGCTTCAGCACAAACCAATTGTGAAGTATTTATTCCTACTGAAATAGGCAGCCAATGGGAGCTCACTAATTACAATGCCAAGGGAAAAGAGCAAGGGAAAATTAAGTATGAATTAATTGACAAAAAGACTTCTGGCGACGAAACCACTTTCAAAGTAAAGCACAGCACATTTGATAAAAAAGGGGACCATCAGTTTACAGGTGAGTTTGTAGCAAAATGCGTGAATGGAAAATTTCATTTCGACATGGCATATCTTATGGACGGAAGCACGATGCAAGTCTATCAAAACATGGATGTGGATGTAGATGCCACCGAGTATGAAATTCCAAATTTTTCAGACTCCGTGGGTACTGTTTTAAAAGATGGCGCACTCAACGTACGGGTTGGAACCGAAGGAGCCTATCTTTTAAATCTAAATATACTGGTCACAGAGCGTAAGATCGATACTTTCGAATCGATAACTACGCCTGCTGGCCAATTTGATTGTTTGGTACTGAGCCAAAAAGTAAGCACCAAACTTCTTATGCGAATTCAAAGTTCTACCAAAGAGTGGTATGCCAAGGACGTTGGTCTTATTCGAAGTGAAACTTATAATCGTAAGGGGAAGTTGCAAGGGTATAGTGAGCTTACTTCAATGACTCAATAATACTGAGAGGTTTAATTATTATTAACCGAAACAGTGCCATAATCATCAAAGTATTTCATTTAGAAAATAGATTATAAAAAATTGAAAAATATTTTAAACGCCTCGGAAACCGAGGCTTTTTTTTATGCCACAAAAAATTATCCGATTGATTTTCAGGGTTTTTAAAGACATGATTGTTTAATAATTAGAAAAGTATTGTTCAAGATTATTTTTCAGCTTAGCATCGATTCTCGCCCGAAACGTGTCTAATCTTTAAATTATATATCATGAAAACAATTCTATTTTTTTCAATTTCAGTTCTTATCTCATTCACAATTAATGCTCAAGTCAATGCCGGACAAATCGATGACTTTCAAAATGGCACTAC
>JABDKT010000028.1 GCA_013002065.1 Flavobacteriaceae bacterium
TTGTTCCATTGTCCGCCGTAATAGGCCCCGTCTTTAAAGAAAAAGCGACCTTCCCCATGAAATTGATTGCTCGAATTGAACATGCCTTCGTACTTATCTCCTGAAGCGAAACTATAGGTACCCATATACATCTTTCCATTTCTGAAAAAGCCTGTAAACATATCGCCATTGCTCCATTTGTAGCGACCGTATTTGTTCTGACAATCACCGGCAATACAGCCGGAGTTAATTTTATTGTCGTAGAAATCGTATTCTTCGGAAACGAGATAATTTCTAAATTCTCCTCGTACCCATTTGTCATTTTTCAATTCGTGAGTATAACCTACGCCATTCATGGAGCCGTCGCGATATTCTCCAATGAGGTTCTTCTCGGTGCCCAAATAACAACCATAGCCACTTAGTTTATCATTTACCCAAAAACCGATGTACTTCCCGGAAGTATCCCAATCAAATAGCCCATATCCATGACGTACGCCATTTTTCCAAAATCCTTCGTAGTAGCCGTATTCAAAATTCTTTTTACCCCAACCGTTTTGGCAATCACCACTTACACAATCATTATTTGTAGAAGTACTAGTGTTAGGCTTGGGTACGCTATTGGGGGAACTTGGCGTTGAAACCGTTGAATTATTTGAAGATCCTTCTCCCCAATACGTATACGTTTTTTTGGTTCCGGCACTCCCATCGGCGTTGGCATATTGTTGCGGATTACCATAACTATCAAAGCTTAAATCGGAATATTTTGATTTTCCGTAGTAATGTCCATTCTTGTAGTAAAAAGTATTCACCGAGCTTTTTCGTTTCGGATTGGAAGAACTATAGTTATTGGTAACGGTAACAAAATCACCATCTCTGCCATAAGAGTATGTAGTTAAAGAAGTCTCATTGATCGCATTGTAGTAACCATTTCTCTGAATTATACGCCCTTGCGAATCGTATTTATTTCTATACTGTAGTTCTTTGTTATAGGTGTCGTACTCTTCCAAAACATTGCCTCGGCGATCATAGGTATATCTTTTCCCGGAATTAGCGGAGGTAATCTTTTTCGTAACTCTTTTTTGGCTGTCCAAAGTGACACTATAATGGATTAAAGAGCCACTAAGATCGCTCACGATTCTTATAAGATTGTTGTTGGAATCATAGAGATACTCTCGTGATAAACCTAATGATCCAACGTCCTTGGTAAGGTAACCATCCCGATCAAAATAGTAGGTAGTGTAATTATTGTTGTAAGATTTTACAGGGCCTTTCAAGTTAAAATGATCCTTGTGGTAAGCCAAACTCACAGTGTTTGCCGGAGCACTGGAGTCAACAAAATATTGAGCTGTTGTTTCACAAAAAACAAAAAGCAGGGCGAGGGCTAATAATGTGGTCTTGGTCTTCATCGTGTTGTGGTTTTAATGTGTATATAAAACTACAAAAAGAACAGCAAAAAAAAATACGGCATTTGCCGTATTTAATTGATTTTCAAAATTATCGCATCCTATCGACCAAAGTTCCATTGGACCAAACTCCAATTTGTTGAACCAGATCCTTGTCGTGATAATAACCTCTACCGTCATATTTACCATTTACCCAGTTTCCTCCGTAATAGGCACCATCTGAAAAGAAAAATCTTCCTGTTCCGTGAAATTGGTTGTCACTGTTGAACATTCCTGAGTACTTATCGCCGCTAGCGAAGGTATAAGTCCCCATGTGTAATTGTCCGTTTTTGAAGAAGCCAATAAAACTATCCCCATTGCTCCACTTGAATTTACCGTATTTATTCTGGCAATCTCCTGCTGTACATCCGGATTCGTTTCCGGTGGTGTAAAAATCGTATGAAGTTGAAACATTTCCATTACTGAATATTCCCTGCTCCCATTTATCTCCGGTCACTGTCACTCCCAATCCGTTTAATTGGCCATCGCGGTACATTCCGATAATGTTGTCTTTATTGTCTGCGATATAGACTCCATAGCCTTCCATATTATCATTCACCCAACTTCCTATGTATTTTCCACTTTCGGGCCATTTGTACAGACCGTATCCGTGTTTTTTACCATTTTTCCAGAATCCGTCGTAATGCCCGTTGTCATATTCATATTTACCCCATCCATTATTACAATCTCCTTTCACACAACCGGTCGTTGCGGTCGTAGAACTACTACTGCTGCTACCACTGCTCGAATAGGGAGTTACGGGCTTAAAAACCCAGGAAGCCATATTGTAGTATCCCGGTAATCGGTAGGTTTTAACACCGTTTACTTTCACGATGAGATCATCTCCATCCGATTCGGTGGAGGCTTCGTCATAATTTATCGTTTTACCCTTTTTAATTACACCGTACTGACCCTTATCGGCATCGCGATACCAGTAGGTGTTTGTTGCCGAATAAGGCAAGGGATAAGAAGAATCGGCACCCCAATTTGGATACTTTCGAATGTCTTTTAATTGATAGGTCGTATTGGTTTCACCCACATAATAGATGTAACTACCATTGATATTTACAAATGTATCGGTGAGGTACTCGTCGTTAACGTAGTGCGCAAATGAATTCGGATTGGTGATAAAAAAGTTACTATCTACATAATTGGCTAAAATAGATGCACTTCCCGTACTTCCTGTGGAAGCGTTCTTAAAATCGGCCAATAAATAAACAGTACGGTTGGTCTTATCCAATACGGAAAGAGTATCGGTGCTTAAGTACTTTAAATTCATAGTATTCGAAACAGTGTTCCCGTTTTTATCTCTCAGTGTATAATCCACAGAACCTGTCTTGGTCCAACTAAGTGGGCCACCAGATCCGGATGACGTGCTTCGCGGTGTAGGAACCTGTGCAAAGCTAACAGCGGTGAGCATAAACAAAGTCCCTAAGGTAAATAAGAAGGATTTCATGATTGAAAAGGTTTTATGTGATACAACAAAATACTGAATTATTTTCAAAATACCATATAGGGCAAGTGCCGTAAAAAAACCCCTTAATAAATTAAGGGGTAATCGATTGTGATCTTTACAATCTATCCAAACTTGGCTAGTTTACTTTTTAAGGTCGTAGGCGTAAATCGAACTGTTATTCGCCTTGTAGTATAGAATTCCTCCAAATTCATCTACTTGATATTCGGGTTTTTTATCTCGAAGAATTATTTCTTTTTCCATGCTCCCTGTGTCTTTGTTTAACTTCACCAATCCTACTCCTTCGTCCAGCTTTGTAAGCACAAATCTGGAATTAGCCGTAGCCGAAGTGGCCTTGAATCTTTTCAGCATTTCTGCAACTGAAGCTCCTGTGGCCGCAGCCATACTATCTCCAAGGTCGGCGTAGGACTCACCTCGAGAAGTATAATAACCTAACCTATTTCTATTGCGATTGGCTTCCATGTAAGAAGCAGTAGCCGTTGCTGCACTAGCTACAGCCAATGCCCCCATTAAGATGGCCCCAAAAGCACTTTTCCCGGGTGCGCGATAATATTCATGCCATCCTTGACTTCCGTCCCATCCTAACATCATCATATTCTGACTACTGGTGAGTAAGATTCCTCCATCTCGTACTTCGACACCCGTGGGATCTTCTTTCCCTTCAAACTTAGATTCGGCAAGGGTAGAAACATCACCTGTATTAGCATCTACTGCAAATAATTCGTCGTCCGCACTTATTAAATAGCGATTGTTTTTATCGTCATAGTCCGAACTAACCGCATCGGCCCTTTTATATTTTAAAGGCTTCTTCCATACTTGATCACCTGTGTCCAAATTCACGATATTGGCGTCTGAACTTGTAATATAGATCAATCCCTGAGGTGTATTCGCCATGGTTAATATGTTGGCGCCGGTCTTGAGTGGTTTTTTGAAGAGCGTTTTTCCTTCAAAGGAAATTTTGTTGATTCCTCCTTCATAAATTCCGAAGAGAATACCGTCCTCCATGATGTAAAAATGCTGTACATAACCTTTGGTTTTTGGAGCTTTCTCCCATAGATCTTCTCCGGTATTGGCATCCAAAAAGCCAATTTTCGATTCGGCTCGACCCGATGCTAGTTTACCCAATCCCGATTTCCCCGAGTTATCTACATTGCTCACAATGGCCAGGCCTTTAGGAAGAATTTCAAAATTTACGACATGTCCTTTTACCTTATGCGGGTCTTCCCAGAGCAATCTTCCATCAACTCCTACTTTGTGCACTCTCGTATTGCTGCCATTGGCGGTTGTCTCAAAACCATAAATTTCTTTTTCAGTTTCGTCCGTTACCATCCACTTGATATCATCTACTTTAATACTCCAAATCTCGGCACCGGAGGTAGCATCCATTTTTTTCAGGTTGCGAGCTGTTGGTAAGATAAGCCCATCTGACAATAACAATGGTCTTCCCGTGATTTGTTCCGAACCTTTCAAAGTGAAATAGCTGTCTTGAGCACCGGTATTTAGGTCGTAAATACCAACTGCAAAAGCAAAATTATCGGCTTTACGTCTTTGTCCGCTCACCACCAACTTATTTTGTGGCATCATGACGTCACAGGTCATGATCATTTTCCAGCCATTGTCTTCGGTACTAAATAGTTTCTTTCCCGACATATAATCAATCACGGCTTTTTTGGTAGTCATGGCCCCAAAACCTGTTTGCCCAACCACCACATAGGGAGCATTGGGTATAAAAGTGAGTTCCTCAGGCTTTACGCGCCCATAGTCGGTAAAATTGAAAAGTAGGTCGTTAGTACCCGGTTTAATTCCTACCAAACCATCGTTGGTAGCAACGACCATAGTTCCGCCTTGGGTGAGGTTCATTTCGTTAATCTTTGCACCAACTTCATAGGTGAAATCGGGCGTTTCTGCACGCTGCGCATTTGTCGTAAAGCCAATAAGAAGACTTAAGCAAAGCATTGTTCTCGTAACTGTTGAAATTTTCATAATCGTGGATTTAATTTGATACTTCAAAGATATAAAACCATAAGTATGAGGCCAATAGGGCAAATGACGTATTTTAAGAGTCGATCCACCTTCGTTAAAACTTCGGTGGA
>JABDKT010000072.1 GCA_013002065.1 Flavobacteriaceae bacterium
AAAGTACTTTTCAATTTGTAAATGAACTGTTTCATAAGTTGGTTGGCGCTAGCCATAAAATTTAGGGAGTACTAAAGTGTAAAAAAATTTGACAATAATCGTTTATACGCATATTAATTCGATGAAATGACATAAATTTTAACATTTCAGAAAAGAATTAACAGCTATTGTACGTAATAGCCTACATAAATAAGTGTTTTAGAATTGCATTTCAGGGATGTCTCCTTCCAAAATGAGGTCTCCTTCCGTAGCAATTTTGATGTCTTCAATAGAAACTCCAGGAGCCCGTTCCAACAATTTAAACGAATTGTTTTCAATCGATAACACAGCGAGATTAGTCACTACTTTTTTAACGCAATTGACACCGGTTAGCGGAAGCGAACATTCTTTGAGAAGTTTAGATTGTCCCGCTTTGTTGGTATGCATCATGGCCACAATGATATTTTCCGCAGAGGCTACCAGATCCATCGCTCCTCCCATACCTTTCACCATTTTCCCGGGAATCTTCCAATTAGCAATATCTCCATTTTGAGCAACTTCCATGGCTCCCAAAATGGTGAGGTCAACATGTTGTCCTCTAATCATGGAAAAACTAGTGGCCGAATCAAAAAATGAAGCGCCCGGCAATGCCGTAATGGTTTGCTTACCGGCATTGATAAGATCGGGATCCTCTTCGCCTTCAAACGGAAATGGTCCCATACCTAATACGCCATTTTCACTCTGGAACTCAACTTCAATATCGTTTCGTACAAAGTTAGCAACGAGCGTGGGTATACCAATTCCTAGGTTGACATAATAACCGCTTTTTACTTCTTTGGCAATGCGTTGGGCGATTTGATCTTTGGATAAAGCCATTAATTTCTTTTTCTAACGGTTAGTTGTTCAATTCGTTTTTCATATTTCGCTCCTTGAAAAATTCGTTGGACGAAAATTCCCGGTATATGAATATGGTTAGGATCTAATTCGCCGGCTGGAACCAATTCTTCCACTTCGGCAACGGTAATTTTTGCTGCTCCCGCCATATTCGGATTAAAGTTGCGAGCGGTCCCTTTAAATATCAAATTTCCTGCTGTATCTCCTTTCCACGCTTTTACAAAGGCAAAATCGGCCTTGAAAGCATGTTCCATGATATGCATTTTACCGTTGAATTCTCGAGACTCTTTTCCTTCTGCCACTTCAGTTCCATATCCGGCAGGGGTAAAAAATGCAGGAATACCACTTTGCGCTGCTCTACATCGTTGTGCTAAGGTTCCCTGCGGAATTAACTCCACTTCCAATTCGCCACTTAGCATCTGTCGCTCGAACTCGGCATTCTCACCCACATAGGAAGAAATCATTTTCTTAATTTGTCTTTTCTGAAGTAACAATCCCAATCCGAAGTCATCTACTCCCGCATTGTTCGAAATACAGGTCACGCCTTTCACGTTCAAACGCACCAATTGAGCTATGCAATTTTCAGGAATCCCGCTAAGGCCGAATCCTCCAAGCATAAAAGTCATATTATCTGCAACTCCCTGGCAGGCCTCTTCGACATTTGAAACTGTCTTTGTAATCATGAATTAGATTTTGCTTAAAAATACAGAAAATGCCCCAGAATTTCTTCCGAAGCATTTATACATTTTACTATTTTTTTCTGAAATTTCTAGAAATCAAACTCGTCGTCTGGAATTTCATCCACACCACCATTATTTTCTTCCTTGAATTTGGCACAATCGGTTTCTATTGAAATCCGTGGTGGTTTCTTAAAATTGTTTTTGGACACATCTAAAGTCTCATCTTCATAACATTTTCGCATGTAGATGGCCCAAATTGGCAGTGCCATAGTCGCTCCTTGTCCATATGCCGTTCTCGCGAAATGCGTAGCCCTGTCTTCTCCACCTACCCAAACTCCGGTTGCTAGATTAGGTACCATACCCATGAACCAACCATCACTGTTATTTTGTGTTGTTCCGGTTTTACCGGCAATGGGGTTATCAAATTCATAAGGATATCCCGTCACCGAGCTTTTATAAACTGGAGATCCCCCCGCCCAATTGTGGCGCAATCGAGTTCCGGACCCGCCATTGGTCACGCCCTGCATCAAACTCACGGTAACATAAGCCGTTTCATTACTCATCACATCTCTGGTCTCGGGCACATTTTGGAAAAGGATGGTTCCATTTTTATCTTCAATTCGTTGCACTAAAATAGGCTTCACATATACTCCTTCATTGGCAAACGCACTATAGGCTCCTACCATCTCATAGAGTGTTACATCTGGCGTCCCCAACGCAATAGACGGAGCTTCCGGCACCTCTTTAGTATCAACACCCATCTTCTCAACCAAATCGATCACAGGTCTTGGCCCAACTCTATCGATCAAGCGAGCCGTTACGGTATTTACTGAGCCTGCTAATGCGGCTTTAAGAGTCATCATTCCGCCGTAATTACCACTTGAGTTTTTTGGACACCATTCTTTTAAGAGTCCATACTTACCTGCAGGGATACAATAGGGAGCATTGGGCAAAGTATCGCAAGGCGACATATGCATTTGGTCAATGGCCGTTGCATAAACGAAGGGTTTAAAGGTGGATCCAATTTGCCGTTTACCGGTCTTCACCATATCGTATTTAAAGTGCTTATAGTTTACGCCTCCAACCCATGCTTTGATCTCTCCTGTTTGAGGAGTCATGGACATCATGGAGGCTTGAAAGAAGGATTTGTAATATCGTATTGAGTCCAATGGAGTCATGATGGTGTCAATATCTCCACCCCAGGAAAAAATTCGCATGGGAGTCTCTTTCTTAAAACTTTCAATAATTTGTTTCTCTTTTTTCCCTTGCTTTTTAAGTTCTCTCCAACGATCGGAACGGCGCATGGCCGCATCTATTATTTTATTTATTTCTTCAGAAGTGATATCGCGGAAAGGTGCAATTTTGTTCTTTTCATTCTGCCTGTCGAATTCCTTTTGGAGATTCGCAATATGTGCATCCACAGCTTGTTCGGCATACGTTTGCATCTTAGAATTGATGGAGGTGTAAACTTTTAATCCGTCACTATTGATGTCGTAAAGTGTACCATCGGGTTTCGGATTGTCCTTCGCCCATTTTTTCATATATCCACGAATGTATTCGCGAACATAGGTTCCAATTCCTTCATCGTGATCCTGAGGTGTGAACTGAACTTTTAAGGGTAATGTTTGAAGGGAGTCTTTCTGTGCTTCAGTAATGAACTCATACTTCGCCATTTGGGAGAGTACCACATTTCGGCGATTGGTCACGCCCTCCGGATTTCTCCTCGGATTGTAAAGAGAAGAATTCTTAAACATACCTACCAGCATTGCCGATTCTTCAATATTCAATTCGTTAGGAGCTTTATTAAAATAGATGTTTGATGCCGATTCAATCCCAATAGCCAGATTTAAGAAATCATATACGTTAAAGTACATGGTAATAATTTCTTCTTTGGTATATCGGCGTTCCAAACGAATGGCAATAATCCATTCTTTTATTTTCTGAATTCCCCGTTGCCATTTGTTTCGCGATACCTGATCGGTGAAAAATTGCTTTGCTAATTGCTGAGAAATCGTACTCGCTCCCCCTTTGGTTCCTAAAAAGGCCAAAGCGCGAACCGAACCTTTGGCATCGATACCTGCATGATCGTAAAACCGAACGTCTTCCGTAGCAATTAATGCATTGACCAAATGTTCGGGTAGATCTTCATACTGTACCGGAGTTCTGTTCTCTTTAAAAAACTTTCCAATCACCTCTCCGTCTGAAGCCACAATTTGTGTCGCCAAATCCTTCTCCGGATTCTCCAAACTAGTTTCATCGGGTAAAGAGCCAAATACTCCCCAAGAAGCTAAAACAAAGAGGAGCAAAAACAAGGTCACTCCTATTCCAAAGATTTTCCAAAATATCTTGATATGCTTTTTTACGGAAGCTATTTCTGTCTTTGTTTGTTTCTTCGCCATAACGATTCTAATCCCTGTTCACTAATTCAATACTGTATCCCACCTCAGAAATTCCGGGTAATTGAGTAACGCCGTGTACCTCACCGTTATTGCGCACCGCATGCGATACACTTAAGGTGTAAGTACCCTCCTCAAAAAAGGACACATTTTCTTTATACCAAAGTTTGCTTTCTTTTAAGGAACCTATTCCGGTTCCTAACCAAGTTCCATCTGCCTCTGCCATTCGATATTCCAAGGTATCGGTTACAATTTTACCGTGTGGAAATTTCATTGAAGCAATCAAGAAAATGTTGTTATAAGGATAATCATTGGTATTTCTTAGATGAAAAAACATATTGTATTTGCTCAAAGAATCCAACTGTGGGATATCAAACTCAACGATTTCCGTTTTGTCCCAATAACCCGGTAACTCATGCATCTCACTCACCACCATCTTCGAATCGCAGGCACTGGCTAAAATAACAAGCGCAAACATCCAAATCACGTTACGCATTCCTTTTCTGATTTCGATTTCTATTTCGGTTCTTGTTTCTTCTCTTTTTTCGCCTTCTTTTTGGTTGATCGAATCTCGTAAGACTATCCTGTCCCACTACATTGTTGAATAATTCCTTGTCCGGAACAATAGTATCTTCAATAAATTCCTCGATACTGGCTGGTTTTTTGCCCTTTTTGTTGATGGCTACAATTTCATTAACGCGATCTACCTTTAATTCGTGCCAATGCATCCCCTCATTTTCATAGGAAAACCACATAACCCCTTTAAAAATATCGATCTTTTGGCAGTTGGCTTTTCCTTTTTCTGTCAATAGTTTTACAT
>JABDKT010000079.1 GCA_013002065.1 Flavobacteriaceae bacterium
CGCAATAATTGTTCAAATATTCGGGTGATGTTAGGGGATGCGATGGTACTCCCTTCAGAAGAAACCTATGATACCATTATCGCCAATATCAACAGGAATATCCTCTTGGCCCATATGCCCGCATACGAACAATCCCTGAAGAAAGGCGGGACATTGTTCCTTAGCGGATTCTACCAAACGGATCTGCCAATGATCACCAAGGCCTGTAAAGAAGTTGGTCTTTCACGCGTCGATACTATGGAACGAAATAAATGGATCGCTGCGCAATTTGGGAAATCGGAAAATTGATCGCCAGTTGTAGGATCGAAGCAACGAGAATTTGTAACGATTTGATAATCAATTAGCCTTGCATGAAATTTCGACAAAATTTGTAAATTTGTTAATGAAATGAGCACGAAGGAAAAACATAAGGAAGATCTTCTCACTTTGGAGAAAGAGGACAAAGAGAACCAGATCGTCTTATATAATGACGATGTGAATACCTTTGATCATGTTATTAATATGCTCATTGCCGCCTGCGAACATACTCCCGAGCAGGCCGAACAGTGTTCCATTATCGTTCATTACAAAGGCAAATGCACTGTGAAGTCGGGATCGTTCGACGACCTTAAACCGCGTTGCACCAAATTGTTGGAAGCGGGCCTTTCGGCCGAAATAATTTAGTACGTACGCCTTTCCCGTAAATATTCTACGTTAAACAATCCTCAATAAAGCATTCATTTTATTAAATAATTAGTATCAAAATAGCCTATATTTTGAATTATTCATAATATTTTCGTATATTTCATCAACAAACCTAATGTATTAATTTTAAATAATTTACGATGAAAAAAATGCGAATCGGGCTTTTAGGCGCCCTTTGTTTAAGCCTATTTTTTGTTTCATGCTCCAAAGATTCCGAAACTTTTGAAACCACAGAAGGTGCGAATTTGACAAAGGAGATTCCCCAAAAAGTGATAGACGCTGCGGCGGCTATTGAGTTGAACACTAATTTTATTCGTTATGACGAATTCTTTTTCCCCGACGGTACTTCCGAAGAGCGATTGTTCTTTGAAGATGACATTGTCCTAACCGAAGAACAGCTTTTTGCCATGGCCGATGCGGCCAAAGAAGGATTGAACTCACGGCAATATCGCACGTACAATCTGGTAAGTCAGGGGCGGAATATCTCCATTATTGGTTATACCGGAGGCAATTTTGCCTTGTCCAGTAAGGAACGAACCGCGTTGCAATGGGCGGTAAATAACTATAATAGATTGAGTGGAGTTTCGATCAGTTTTACGCTCACTTTTGGTACAAACTATCAGAACAAAGATATGGTGGTGTATAATAACTCCATAAACAATCCGGGTAGTGCCGGTGGAAGTGCCGGATTCCCCAGTGGAGGCCTGCCTTATAAATATGTTCAGATCTATGGATTGTCTGGTTATAGTACCAATGTAAACGAGCACGTGATCACCCACGAAGTGGGCCATTCTGTTGGCTTCCGCCACACCGATTGGTTTAGCCGTCAGAGTTGTGGTCAGAATTCGAACGAAGGTTCCGGTGGAGTAGGAGCGGTGCATGTAAGTGGAACACCAACTGGTTATGATTCCACTTCTGTAATGTTGGCGTGTTTTAGCTCGAGTGAAGATGGTGAGTTCAACGGAAACGACATAACAGCCTTGCGAAATATGTATTAAACCATCCTTTCTTAGTCACTTATATGCTGAAAATCGCTGTCTATTGAGGTAGCGATTTTCTTTTTTCTGAAGAAAAAATGTTTTATTGAATCAGAGAGGATCGCTATTTCAAGATTAACCTTTATGTACAGATTATCAACGATATATGACATTTATTTACGGTTTTTCCGTACCTTTAAAGTTAATGTTTGATGGATTGAATGACGCGAAGAATTAACTAAAAAACACTCTCATGAAAAAAATTACATTAGTACTTGTAGCGTTTGTGCTGAGTCTTAACGCATCTGCACAACTGGAAACATATATTTCAGAAACCGGGGGAGTTAACAATCCCGTTGTTTATGTAGACGTAAATTACCCGGATGGCACTCCTTGCGGCGTGAATAATGAAAGCAATGCCTTTGAAAATGGGAAGAGCTTCACGCATAGCCTTCAACGAATCGTGGCGCACGACTTTACGGTTCAGGCAGGGGAACAATTGACGCTTGAGAGTCTTCTCGTGAACGTATTTATTGGATTCGAAGGTTCGGGTGTTAACGCTTCTTTTGTAGATGTTTATTATTATAGCGACAATAATGGTGAGCC
>JABDKT010000094.1 GCA_013002065.1 Flavobacteriaceae bacterium
ATAACGTTCTTTAAAATATAAAGGTTACTGCCTACATTAATACTATTTTTTGGTAAACTCAACACGAATTCTTTAAAAAGGGTGAGTTGAAGTTGTAAAAGCGAGCCGTCTTTGAGCGGATACTTGATCAGCTTGTTAGCCCTAAACTTGTTTTTAAGGAGTTTATTCAAAAACACAATATTAGTGTAGGCTTTTTTTATACACTAACTTAACATACAATGGACAATATAGTTACCATAATAATTGCAGCTGTAGCAGGTTCAGTGGTGGGATTTATCATCGCCAAGATGCTTGAAAAAAGCAATGCAACTCAAGTTATAAAGTCGGCTAAGAAAAACGCCGATTCCATATTAAAATCGGCCAAATCGGATGCAGAAGCACTGAAGAAAGATAAAATTCTACAAGCAAAAGAGAAGTTTATAGAATTGAAGGCCGAACATGAAAAAGTAATTCTGAATCGCGATAAAAAGATGGCCGAAGCCGAGAAGAGAACTCGTGACAAAGAATCTCAAGTTTCAAATGAACTTTCAAAAAGTAAAAAATTAAATGCCGAATTAGAATCCAAACGCAAAGATTATGAAGAACGACTTAACTTCTTAGAGAAGAAGAAGTCGGAAGTAGAAAAACTTCACCGCAGCCAGATCGAGCAATTGGAAGTAATTTCCAGCCTTTCGGCAGAAGATGCCAAGGCGCAACTCTTAGAGAGCCTTAAAGGTGAAGCCAAAACAGATGCGATGGCCTATATCCAATCTACCATGGAAGAAGCTAAGCTTACGGCACAACAAGAAGCAAAAAAGCTAGTGATCAATACCATTCAACGTATTGGAACCGAGGAAGCCATAGAGAACTGTGTTTCCGTATTCAACCTTGAAAGTGATGATGTGAAAGGGCGAATTATTGGTCGTGAAGGTAGAAACATTAGAGCCATCGAAGCGGCAACAGGAGTTGAAATTATTGTAGATGACACTCCGGAAGCTATTATTCTTTCTTGTTTTGATTCGGTGCGAAGGGAAATTGCGCGATTATCACTTCACAAACTCGTCACCGATGGACGAATCCACCCGGCTCGTATCGAAGAAGTGGTTCGAAAGACTAAAAAACAAATTGACGAGGAAATTATAGAAGTAGGAAAAAGAACGGTGATCGACTTGGGAATTCATGGACTACACCCAGAATTGATCAAATCGGTTGGAAGAATGAAATACCGATCTTCTTACGGACAAAACCTCCTACATCACTCTAGAGAAGTCGCACGTCTTTGTGGCGTAATGGCTTCCGAATTGGGTCTCAATGCAAAATTGGCGAAAAGAGCAGGGTTATTGCACGATATTGGTAAAGTGCCGGAGGCAGAGACAGAAACCCCTCACGCCATCTTAGGAATGCAGTGGGCAGAGAAATATGGTGAAAAAGCCGATGTGTGTAACGCCATTGGAGCTCACCACGATGAAATCGAGATGACCAACTTACTTTCGCCTATCGTTCAAGTGTGTGATGCCATTAGTGGCGCACGTCCAGGAGCTAGGCGCCAAGTGCTGGATTCATACATTCAACGTTTAAAAGATTTGGAGGATATTGCCTTCGGATTTGACGGTGTAAATAAGGCCTATGCCATCCAAGCCGGGAGAGAATTACGTGTAATGGTAGAAAGTGAAAAGGTGAGCGATGATAAAGCCGCTCAGCTATCGTTTGAGATTTCACAGAAAATTCAAACCGATATGACCTATCCGGGGCAAGTAAAAGTCACGGTAATTCGAGAAACAAGAGCGGTTAATATCGCTAAATAATAAACGCCTCCTTCTGGAGGCATTTTTATTCGTCATAGATATTGGAATACCCACTTCCAGGCATTTCAAAAAACTTTCCGGTAATATATCGATAGTTTCGGTCCAAAGCTGCTATCTGGTCCATATCATCGCGATCAAGTTCTATTTCCGAAGCATGAAAATTACTAACTATGTGATCCTTAGATGTCGATTTTGGGATCACAGAAGTTCCACGTCGTGTGTGCCAATTTAACAATACGGAAGCCGGATGAACATTGTGTTTTTGAGCAATGTTTTGAATCACCGGCAGATCGAATAAATTGGGTTCATTGTCGGCTTTAATGTCGGAAGAACGGTCACCCGATCCTAAAGGAGAATAGGCAGTGAGATGAATATTATTCTCATGGCAATATTCGAGCAGCTCATTTTGCTGAAGTAGCGGGTGCAGTTCCACCTGATTCATTTCTGGAACAACTTTCGCGTTTTTGTTGAGATTTTTCAACTTCTTTTTGCTGAAATTGGACACTCCAATGTGCTTCGCCATGCCTTGCTCCTTTGCTTTTTCCATTTCTGCCCAGGTTTCCGAAACGGGTAACTCTTCGGGCGGAATATATTCATCCGGATTCTTTGGAAATCCAATTCCCTTTTTAAATGCCACCGGCCAGTGAATCAAATACAAATCTAGATAGTCGGTTTGTAGTTTAGACAAAGATTCCTTTAGTGCCGGAATTACTTCTTCTTTCTCATGAGAATCGTTCCATAATTTAGAAGTAACAAATAATTCTTCCCGGGTAACAGTTCCTTCAGAAATTAATTCTGAAATAGCTTCGCCTATTTCAACTTCATTGCCATATGCAGCGGCTGTATCAATATGTCGATATCCCGCTCTAACAGCTTCTTTCACAGCGTTTTTTACTTCATCTCCTGTAGCCTTCCATGTTCCTAATCCTATGGCATGCATAGAATCTCCGTTTTTAAATTGTAAGGTTTTCATTAGGTCTATTTTAATCAAATAAGTTACGAAATATGATCGGCAATAAAAAGATGTTTTCGCCTATATCTAGCTTTTGCGAGGATGAAATTGCTCCATAACTTTGGCCAAATGAGATTTATCGATATGCGTGTAAACTTCGGTCGTGGTAATACTTTCGTGTCCCAACATTTGTTGAATGGCACGTAGATCGGCACCGTTCTTCAATAGATGAGTGGCAAAAGAATGGCGAAAGGTATGCGGACTCACATTTTTACGAATTCCAGCGATTTCGGTGAGGCCTTTTACAATGGTAAAAATCATGGCACGAGTGAGCGGATTGCCTCTGCGGTTTAAAAACAGTACATCCATAAATTCATTGGGAATGTCTTGATGCGTTCGAACTTCTTTCTTGTAGAGATTGATATATTTTATGGTGGTTTCTGAAATAGGCACAAATCGTTGTTTGTCTCCTTTTCCGGTCACTTTGATAAAACCTTCTTCAAAAAAAAGATCCGAAATCTTTAAATTTATCAATTCAGATACGCGTAAACCACATCCGTAGAGGGTTTCCAGAATAGCTCTATTTCGTTCTCCTTGAGGTTTACTCAGGTCAATGGAGGCAATGATTTTATCAATTTCTTTTTCTGAAAGGGTGTCGGGCAGTTTTCTTCCTGTTTTCGGACTTTCGATCAATTCTAATGGGTTGGTCTTTCGGTATTCTTCAAAAATGAGGTAATTGAAGAATCCGCGCAGCCCCGATATAATCCTACTTTGTGATCTCGGATTTACCTCTTTCGCGACTTGGTAGATAAATTCCTGAATGGTTTTTTCTGAAATGTCCTTTGGGCCTACGAGTATTTCATTGGTTTCCAACCATTTTACAAGTTTTTGGATGTCCAAGGCATAACTTTGAATTGAATTTGGAGACAGCCCTCTTTCAATATGAAGATAGCTCTTATAGTCCTGTATTGCCGAAATCCATTTCATTCGCAAGCAAGTTAATTAAATAAAAAAATAGCATGAAAATAATAGTTTGTGTAAATTCGTTCTTAGATTGAAAACACTTAAACTTAAACTATGAAAAAATTATTGTTTTTAGGAATGTTCTTTATTGGCGCTATTTCTATGAGTGCTCAAGGCATTGATTTTGGAATCAAAGCAGGGGTAAACTTTGCCAGTATCGCAGATGCCACCGGATTTGACAATAGAACCGGTTTTGTAGCCGGTGTATTCGTGGGAGGAAAACTCAATGACAAGGTTGGACTTCAAGCCGATTTGCTCTATTCTCAACAAGGAGCTGAGTTTGACGGTGGAGAATTTAACTTGGATTACGTCAATGTTCCTGTGGTTATCAAAATATTTTTATCTGAAACTTTTCACGTTCACGGAGGACCGCAGTTCGGATTTGTCGCTAACGATGAACTTAAATCGGATGTAGGCGCAGTCGCCGACGGATTTAAAACGAATAATTTTGATCTCTCCGGAGTCATCGGAATTGGAGCAGACTTACCTATGGGACTCCGGTTCGATGGTCGATATAACTTCGGTTTTACTAAGACGAACGAAGAGTTGAAAGTTCTTGGAGAAACAGCTGTCGAAGAAGGTAGAAACAGTGTGGTAACCCTTTCTATTGGTTACGCATTCCTATAAATAAAACTTCAATTACTAAAAAAGCCGTCCTTGAGACGGCTTTTTTATTGATTATCAGATTGTTAACAACTCTGTTGACAAAAAAATGACTTTGGTCATAGTAACACACACAGTTATTTTAGTAGCTTTAAAGTGCTATTAATCAAACTATTATATTATGAAAAAATTAATGTTTCTTACAGTAACCATGTTCTTGTGTGTTGCTGTTGCACAGGCTCAAGGACCTCGATTTGGTGCGAAAGCAGGGGTTAACATTGCAGGAGTTAACGGAGACGATACAGACGGTACCGATTCCAGAACAGGACTAAACATTGGAGGTGTGGCAAGCTTCGATTTAGGAGAAATATTCTCAATTCAGCCAGAGGTTACCTATTCTATGCGAGGATTTGGGGATGGAGAGTTCACGATCAAAATAGATTATGTGGACGTACCAGTTATGGGAGATGTTGAAATAGCCGAAGGTCTCAGCCTTCAAGGTGGGCCGGTTTTGGGCTTTAATATTTCAGGAACGGTAGAAGATGGAGCTGGCAATGAAAGCGATCTTGAAGATGTTTCCACATTAAATGTGGGAGCAGGGATAGGAGTACAGTACGAATTTGAATTTGGTTTATTTATCACGGCGCGCTATGACACTGCTTTTAACGATGTTATTGACAATAACTTCGATGCCAAAAATAACAACATTGGGTTGAGTGTTGGATGGTGGTTCGATTCAGGATCTGATGAGTAAAGACAAATCATAAATCACAATGAAATAAAGGGGGTGGGATTCACCTCCTTTTATTTGCGTTTCCAAATTCTGAAAATAATCAGTGCCGAAATAATTGCTATTCCTGCTAAAATCGCAAAACCAAGCATATTTCCGTAGATTAAATATCCTGTGGCAAAGAGAGAAGTGTAAACAAATAAAATCCCGAGTAGCATAGAAGCCAAATCGGCTGTGGAATTATCTTTAGTCGTATTCAATTCAATATTCTCCTGTTGAGCCATTTTCTTAAATGGTCCCCAACCAGCGCCATAAGGAGTTACCGAATTATAGAATTTTGTCAAAGTACTTGTTTGAGTAGGTCGCGTAATTAAAGTAACCAATAACCAGGCAATCGTAGTGATTAATACTCCATAGACTAGTTTTTCATGATCTGCTAAACCTAGTTCTGTAAATTCAAAAACCAACGCAACTACAAATGAAACAACCATCCCGGTGATTTCGCTGTATGCGTTAATTCTCCACCAGAACCATCTTAGGATAAAAATTAGACCTGTGCCGGCCCCTATTTGCAAAAGGATATTGAAAGTGTCTAAGGCACTTTCAAACTGCAACGCAAGCAGTGCAGATAAAACCATTAAAACAACCGTAGAAAGCCTCCCTACAGAAACCAGTCTCTTTTCAGAAGCATTCTTATTAACGAATCTTTTATAAAAATCCAATGAAATATATGAAGATCCCCAATTCAAATGTGTCGAGATGGTACTCATAAAGGCAGCAATCAAAGAGGTAACTACCAATCCTAATAATCCGGCTGGTAAATGAGTTAGCATGGCTGGATAGCCTAAATCATGACCCAAGGTAGCATTAGGGAATTGCGAAGCGATATCCGACAGCTCGGGATATAATACTAATGAGGCTAACGCAATAATAATCCATGGCCAAGGTCTAAGCGCATAATGAGCGATATTAAACAGTAAGGTCGCGCCTATGGCATTTTTTTCGTCTTTTGCAGACAACATTCGTTGAGCAATATAGCCACCGCCGCCGGGTTCAGCACCAGGATACCACACACTCCACCATTGAACGGCGATTGGGATGATTAAAAGGACCCAAAGTGAATTCGTGTCGTTGAAATCGGGGAGGAAGCTCAATTTATCGGCAACATTACTATGTGTCAATAAATTATCCAAACCACCTATTTCAGGCATATTGATAATATACACGGCTGCCCAAATGGATCCCACCATAGCTACAATGAACTGTAAAAAATCGGTGAAAATTACACCCCGCAATCCGCCTATAGAACTATAAGCTACCGTAATAACAGATGCATACACTACCGATTCCCACGGTTTCAAATCGAATAAAATTCCACCTATTTTTATGGCTGCCAAACAAACTGCGGCCATGATCATCACATTGAAGAAGACTCCAAGGTATAAGGCTCTAAATCCGCGCAAGAAAGCTGCCTCTTTTCCACTATAGCGAAGTTCATAAAATTGTAAATCGGTGAGAACTTTAGATCTTCTCCATAATTTCGCATAAACAAATACGGTAAGCATCCCTGTAATAAGGAAGGCCCACCACACCCAATTTCCGGAAACACCATTTTGTCGTACAATATCGGTCACTAAATTTGGGGTGTCTGCAGAAAAAGTTGTCGCTACCATAGAGATGCCTAATAACCACCATGGCATATTTTGACCGGAGAGGAAGAATTCTTTGGTGTCTTTCCCAGATCGTTTGGCAACTAAAATTCCAATAAGTAGAAAAATGGCAAAAAATGCAACAATAAAAATCCAATCGAGAGTGGCTAATTGCATAGAGTTGTATTTAAACCGTTAGATCTTCGGCTTGTCCTACCCAATCGTCACGTTCAATTCGGCCGGGGAAGAAATCGATCAATTCGGTAATTACACGAATATCCTCTTCTTTAAGCTTGCTAATTTGATCAACGGTATATATGCCTATTTCGTTGAGTTTTTGTTCGATATACGGTCCAATACCATTGATGCGAGTAAGATCTTCTTTTTGTGAAGCATCGGCATATCCAAAGTTGTCGAAATTTAACTGAGGTTTGTTTTTAGTATAAGTGATGTAACTCGTTCGAGCTTGTTGGATAATTTCTTCCTGACTTTTAACCGGCACTTGTTCTTCCTCAATATCCTTTTGCATTTCTTCTTGGGTCTCCTTGACAACCTCTATGATCTTTGGTTTGATTTCGGTGAAGATGACTTCGAGGTCCTTTTCCTTTTTTGATATATCTGAAAGATTCGTCTTGCGGTTTAATTTTCGCAATAACTTTTGATATTTAGCCCTTTGCATTCCGTAGGCAGAAAAATAACCAATTAAAAAGGTGCTTAACATCAAAATGAAAATGCCAAGAAAATCGGGTAGGTTATTAATAAAGTCGTTCAAATGCTCCATTAATTCGTGTAATATTTTATTTCAATTCGCCGGTTCAAAAGTCGTCCTCTTGCCGTTTTGTTGCTTGCAATTGATTCAGATTCGCCTTTCGAAATAGCTTTTATCTTCTTTCTACTAATTTTTCCTTTGGTAACTAAATACCATCTTACTTGTCGAGCGTGTTTCAGTCCTAAGATATAATTATCATTTGCATTCCCAACATTATCTGTATGTCCAATAACTTCAATTTGCAGATCCGGATTTGCGGAAACTGCATCTTTTACTTTTTCCAACAACTCCTCTAAGGCCGGACTTACAAAGATTTCGTTATTTACGATTTTCGGGTACAAGGTAGTGGTTTCGGGTAAAGCGAGTTTTCTGGCTTCAATTCTTTCGTTGTCTAAAGGGTGGAAACTAAACGAAATACCGTTCGGGAAATTCCCCATGGGATCAAAGTCAATTTCCCGTATAATTGGTTTTATCACAATTTTTTCGGGTCTAATTCCTGTTTCCAATAAAATCTTCTCGATCTT
The DNA here is from genome assembly GCA_013002065.1 of Flavobacteriaceae bacterium. Taxonomy (GTDB): domain Bacteria; phylum Bacteroidota; class Bacteroidia; order Flavobacteriales; family Flavobacteriaceae; genus Aureisphaera. The sequence goes on from JABDKT010000094.1 coordinate 8,035, forward strand.
TTTAGCACGTTGAAAACCAAGGTTGGGACTTTCAATATTTTCGGAAGCACTATAGAGGGAGCCAATATGCAACTCCTCGTTGGGGTGCTCTATTAAATAGGTGTTCAACTTATATTTGAAATCTAACAACTTCGGATCAATAATTATTTCAGGACTATTTTTTTCAATGCTAATTCCTTCAGTATAAAGAAAAACCAAATCGCCGTTTGAAGTAGAAGCTTTTAGTCCCGATGGTAGTTCTACTTGGTTTTCGACTTCATCCTCATTCTCAACCAAACTCAAAGAGTCGGCCTCATTTTCATTTAACCTCACAGGCTCGTCAACTTGAAGCGGTTCGTTAATACTTGCCGTTGAATCTTCCGTAATTTCGGTAATAGCCGCTGTGGTATTTTCTTCAGAAGTAGTACTAGGTTGAAGCCATGAATACAACCATAAACCAAAGAAGGACCAGATTAGGAATACTAAAAAGGCTATCAAAAAATTTTTCATTTCCGGTTAAGTAATTGTTTTATTATTGGTTGATGGTTCGAGTTGAGATACAAACAAACTTAACAAAATTAATTCTTGTTCCTCTTGAAATTTTAATATGTTTTTCACATATCTGTAAACAAATTTTTAATTATCTTTACATCATAATATGAAGACCACTAATTTACATCACCACCATATCACTTATTTCGCTCTCGCGAGGTGATTTGGCTGTTGTAATTTGTACAATATATAAGAACCCGTTTGAGCAATCAAGCGGGTTTTTTTATTGAAAAATTTGAGAAACGAAAAGAACAAATCATGAAAAAATTGAAAATTGCGGTGCAGAAATCGGGGAGATTGCACGATCAATCCATACAATTACTCAAGGATTGTGGGATATCTATAGACAATGGTAAAGACCAGTTAAAAGCTTCGGCCAAGAACTTTTCTTTGGAAATTTACTATCTCAGAAACGGCGACATTCCACAATATCTAAAAGACGGAGTAGTGGATTGCGCCATACTTGGCGAAAATTTATTGGTTGAAAAAGGAGAAGGCATTGTAATTGCAGAGAAACTCGGTTTTTCAAAATGCAGGGTGTCATTGGCGGTCTCAAAAATATTCGAATACGATTCTATTCAAGATTTGGAAGGAAAAAGAATCGCGACATCCTACCCTAACACCATTAAGAAATACTTAAAAGAAAAGGGCGTTAATGCCGAATTACACATTATCAATGGAAGTGTGGAAATTGCTCCAAATATCGGTTTGGCCGACGCTATTTGTGATATAGTAAGTAGTGGGAGTACCTTATTCAAAAATAATCTCAAAGAAGTAGAGGAAATTATTAGTAGTGAGGCTGTATTGGCAGTTTCGCCTCGTATTTCTTCGGAAACTTCTGAAATATTAAATAAGTTACAATTCAGAATTCAGGCAGTGCTTCAAGGAAGAAACTATCGCTATGTTTTACTGAATGCACCCAATGATAAATTGGAAGCGATCACTAAAATTATTCCCGGGATGCAAAGTCCAACGATATTGCCCTTGGCAAAAAGCAATTGGAGCAGTTTGCACTCGGTAGTGCAAAAAAATGAATTTTGGAAAGTCATCGACCAATTGAAATCTGAAGGCGCCGAAGGAATCTTGGTTTGTCCTATCGAAAAAATGGTAGTTTAATGGAAAAAGTAATCAATCCTAAGAAAGCTGAATGGTCGTCGCTATTAGAACGACCCACTCAAACGGTAGAAGACATAGAAGCTACCGTCAACGAAATCTTTCAAGAGGTGAAGCATAAAGGAGATGAAGCCATCCTGCGTTACACTTCACTTTTCGACGGACAACAATTGGAACAAATCGAAGTTTCAAAAGAACAGATCGAACGAGCAGTTGACAATATTTCCGAAGAATTAAAAACTGCCATTAATCTCGCCAAATCGAATATTGAATGGTTTCACAAAGCTCAAATTACAGCTCCCGTAGAGGTGGAAACAATGGAAGGAGTAAATTGTTGGACACAAAAAAAAGCCATTCAGAAAGTGGGGCTTTACATTCCGGGAGGATCGGCACCTTTGTTTTCAACTGTACTTATGTTAGCGGTTCCTGCGCAATTGGCCGGATGCGAAGAGGTTGTTCTTTGCTCACCTCCAAACAAGGATGGCAGCCTTGCCAATGAAATACTATACACCGCCCATCTTTGTGGAATCAAAAAGGTATTTAAGGTGGGTGGCATTCAGGCCATTGCTGCTCTTACCTACGGTTCGGAGACAATTCCGGCGGTTTATAAGATATTTGGGCCGGGGAATCAATTTGTAACGGTAGCCAAGCAAATCGCAACCAAATACGGTGTTGCCATTGACATGCCGGCAGGACCAAGCGAATTAATGGTTTACGCAGATGAATCGGCAAATAGCGCTTTCGTTGCTTCCGATTTGTTAAGTCAGGCGGAACATGGAACCGACAGTCAAGTGGTTTTAGTAACCACTTCGAAAAGGCTCTTCAGCGAATTGGAAGTTGAAATAAACGCTCAAATGAAGCCATTGCCACGAAAAGAAATTGCAGGGAAAGCCATACAGAATTCAAAGTTGATATTACTTGAAGACGAAACATTGTGTTTGGACATGATTAATGAATATGCTCCGGAACATTTAATTATAGTCTCAGAAAACGAAGATTTTTTCCTCAAGGGAATTAAGAACGCGGGGTCTGTCTTCGTCGGTGCATATACCCCTGAAAGTGCTGGTGACTACGCCTCCGGGACGAATCACACCTTGCCTACAAATGGTTATGCAAAGCAATATTCCGGGGTCAACCTGGATAGTTTTCTTAAATCCATCACGTTTCAGAAAATTTCTGAAAAAGGACTGAAAAATATAGGGCCAAGCGTGGAATTGATGGCAGAGGCAGAAGGTTTACAAGCGCACAAACATGCGATAACACTACGACTAAACCAACTAAAAAGACAAGAATGAGAGAAGTCGATATAAATAAGTTGGTACGGCCCAATGTTCTAAAAATGGAGCCATATAGCTCTGCGCGGGACGAGTTCAGCAAAACTGGTGAGCAACTGACTTTTCTGGACGCAAACGAAAATCCTTTTGACAATGGATGGAACCGATATCCGGATCCGCGACAGCGATTGCTGAAATCGGAAATTGCAGCGTTGAAGGCTATTTCAGAAGACAATATACTTCTGGGAAATGGCAGCGATGAAGTTTTAGACCTTCTATTTAGGGCGTTTTGTGAACCCGGTAAGGATAACATCATAACGTTACCACCAACTTACGGAATGTACAATGTACTAGCCAACACAAACGATATTGCGAATAGGGAAGTTTTGTTAAATCGTGACTTTCAGATACGAACGGATGCTGTTCTTGCTGAAATCGATCAAAATACCAAGTTGATTTTTGTTTGTTCACCCAACAATCCTACCGGAAATATTATTTCTGAAACCGCTATTCGTAGGTTGTTGGACGAATTTAAAGGGATAGTTGTTATAGATGAAGCCTATATCGATTTTGCGGAATCCGAATCATGGGTAAAAAAATTGAACGATTTTAAAAACCTAATTGTTTTACAGACTTTTTCGAAAGCCTATGGAATGGCAAGCATTCGTCTGGGAATGGGGTTTGCTTCGGAAGAAATCATCGCCATTTTAAATAAAATCAAGCCTCCTTACAATGTGAACGGGCATACACAAGAAAAGGCATTAGAAACGTTAAAAGAGAATGAAGTATTAAACAAGCAATTATCTTATATTAAAGAGAATAAGGAGGTGTTAGTTAAAGTGTTACTTCAAGTATCTTTTGTTGCCAAAATATATCCATCAGATGCCAATTTTTTGCTAATAAAAGTAGATGATGCCGACAAAAGGTACAATCAACTACTCGAATTCGGTATTGTGGTACGGAATCGGTCAAATCAACCGTTGTGTGAAAATACTTTACGTATCACTGTTGGAACTGCGGAAGAAAACAATAGACTTATCAAGGCATTTCAAAAATTAGATGTATGAAAAGAAAAGTATTATTCATCGATAGGGATGGAACCATCATTAAAGAAACCAGTGACGAACAAATCGATTCGTTCGAGAAATTAGAGTTTTATCCGAAGGTGTTTCAGTATTTGTCACTAATTGCGAATCATTTAAATTATGAATTAGTGATGATAACCAATCAGGATGGCTTGGGAACGCAAAGTTTTCCTGAAGAATCATTTTGGCCGGTTCAGGAATTCATTATTAAAACCTTCGAAAATGAAGGTATCGTCTTTGATCAAGTCTTTATCGATCGTACTTTTCCGGAAGATGGTGCCGATACAAGAAAACCCGGTACCGGCATGCTTAAAACTTATTTCAGCGATCTCTACGATCTAGAAAAATCGTTCGTACTTGGTGATAGACTAACCGATATGGAATTGGCTAAAAATTTGGGCGCTAATGGTATCTTTATTAACGACAATACAAAGCTAGGCACGAACGAAATTGTATCTACTTCCGAAGAAATCGAAAAATATATTGCCTTGGAGACCAATGATTGGGAAAAAATCTACCACTATCTGTTGACCCTAGATCGTAAATCGAAAGTGATTCGAAATACTAAAGAAACTCAAATAGAAATAGAGTTAAATTTAGACGGCACCGGAACGTCACAAATAACCACCGGTATTGCATTTTTCGATCATATGCTGGAACAAGTCTCTCGTCATGGGCAAATAGACTTGGAAATTAACGTGAATGGGGATTTAGAGGTTGATGAGCACCACACTATCGAAGATACAGCTATTGCCTTGGGAGAAGCGGTGCGAATGGCACTTGACAACAAGTTGGGGATAGAGCGCTACGGATTCTGCCTTCCAATGGACGATTGCCTAGCGCAAGTTGCCATTGATTTTGGAGGTAGAAATTGGTTAGAATGGGATGCTGAATTCAACCGAGAAATGATTGGTAAAATGCCCACCGAAATGTTTTACCACTTTTTTAAGTCATTTAGCGACGGGGCGAAGGCAAATCTTAACATTAAAGCCGAAGGAAATAATGAGCACCATAAAATCGAATCTATATTTAAAGCTTTTGCCAAGGCTATCAAGGCTGCGGTGAAAAGAGATTCAGAAAAGATGGTGTTGCCTAGTACCAAAGGAGTATTATAATGAACATTGTAATTATAGATTATGGGGCCGGTAATGTGAAAAGCCTTGAATTTGCTATCAATAGGTTGGGCTACCAAGCATTGGTTTCAGATAATGCAGAGGTGATTTCCAAAGCCGACAAGGTAATTTTTCCGGGAGTGGGAGAGGCTAGTAGCGCTATGAGAAAACTAAAGTCAACCGGATTGGACACGTTAATCCCCGAGTTGAAACAACCTGTTTTAGGAATTTGCCTTGGAATGCAATTAATGTGTAGCTTTTCGAAAGAAAACGATACTATTGGCCTCGGAATTTTTGACGAAAAAGTGTCGAAGTTTTCGAGTCGAGTAAAAATCCCACAAATTGGTTGGAACAAAATCACCCAATTGAAATCTGCGCTTTTTGAAGGTATTGAAGAGGGAACTTTCGTATATATGGTTCATAGTTATTATGTTCCTTTATGCGTCGAAACGATCGCTACTTCCGAGTATGACATCTTATATAGCGCGGCACTGCAGAAGGATAATTTTTTTGGTGTTCAATTTCATCCTGAAAAAAGCAGTAAATCGGGAAGTCAAATTTTGAAAAACTTTTTAGAATTATAAAATGCGAATTATACCAGCTATAGATATCATTGACGGAAAGTGTGTGAGACTATCTCAAGGAGATTACAGCACTCAAAAAGTGTATAATGAAGATCCGTTAGAAGTCGCAAAATTATTTGAAGCTCATGGGATTGAATATCTGCATCTAGTGGATTTGGATGGTGCAAAAAGTAAACATATTGTCAATTATAAGATTTTGGAAAATATAGCCTCTAACACCCAATTAAAAGTTGATTTTGGAGGTGGGATAAAAAGCGAGGAAGATTTAAAAATTGCTTTCGAAAGTGGTGCGAATCAGATAACGGGAGGCAGTATTGCAGTGTCTAACCGTGAATTATTTCTGAAATGGTTGAAAACCTACGGTAGTAATAAAATTATTTTAGGTGCCGATGCGATGAATGAGAGCATAGCTACGCAGGGTTGGACAAAAGAAAGTACTATTTCTTTAATACCTTTCGTAACGGGATATGTTCGTGAAGGAGTGAAATACGTGATATGTACAGATATTTCGAAGGATGGAATGCTCGCTGGACCGTCGGCAGAATTGTACCAAAGGATGTTAAACAAAATTGAAGGATTGAAGTTGATTGCATCCGGTGGAATTTCGCGTATCGAAGAATTACCTGTATTAAGAGATATGGGCTGCGACGGTGTTATTATTGGAAAGGCTATTTATGAAAACCGAATTGATTTAAAACAATTGGAACCATTTATAACTTCTTAAATATGAATGACTCTTGGATCACCGAATTTAAAAATGACGCGATTTTTCGTTTACGCGAGAGTAATAGAATGAATTTAAAATCACTTGAGCATATTTCTGAAAAGGAACTTTGGTTGAGACCCAATTCAAAGGCTAATTCGATTGCAAATTTATTGCTTCATCTCTGCGGAAATATTAGACAGTACGCCATCTCATCGCTTGGTGGAACCAAAGACATTCGGGAAAGAGACTCGGAATTTAGTACCACTGAAGGATTCGAAAAAACTGAATTAATAACACAACTCTTTGATACCGTGGAAGAAGCTATTGAAACCATCGAAAATGCCTCCGAAGAACAATTATTGCGAAAGCGGAATGCACAAGGATTTAATTTATCGGGAATAGGAATTGTGATGCATGTGGTGGAGCATTATTCTTATCACACGGGACAAATTGCCTTTTGGGTGAAGCAATTGAAAGAAATCGATCTGGGTTTCTATGATTCTTCCCAACTCAATATTCAAAACGAAGATTAAATGCTCACAAAACGTATCATACCTTGCCTAGATATTAAAAACGGACGAACCGTAAAGGGCATTAATTTTGAAAACTTAAAAGATGCAGGTGATCCTGTTGAGTTGGCAAAAATTTATTCCGAAAAGGGAGCCGACGAACTTGTGTTCCTCGATATTGCAGCTACAGAAGAAAATAGAAAAACTCTAGCCGATTTAGTATTGAAGATAGCCGCCGAAGTCGATATTCCTTTTACCGTGGGCGGCGGAATTTCCAGGGTGTCCGACGTGGAAATTTTATTAAAAAATGGAGCCGATAAGGTCTCAGTGAATTCTTCTGCTGTAAAACGCCCTGAACTAATAAACGAGTTGGCTGCTAACTTTGGATCGCAATGTATAGTTGTTGCCATAGATGCCAAAGAAATAAATGGCGAATGGAAGGTGCATTTGGTAGGAGGGAAGGTCCCGACAGAAATCGACTTATTTGAATGGGCGAAAGAGGTAGAACAAAGAGGGGGCGGTGAGATATTATTTACCTCGATGAATCACGACGGAACGAAAAACGGATTTGCAAATGTTGCATTGGCTCAACTTTCAAAAACAGTAAATATTCCCATAATTGCCTCGGGGGGTGCTGGTAGAATAGAACATTTTACAGATACGTTTAACCATGGAAAAGCAGATGCTGCCTTGGCGGCCAGCGTATTTCATTATAAAGAAATTTCAATTAAAGAATTAAAAGAACAATTAAAATTAGCGGGAATACCCGTGCGATTATAAAAAATATGGAATTAGATTTCAGTAAATATTCAGATGGGTTGGTGCCAACTATTATTCAAGATGCAACCACCCGAACAGTGTTAATGCTCGGATTCTCAAATAAGGAATCTATCGAAAAAACATTGGAAACCGGTAAAGTCACTTTTTTTAGTAGAGGAAAACGACGAATTTGGACCAAAGGAGAGGAAAGTGGGAATTTTTTAGAGTTGGTTGAAATCCTTGCCGATTGCGACCATGATAGTCTGCTCATATTGGCGAAACCGGAAGGACCTGTATGCCATTTGGGCTCCGACACTTGTTGGGGCAAAAAAAATAGATCGACCTTCGGCTTCTTAAGCGATTTGGAAGCGGTGATAGAAAGTAGAAAAAATAATCCGGAGCAAGATGACTCTTATACGGCATCACTTTTTAGAAAAGGAATCAATAAGATTTCACAAAAAGTAGGCGAGGAGGCAGTAGAAGTCGTGATTGAGTCTAAAGATGATAATGACCTTGCATTCTTGAATGAAAGCGCCGATTTACTTTTCCACTTCATGGTGTTATTACAGGCCAAAGGATTTCATTTACGAGATGTGGAAAAAACCCTAAGGTCAAGACATAAATAGGTAGCATGGAAGGATTATTTATTACCTTTAAAAAACTTAAATCCGTTTATGTCTGCAACTAAAAAGCGTAAAAGTACCTCCAAAATAGCGATCAAGTATGGTATAAAAAACCAGGTGCCGGGAGAAGTTGCCTATGTTGGCAAGAAGAAAGGTCTTGAAACTAAGTTAGAAATAATCGATTACGGGGCCGACCACTACAAATCCTTAGTTTCTGAAAATATCCGAGATGCTTTTAAGTTTAAAGGGACAGATCATGTTACCTGGATCAATATTAATGGGTTAAACAATACCGAAGAGATAGAGAAATTAGGCGATCACTATCATTTACACCCGCTTATTCAAGAAGACATTGTAAGCACCCATCAGCGCCCTAAAATGGACGAATACGACAATTATTTATTTGTTGTATTTAAGATGTTACATTATTCGGAGGAAGAAGAGTTAATTTACGAACATGTGAGTTTGGTGTTGGGGAAAGACTATGTTTTAACTTTTCAAGAAGCAGACGGCGATGTTTTTGATGGTCTTCGCGAACGACTTGAAAAATCTAAAGGTCGTGTTCGGAGCTATGGAGCCGATTATTTAATGTTTGCGCTGCTAGATGCCATTGTTGATAATTACTTCAGTGTGATAGAAGTGTTAAGTCAGAAAATTGAGAATATTGAGGATCAGTTATTTGAAGACAGAGCCACCGAAGACGTCACTTACGTGATTCAAGATTTGAAAAAAGAAATTTTAAAGATAAGAAGAGCTATTATTCCCCTTAGAGAGGTGATCAATCGGTTGGAAAAAGTAGAAACCGACTTAATTCAAGATCGCACCACCAATTATATAAGAGATTTATACGATCATATTATACAAGTTAGTGAGAGTGTGGATTTGTATCGCGAAATGGTTTGGGGTCTTATGGATATGTATATGACCACTATCAGCAATAAAATGAATGAGATAATGAAAGTCCTTACCATTATGGCTTCCATTTTTATTCCGCTCACTTTTATGGCAGGAATTTATGGGATGAACTTTGAGTTTATGCCCGAGTTAAAGTATAAATATGGCTACTTTGTGCTTTGGGGTCTTATGATCCTAGTATTTTTTGGATTGTTGTTTTATTTCCGAAGAAAAAAATGGATCAAATAAAAAAGACCTCGAACCAACGAAGCCTTTTTTTGAATATATATTTAAAATGCTACTTAAGCCATCCTCTCCCAACAGCACCCTTGCTGTAGAAGTATAAAAATATTGCGACGATCAATATAAAAAGTGGCATAACAACGCCCATTACAGTTCCAAATACTTCGATACTGTCTGTTGCGAACCAATTATACCCTACTTGAACTAAAACAGCGAGTAGTGAAATTCCGAAAATTGGAACGGCCCATTTTCGTCTCAAAATTAAAAGAAGACATCCCAATGCACCTGAAAAAACTGCAACTGCAAAAACACCTGTAAGCCATGATGGGGCAGTATCCATTAAAGCGAGTTGTTCAGCCGTATAAGCCGCTCTCGACTCTTCCGTTGGGTAAACGGTTCCTAAATAACTCATAACCCCCATAATGTTCCAAATTAATGCGACGACGGCAATAATCCAGAACCCTACATTGGGTTTGTTTGAATTTGACATAATTTTTGGTTTTATGGTTGTATGAATTAAAAGTACGGAAAAAAAATTAGGCGTATCTTTCCTTTATAATTAGTAGCATATGAGTACATCCATTCCAAAATCGGCTTTTACCTTCCTAAACAAGCTAAAAAAGAACAATCACAGAGATTGGATGCAGGCTAATAAAAAGGAATATCAAGCCAATGAAAAGGCGCTGAAAGAATTTTATGCCGAAATAGAAAACGGTCTCAACCAGAACGATGAGATTGAAAAAGTGAAGGTGTTTCGAATTAACAGAGACATTCGCTTCAGTAAAGATAAAACTCCTTATAATGTGCATAGAAGTGTGAGTTATAGTAGGGCGGGAGCACACAGACGAGGAGGATATTATTTAAGGATTGAACCGGGGAAAACAGCTGTAGCTGGAGGCTTCTTTGGACCCGAACCCCCAGATTTACTCCGTATTCGGAAAGAATTTGAAATGGATAGCAACGAAATTAGAAAAATATTGGCGCAAAAAGACTTCGATAAGGCCTTTGGAGGCTTTGTTCAGGAATACGCGGTAAAAACGGCACCAAAAGGTTTTAGCAAAGAGGATCCAAATATTGACCTTATAAGGCTCAAAAGCTTTTTTGTAGTGCGTGAATTCAGCGATGAAGAGGCACTTTCAAAAGATTTTGCCAAAGTAGTTTTAAAACATTACGAATTAATGCGTCCTTTTTTCGACTATATGAGCGAGGTATTAACTACCGACTTAAACGGCGTTTCCACTATAGATTAGGAACCTGAGCATATTCCATCAACTGAATATTGCTCTTTAATCGTTCCTTAACAATATTCATCATCCGTTTATTTAATGAAGAGGAGTTTTGAATATACAATTGGTACTCGGCCATCGTAAATTGACCAATCATTATACCTTTTAAGGAATTCCGGAACTTCATGTCCTTATGAACGGCATTTTCAATGTAGTCTAGCCGTTTTTCGATAGACAAATCGTAAAATACATTTTTGTGTTTCCGAGCATAATTTCTGAAAACGGCCACCAGTAGCTCATCTTGTAACTTTGCAATGGGACGAATGGTTTGATTTTGAAATTTCTCTTCGGAAGACATGCCCGGAATTATTTTGGCTGAAGGGATCGTAGGGCGAAGTTGCAATAGAACTTGATCTCTGGAATCCATGGTAAAACAGTTTAGAATAAAAGTAGGGAAATGATATACGCGGCCTTTTTGAAGTACAGGCTAGTTATTAACGCCTTTTCAACAGCCGAACAATGTGAAATATATATTAACTATTGCCCTATTTATAGGAGGTATTCGTAAATTAACAATAAAAAATGTCTGTCAAAAAATCAACCAATCCTTACAACGGTCAAGAAATAGCCACATATAAAACATTTAGTTCTCCCCAAACGGAAGAATATATTGAAAGGGCACATCGTCGTTTCTCGAAATGGAAACTAACCTCTTTTCAAGAACGAAAAGAATTAATGCTCGCTGCTTCCGAAGAGCTGAAAAATAATAAGCAAGAATATGCACTTACGATGACCCGAGAGATTGGGAAACCCATAAGTCAGTCGATTTCCGAAATAGAAAAATGTGCATGGGTATGTGAATATTACGCCCAAAATGCAGAAAAACATCTTGCAAACGAAGAGATTTCTACCGATGCCAGTTTAAGTTATGTTTCATACGAACCGTTGGGTGTAATATTAGCCGTGATGCCATGGAATTATCCTTTTTGGCAGGTATTCCGATTTGCAGTTCCTTCATTGATGGCAGGAAATGTAGGGCTGCTAAAGCACGCATCCAATGTTTTTGGCAGTGCTTTGAATATTGAAAAGGTATTTGAAAGAGCAGGTTTTCCAAAAGGATGTTTTACCACTTTGTTGGTAGGAAGTGATCAAATAGAAACCATACTCGAAAATCCACTCGTAAAAGCGGTGACGTTAACCGGAAGTAAACCGGCCGGCAGTGCTGTAGCTTCCAAAGCCGGAAAATTAATAATGAAGTCGGTTTTGGAATTGGGCGGAAGCAATGCACTTATCGTGCTACCCGATTGCGATATGGATTCAACTTTGGAAACCTGCGTACAGGCCAGGTTTCAGAATACGGGTCAAAGCTGTATAGCGGGTAAACGCTTGTTGTTGCATGAGGATATTTCCGAAGAATTTACGGAACGTCTAATCAAAAAAGTTCAAAACTTAAAAAGTGGCGACCCGGAAGATCCCGACACTTATATTGGCACAATGGCTAGGGAGGATCTTGCGGAAGAGCTGGAAGATCAAGTTTCCAGTACTATCGAAGAAGGAGGGAATTTATTGTTAGGTGGAAAAAGGGAAGGCGCTTATTTTGAACCAACGCTTATTTCAGAAGTAAACCCTTCTATGAAAGCCTTTAAAGAAGAAACTTTTGGTCCTGTGTTAGCAATTTGTACATTCAAATCATTAGGGGAAGCCATTGAACTTTCCAACAATTCGGCCTTCGGATTGGGAGTCTCAATATTTACTGAAGATGTAGAAGCAATTAAACCTCACATATCCAAATTTCACGAGGGTGCCGTATTTATAAACGAATTGGTTAAAAGTGACCCTCGTTTACCGTTTGGAGGTATAAAAGATAGTGGATACGGACGTGAATTAAGCCAAGATGGTATTCGCGAATTCGTGAATCGAAAAACGGTTTATATCAAATAAAAAGCCGACTTGTTTTAGCCGGCTTTTGATTTAATCTTTTTTCAGAAATTCTTCTTTCGGTTTTAACCTAGGTTTTTCCAATTCATTCTTTTCAAGGAAACTCATGAATTTTTTACCCTCTTTTTCCATTATCTGAGTAAATTTCTCTTTAGCAGTATTCATTTCTTCGGAAATGAGCTCAAAATTCTGCTTTCGCGCGCCTGAAACACGATCGTAACTGCTCGCAACTCCCGAATACAATTCGCCCATGCGTTCACGCAATTCGGGTTCGGCAGAGGCGACGTAGTTATCACCGGTAGTAATCACCAGATCCTTCCGCAGAGCTTCTAAGGCATCCCAAAGTTTCTGGGCGTTTTTCTTACCTTTAGGATGTTCCTTTATCACTTTTTCTGCCGTTGCCTGAGTTTCTCCTATTTCATAAACCATATATGCTAAATCCTCCACCATATCAAAGAGCTCTTTGGTTAGTTCCTCTTGCTCTTTGCGTTCTGCCAAGGTAGTAAGAGCTGTATTGTCATATTTTAGTGTAATAATATGCTCGTAGGTTTTCTTCCCTTTGGTGAGCACTATTCTGTACTTGCCCGCGGGAACTCGCATAGGCGTAAATCCACCAAAAGCCAGAGTTTTACCCTCGGCCATTTTTGGTGCGGCACTAATGTAGTTCCAGTTAACTACATTAATTCCTTTCGATTTTCCTGGATTTAAGGTTGCTATTTTGTTACCCTCCATATCCTGAACCTCCATAGTCATTTTTCCGAAGGTGTGTCGTTTCTTTAAATAGTATACGATTCGAGCCGCATTGGATTTATTTCTCCCTACAAATTGGGTTTCAGCTCCAAAACTTCCTGCGAATCCACTTTCCTCTACCATGGTAAAAGGATTTGTTTCAAAGAAGTGTACGTCTTTCGCCAGCACCTCCTGATTTAATTCGCGCAAGGGTGAGATATCGTCGATTATGATTACTCCTCGTCCGTGGGTACCCATCACCACGTCATTAGTTTTGGCCTGCATGTCAACAAAGTGAACAGCAACCTGTGGCATATTGTTGGTGAAGTGAGACCAATTCTTTCCGCCATTAATGGTAACATATAATCCCATTTCAGTACCTAAAAACAGCAAGTCCTCGTTGATATAATCTTCTTGAATATTTCTTACAAAGGCATTCTCTTGAATGTCATCGGAAATAATATTTGTCCAAGTTTTTCCAAAATCGGTTGTTTTTAAAGCATAGGGATTCATGTCTCCACTTGTGTGTCCGTCGAACACCGCATAGGCAGTACCTTTGCCATGGACACTAGCTTCGATGTGATATACCCAGGTGTTGGCAGGAACACCTATCAAATTAGCAGTCACATTTGCCCAGGTTTTACCACCATCTCGGGTAACCTGTACATTTCCGTCATCGGTTCCCACCCAGAGAATATTTTGATCCAAAGGCGATTCGGCAATGGTAAAAATAGTCGTGTGATTTTCGGCACCACTATTGTCCATTGACAGTCCACCAGACTCCAACTGATTTTGCTTTGACGGATCATTGGTAGTTAAGTCTGGAGAAATAATGGTCCAGCTATCTCCCATATCATCAGATCTGTGAACGAATTGACTTCCCATATAAAAGCGATCGGGGATATGTGCACTTACCGCCATTGGAGCATTCCAATTGAAACGCAGTTTTGGTTTTCCTTTTTCCTGAAGTGGTTGTACCGTCTTGGTTTTATTTCGATCGACATCATAACGCCAAACATTTTGGGCGCCTTGCATTTCAGAATAAATTATATTTTTTGTAGGGTGTTTTAAGACTCTAAATCCGTCGCCATACCCCACACTGTTCCAATCACGAGCGTTCACGCCACCTGGAGAGGAGGAGGGGCCATACCAGCTTCCATTATCCTGTAAACCCCCATACACGTTATAAGGTTCATTATCGTCTACACTAATGTGATAAAACTGAGAAAGCGGTAAATTCTCGACGATTTCGAAGGTAGCACCGCCGTTCCACGAACGATAAACACCCCCATCGGTGCCCGAATACATGATATCACTATCTCTTATATGAAAAGTAACATCGTGAATATCGCTATGCATATTCCCAAGATCTTTGAAGGTCTTTCCTCCATCTCTACTAATGGATCCGCTAAGTCCGCCTTTTACAACCACATCCGGATTTCTCGGGTCCACTGTAATTCGCGAGAAATAAAATGGACGTACTGTCAATCCGAAATCATTATTCAAGTGTTCCCAACTACCACCAGCGTTAGTAGATTTCCACAGACCATTTTTAGATTTATCTTCGGTCTCTAAAACTGCATAAATGATATTACTATCGCTTGGCGCAACGGCAACGGCTATTCTTCCTAGGTCTCCTGCCGGAAATCCGTTGTGAATTTTATTCCATGTATCGCCGCCATCTGTTGATTTATAGAGAGCACTATTTGGTCCACCCGAATTAAAACCCCATCCACTTCGTCTAAATTGCCACATGGAAGCATAGAGAATGTTCGGATTTGTTGGATCCATAATAACATCGGCCGCACCAGTAGAGGGGCCAATGTAAAGAATCTTGCTCCAGCTATTTCCGCCATCGGTGCTTTTATACACCCCCCGATCTTCACTATCGCTCCATAAAGCTCCTAGTACACCCACATACATTTCGTTGGTGTTATTTGGATTGATGACAATACTGGCAATTCTTTCGCTATTTTCAAAACCGGGGATTTCTTTCCAGTTGTTTCCTCCATCGGAAGAACGATATAGCCCATCACCAATCGACACCGAATTTCTTGTCCAGGTTTCACCCGTTCCTACCCAAATAATTTTATCGGGATCCTTAGGGTCCAGGGTTACAACACCAATTGACTGTGCGTAGTCATCGAATATGGGATTAAAAGTAGCGCCTCCATCGATAGATTTCCAAACACCACCTCCGGCAGTACCGGCATATAGAATTCGCGAATTGGTAGGGTGCATTTCCAAATCGTTAATACGGCCGCTCATTAAGGCAGGGCCAATATGACGTGCAGTCATATCACCAAATAGTTCTTTTCCTTTTAAAGTGATTTCCTGTGCGTTAGAATGCGATGAAATCATCGCAAGCACAGCGATAAAAAAGATTAATTTTTTCATTTTGGTCGTTTTTATAAATGAAAAAATCCCCAAAATGTTGGGGATTTGATCGAGGTATTATATTATTTCTTGTCTGTCTCTACGGCAGGCTCTGGAAAGGTAAAAACAGAGTCGTCGAAGTCACCGTTTAGTTCAATTGCAGTCATGGTAAGTGTCTGTCCGCCCGGCTGATCTTTAACTCCTTGAGTCATAGAAAACGGAAAATAAATTCCATCAACTTCTTCATAATCACTGTAAGTAAGCGTGATTACCATTCCTTTCGCAGGACCACTGGTAATGGTTCTTTCTTCAATGATAGGAACGAAATTTTCGGTGTCGAAGTAAAAATATACAGAGTTGGGCTGTTCTGCTCCGTCCACCAAGTATGGTTCTGTATCTAACTTGAGCTTGAAGGTTTCGGTTCCTTCGACGGTTTCGGTTCCTAATAATTCAAGGGAGTATCCTTTTTCTTTATATCCTAGCAAAGGACTGATCAAATCTTTTGCTTCCATCTTGTAGTTAGCGGTTGATTCTGCATCGCTTTTCTCGGCAGACATCGTCATTTGATTGGTTCCCCAAAGAGTTTCACCGTCGAATACATCTTGGTAAAACATCTGGCCTTGAACGTCTGCAGTGGTTGCAGATTTGCCGTCTTTTGTTACATATCGTGTAAAGGGGATGACCATTCCGCCTAAATCAACTTTACCGTCATATTTAATAGATTCGATAGAATTCCAGCTTTCTAATCCGCCAGTATTTTCAAAGTAGTTGGCAACAATTTCTTCAGCCGTTTGAGCAGTGAGAATAGGAGATACTGCCATAAACAGCACAGCTAATAGTAGTGTCTTAATGGTTTTCATTTTATGATTTTTGGATTACGTTTAAAAGTAAGACTTTACAGGAACAGATTTGTTACAATTTGACTTAAAGTTTTTTTAAAATTTCCATACTCGAAAGTTTATCTTTGCGTACTCGAATTAGATTAATAAGAAGAAATTTTATGAGGTTTCACACAAGAAAATGGATCAAGCCTGAAGATTTAAACCCAAACGGAACGCTCTTCGGTGGCCGTTTGCTGGAATGGATTGATGAAGAGGCTGCCCTATATGCTATCATTCAATTAGAAAATCCTAGAACTGTCACCAAGTTTATAAGTGAAATAAATTTCCGCAGTTCTGCTAAAAAAGGAGATATAATCGAAATTGGATTGCAGGTCACCAAATTTGGTGCATCATCGATTACTTTGGCTTGTGAGGTTCGCAATAAAATGACGCGTGAAACCATCATTACTATTGAAAAGATCATTATGGTTAGCCTTGATGAAAATGGGAAGCCCAGCCCGCATGGCAAGACCCAAGTAGAATTTGTAAAGGACAGACTGCAGGATTAGGACAAATTTTGCAGATCTTTTCCGCTAGGCAATTCAAACAACTCCAAATCGAAATAGGATACAGCGGCAATCAAATGATCCAATATGTCGGCTTGGATATATTCGTAATTCTCCCACTTTTTATCTTTGCTGAAACAATAAATTTCTAAAGGAATCCCTTTATCGGTAGGCGCTAAGTATCTCACCATTAAAAACAAATCTTTATTAATGGCGGGGTTTTTTTGTAAATGTTCATGGACGTATTTTCTGAAAATACCCAAATTCGTTTGATTTCTTCCATTGATGAGAAGTTCCTTATCCACCTCGTGTGTGGTGTTAAACTTATCAATGTCTTTTTGCCGGTGATCAATATATTCTGAAACCAGGGTGATTTTCCTAAACTTGTCCAAGTCTTCTGAAGTCACAAAACGGATAGAGTCCTGAGCAATAAACAGGGCCCGCTTTATCCTCCGTCCATCGCTTTCCTGCATCCCTCTCCAATTTTGAAAGGAGTCGGAAATTAAACTATAGGTGGGAATGGTTGTATAAGTATTGTCAAAATTTTGAACTCTTACCGTCGCAAGATTGATTTCAGAAACAACCCCATCGGCACCATATTTACTAAAGGTTATCCAATCGCCAATTCGTACGATATCATTAACCGAGACTTGAATACTGGCTACAAACCCTAGAATAGTATCCCTGAAGATGAGCAGTAAGGCCGCCGAAACTGCACCAAACGTAGTTAAACTAATAATAGAATAACCCGTGATAGTGTTTACGATAAAGAAAATCCCCACTCCCCAGGCAAAAATCATTAATACCTGAATATAACTTTCGAGCGGTTTATCACTGTATCGGTCCTTAGTTTTTAGATAATTACTGGTACTTCTCAATATACTTCTGAAAACCAGAACGCTTAGAACAACAGCATATACCTTCAATATGATCACCAACAATTTGGACACAAAGGGATAACCTGAAAAAACAAAAGACTCTAAATACCACAGTATTCCCAAAGGGATAAAATGAGCGACGTATCGAGGAAAATTACTCTTAACTAGGAAGTTGTCGAAGCTAGTTTTGGTTCTTCCGCTAAATATTCTAAAGAAACTCACAATCACATTTCGGGTAACAAAATCCACCAGTAGAACCAGAATAACAACGCCCACAAGATTGATTAAGGTACTCAATCCTAATGCCGATTCTGCATTCATGCCTTGCTCAACAAAATAATTATTGAGCCAATTGAAATAATATTTTAAAGATTCCTCGTTCATTTTAAATATTTACGTTCAGCGTAAAAGGGTCCGAAGGGCAGAATCGAACAAATGAAAATAACAAATAAGGTGCTCCAACTCCAATTCATTTTCTCTTTAAGCATGAAGGCACCATAGATATAGAGCATAAAAAGTATTCCATGCGCCATTCCTACTACGCTCACCGCCATTGGCATATCCCAAATGTATTTTAAGGGCATCGCAATTCCCAGCAGGAATAAAAAGGATATTGCCTCCATGGTACTAATTATTCTGAAATTTTTTACTGAAATATCCACTCTCAAAATTTTGTGCAAATATATGCAATGTAGCACACCGAAGTACTCTTTCTTCACTAATTAATCGCAGGGCAGAGGAGTATTCATAGTGGCGAAGCTTCGATTCTTCCGAAAGCTATAATGCCACCATTCTGTACGTACGGTTTGAAATCCGTGTTTGCGCATTCCCTGTATGAGTAAATCTCGATTGGCGAGGATTTCCTTCGGAAAATTATAGTTGTCTATATGTGCCTCTCTTCCAAAGAAATCGTAATCGGTTCCCATATCAACATAACATCCGTCGATGGTTACCAAGGTTATATCTACGGCCGCTCCACGGTTGTGAATCGAACCCTTGCCATAGGGATTGGCCACATAGGTGGGTCTTGGAACCTTGGCCCACATCTTTTTTTGAACGTCTAGAGGCCTGTAACAGTCATATAGCTTAATACGATATCCCTTTTCACAAAAATATTGATTGGCTTGTTGTAAGGCTTCGGCGACTTCCGGTTGTAATAAACAAACGCTACAGTCGTAGAGTACCTCTCCAATAAAATTATTCGAAGTAGCATATCTAATTTCGTAATCAAATGGGGGATTAGAATTAGCCAAGTCAACTAAGTTATCTTGAGGAAAACTCATTAGTGAAAATAGGAACGAAAATAAAGAGGCAACAACTTTCATTGACCTAAAAATAGGAATTATTAAACTTAGGGATTAATTTCGTAGTACAATTAAAAAAAGTGTCGACAATGGTAAAACTACAAGGTCAAGTAGCGTTAATAACAGGAGGAACAAAGGGAATTGGTTTCGGGGTGGCAGAGGCATTGATGGCACAGGGAGTTCATGTTGCCATTACAGGACGAACACAAGAGTCTGTGGATGAAGCGGCTAAAAAGTTGAACGAAAGTGGTAATGACTTCGCTACTGCTATTGGACTCCAAGCCGATGTAAGAGATTTCGAAAGCATGAGAAACGCAGTTAAATTGGTCCTTGATAACTTCAAGAAACTGAATATCGTAATTGCCAATGCCGGTTTGGGACATTTTGCTCCAGTGCACGAGTTGAGCCTGAGGCAATGGAACGAAACCATAGATACTAATCTTACCGGAGCTTTTTATACACTTAAAGCAGCCATAGGTCAACTGGTAAAAAACAAAGGCTATTATATTACGATTTCCAGTTTGGCAGGAACAAACTTCTTCGCGAATGGAAGCGCCTATAATGCAAGTAAATTTGGTCTTACCGGGTTTACACAGTCTGTTATGTTGGATTTAAGAGAACACGGAGTAAAAGTAAGTACGATAATGCCCGGAAGTGTATCCACTCATTTCAACGGCAATGCACCCGATGACAGTGGTGCTTGGAAAATACAAATTGAGGATCTGGGCCAGATGGTTGTTGACTTACTACGAATGCACCCTCGAACTTTACCTAGTAAGATTGAAGTACGACCATCGCAGCCGCCATCGAAGTAAATTAAAGCGAGACTTTCTCAGTTTTATTGGTCAAAATCCAATCAACTGCCTTATCGAGTTCCCTAAACTTTCTAATAGGAGCTTTGGAAAATATCTTTTCTAAAACCACACTCATTAGTCCCTTTTCATTGTGTGATACTACAGCAACAGCTTTAATATTATGTCGTTCTTTAAAGAATTGGATCCAATCATTTGGCTGCACCGAATAAGAATGAATTCGATTGGAAACATATGAAACTTTTATCTCACGATCATTAAAATAATTGTAGACGGCTTCAATTATAAGTTTGGCCTTATCCCAGTTAAAATGAATACCTTCTGCAACTTCACCCACAACATAATCATCGAAAATATAAAAATTACCAAAGGAAAAGTCGATTTTCTCTCTGTAACTATTAGCATACTTTGATTGCTCAAGAGGAAGTGGGGAGTAGGTTTTCGCCATGAGGTGAAAATAGCATAAAATATTTAAATACACCAATAAAAAAACGGCTTCAATTTCTTTGAAGCCGTTTCATCAAGTGAGCTAAGTATGGATTAGTTTGCAC